>JAIDQV010000032.1 GCA_029062045.1 Clostridia bacterium
CGCTATTCTGCGCGTAAAATATTTCGTGATTTTTAGGGGCTTCTCGCCCCTCGTGCCGCAATCTCTTGGGGCACACAAATATATAATTGCGGCACTTCACCCGCGCTGAGGTGGCGTAGCCACAAATTGGGTGCGCGGGCGCAAAAGCGTGGTTTTGCTTGCGCCGTTAATTATCTTCGTCAAACTTATAATAGTACACCGCGCCCGACTGCTCGGGTAAAGTTACAAATAACCTGCCGTGCTTGACTTCGCTTTGCTCTTCATGCTCGGTAAAGCCCCAGTCGCCGCACGCAAATTTAAGTTTCATTTTAGCGCCGGCGTGCGGAACGCCCAATTCCCATACGGGAACGGTCAAAGAAATTTCCCCGTCGTTGGTATTGATAATAACAACACAGCACTCGTTTTCGTCAAACCTGCCGTAAGCGATATAACCGTTGCCCGCGTCCAGCCTTTTAATACTGCCCATTTTAAGACAAGGCACGCGCTTTCTCAAAGAAATAGCCTTTTTGTGGAATTCGATAAGCTCGTGGTCTTCACTGCCCCACGGGTAAGTTCTGCGGCTGTCGGGGTCGGTCCAACCTACTTGCCCCGCCTCGTCCGCGTAATAGACACCGGGCGAGCCTACCCAGGTCATCTGTATAAGCACCGCAAGCTGCATAATGCGCTTATCTACATTGTAACCAGCCTCGTGCGGACCTTTGGTGCGGGTAGTTCCCACAGTCATATTCGTGCGCGTTAAAAAGCGCGAATGGTCGTGGTTTGAAAGTTGGTTTAAAGCCGAGTCCAACCCGGGGCGCGGGAACTTAGACATAGCTTTGAACATACTGTCAAAGAACAGCTTACCGTCCCTCAGCTTGCCACCGTCAAAAGCCTCGCTGTGCTTTTCCATACCCGTTAAAAACCAAGTAACGGGTTCCATAAAGGCGTCGTAGTTCATAACCGAGTCCCACTCGTTTCCGCCCAACCAGCTTTCGGGCGAGCCGTAATGCTCTGCCAAAATAAACGCTTCGGGGTTTGCCTGCCGCACGCGGCTTCTGAACTTCTGCCAGAATTTATGATTGTAAGCAGGGCTGTGCCCTAAGTCCGCCGCAACGTCAAGGCGCCAGCCGTCCACGTTATAGGGCGCGGAAACCCACTTTGCGCCCAAATTCAGAATGTACTCTTCAAGCTCGGGGCTCTTCTCGTAGTTGAGTTTTGGAAGGGTCTGAAAGTCCCACCAACCCTCGTAATCACTGTGCGCGTAGTTGGGCTTTTTAAATTTGAAATAACTTCTGTACGGGCTATTCACGGACTGGAAAGCCCCTTCTTCGTAGCCCTCTTTATTTAAATAAATCCCCTCTCTGTCCAGCCATTTATTGAATGAACCGCAATGGTTGAACACTCCGTCTATAACAACCTTCATTCCGCGCGAGTGAATTTCTTTGACCAAATCCGCAAAATAAGCGTTGCTTTTTTCAAGATTTTTCTTCGACGTGGTGCGCGTAATGTATTTGGGAGCATAACCGTTGTGCTTTTCCCAGTGTTGCATAGCGTGTTCAACGTCGTCCTCGATAACGGCAATGTGCGGGTCGATATAGTCGTAATCCTGCGTGTCGTACTTGTGGTTGGAAGGCGAAACGAATATTGGGTTGAAATAAATGGCTTCAACGCCGAGTTCCTGCAAATAGTCCAGTTTTGACCTAACGCCCTGCAAGTCGCCGCCGTAAAAACAGTTTACGTCAAGACTGTCGGGGAATTTATACCATTCGCGTATTCTTCGCGAGTGCCCTCCCGTGTAAAAATACTCGTTGTCCTCGACGTCGTTGTCGGGGTTGCCGTTGCAAAAACGGTCGGTAAAAATCTGATAAAATACCGTGCCCTTCGCCCAGTCGGGAACTTTGAAGTTGGGCGCGAAAGAAAAGTCGTACTCGGCCTGGATATTTTCAACGCAGCCCAAGCGGTTAAAATAAATTATATCGTCCTCGTCCACGGCGCAAAAGTGATAGCTTACCTCCCGTTGCGTGCATTTAAAGGAAAATTTATAATAGTCGAAATGCTCGTCGCTTTTAAATTTGGTCATCTTGTGCCTAATGCCGTTGATGACTGCAGATACTTGAAGCGCGTCGTTTGCAAGCGTTCTGAATTTAAGTGTAACCGTATCGCCGGCGACAGGCTCGTAAGGCGTTTTAAATTGTGCCGTTTCGTCAGCGAACAATGCGTTTCTGTTAATCATATAAAGTCCCTATAATAAGCCGATACTTCAAGGGAAATTATACCATACGCAACCGTTAAAGTCAATAGCCGTCTTTTGCAAAATGCGCGGATGGATTTATATAAAATTTCCAAACTTTGTATTGCCTTTAAATCTCGATTTGATATTGACTTTAAATCCCGGTTATGTTATATTTGATTTGCGAATATACTATAAGAAGGAAATATATGAACTTCAATAAAAAAGCGAAAAGCGGGAACGAAGTTCCCGCAGATATCACCGAAGAAGGCGCACCCGCACCCGTAGAGAATACGGAAGCCGCGGAAAATGCCGAGGTTGCCGAAAACGCCGAAATTGCCGCGGCTGCGGCGGCAGGCGTGCTTGAAAACGGCGAGGAAGTCCCCGCCCCTGCACCTCAGGCGGCGGACGGCAAGCCCCCTGTTTACGGCGACAAGGTTTTAACCAAAGCCCAGCAAAGAAAGCGCTCGGTAATCAGGTGGGTTATCCTCATATTCGGAATAGTAATGATGTCTTGCAGCGTCTACTTTTTCCAGACGCCCAACGACATTACCTTGGGCGGCATCGCGGGCGTCGCTGTAATTATTAACAGCTTCTTGCCCGACGCGGTTAAAGTCGTCTTAACCCAAGGCGTTATCATGGCGATAATCAACATCCTGTTGCTGATTTTAGGGCTTATTATTCTCGGTAAGCAATGCACCGTAAGAACAATTTTCTGTTCCCTCTTCTACACTGCGTTTATCTGGCTTTTCGAGTACTTCCACGTAATAGAGCATATAAACCAAGCCGTTGGCAATTTTACCGAAGCGGGCGAAGTGGCAACAACACTTACCAACCAACCCCTTTTGGAACTTGTTTACGCAATTTTGCTGTTCGGTATAGGCGGTGCGCTTGTATTCAACTGCGGAGCGTCCTCTGGCGGTACGGATATTATCGCGCTTATTTTAAAGAAGTTTACAAACATCAACGTAGGTATGGCGCTTATGATTATCGATATGATAGTCGTATGCATTTCCTTCTATACTTTCAGCAGCGTTTCGGCAGGGCTTTTCTCGGTGCTGGGCTTGTTCACTAAATCCTTCCTTTTGGACGGCGTAATCGAAAGTATGGGCAAAACCAAGTACCTTACCATCATCACGGAAAACCCCGAAAAGATTGCCGAATACATATTGAAGGTTATAAACCACGGCTACACGATGTACGATGCGGAAGGCGGCTACACCCACAAGAAAAAGAAGGTTTTGGTTACCGTTTGCAAGCGCAGTGAAGCGTTGAAAATCAAAATGAAAATTCATAATGAAGACCCTACCTCTTTCGTTATCATAACCGATGCAAACGAAATTTTAGGCAAGGGCTTCGGCGGAACTATATAATTTACTTTTAAGATAAGCGGGAAAAAATGAAAAAGCAAAAAGACAAAAGTGAATTGAATACCGCCGAAAGAAAGCAGAAAATCAAGGGCACCGCCTTTGAATGGATTATGATTAACGTCGGCGTTTTAATGCTTGCGTTCGGTGTATTCCTCTTCAAAGGTCCCAACAACTTTGCAACGGGCGGGGTAAGCGGTATTACCATTATTATCAGTAAATACGTAACACCCCTTGTGCCCTTCCTCACGCAGTCCGTTTTAAACTTTATACTAAACGGCGTACTGCTTATTATCGGCTTTATCTTTTTGGGCAAGGGCTGTACCTTTAAAACGGCTTATTGCAGTTTAATGTACACACTTGAAATGTACGCAATGCAATGGATATTCCAGGCTTGCGGAATTGAAATTTCGTCGGGGCACACTTTAACGGACGAGAAGTTCCTCGAATTCGTCTACGCAATGCTTTTGACGGGTATAGGCAGTGCAATTTTATTCAACTGCCGCGCGTCGTCTGGCGGAACAGACATTATCGCGCTCATAATTAAAAAGTACGCTAAACTCGACATAGGCAAAGCAATGGTCGCAACCGACTTGCTTATCGCCTGCTCAACATTCTTTGTTTTCGACGTAACCACGGGGCTTTTCTCTATACTCGGTTTGTTCTTCAAATCCTTCCTCGTGGACGGCGTAATCGAAAGCATAGGCAAAAGCAAATTCGTAACCATAATAACTTCCCACCCCGAACTTATAACTCCGTTTATAATCGAAGGCTTGCACAGAAGCTACACCTCCCACAAGGCAACGGGCGGCTACACTGGCGAAGAAAAGACCGTGCTTTTAACCGTTTGCAAACGCCGTGAAGCGTTGAAACTTAAACTTAAAATCAACGCCGCCGACCCCACGGCTTTCGTAATTTTAACCGACACTAACGAAATTTTAGGCAAGGGCTTCCGCTCAGCTCTTTAAACACAAAGCAAAATAACAAATCCCCGCGCTGTTCGTCGCGGGGATTTTCTAATTTAATAATTAAACGTTTTTAACCAAATCAACTGCGGCTTTGGTCTTTGCCTCGATTTCTTCGGGCGTGCCGCTCATCATCCAGCTGCCGCCGCAAGCGATAATTTTATCGTAAGCAAGGTATTCGAGGATATTGTCCGCCGAGATGCCGCCCGTAGGCATAATGTGCAGGTAAGGGAATGCCGCGCAAATAGCCTTGATGGTTTTAAGTCCGCCGTAGTTTGACGCGGGGAAGAACTTCAAAGTGGTAAGCCCGCAAGCAATTGCCGCCATAGCCTCGGTAGGGGTTACGATACCGGGAAGGTAAAGCATATGGTGCTTTTTGCAGCACTTTGCAACCTCTTCGGAAAAGCCGGGGGATACGATAAATTTAGAACCCGCCTTTATAGCCTTTTCGCACTGTTCCTTGTTGATAACCGTGCCCGCGCCTACAAGCATATCGGGATAGGTTTTAACGGTAAGAGCGATAGCTTCCGCCGCGCAAGGGGTACGGAAGGTAATCTCAGCGCAAGGCAACCCGCCGTTTACAAGCGCCTGCATCTTAGGCAAAGTTTCTTCGATTGAATTGAGTACCACTACGGGCACGATTTTGGTCTGTTTGATTTTTTCAAGAAGTTCTTGTTCGGTCATAGTTTTCTCCAAAATAAATATTTTAACTTGCAAGATTTACTTGCTAAATAATTATATCACGCAATTTTGCGAAAATCAATAGCGCAAAACAAATTATTCGCCCTCATCCGTCCCTTCGGGCTTAATATCGTCGTCGTCAAGGTCAATTACGTTCCTTTCCGCATTGTCCTTTAAGTTTTTCACCAATCCCAACGCGCATAAATCCAAAACGCCCGCAAATATAAGTGCAATTCCCGCAAAAATCATAATAGAGCTTCCGAACGGGTCGAATACTATTAAAATTCCCAGAACCAGCAAAATCACTGCAAACGCAAGCACAGCCCAGCGCGACTTTATTTTCGCCCTGTTCATTGCAACGAACTGTTGAAGTTTAACCGCACCGTCCACAATAAGCGCTATGCCGAAAAGCACGGTTATAATTCCCGTGATAACCCACGGCTTTATAAACAGAATTAACGCAACCAGCACAAGCGTAAGTCCCAGCGCAAGGTCACCCGCGTTGCCGCGCACAAAGCCAGTGATAAAGAAGGTTAAAAGACACAGTACGCCCCACACCATTATAAGCGCACCCGCAACGTAGCAAATTACGTTAAGCGACGTGTCGCGGAAAATTATAAACATAAGTCCTATTATAATCAGCGCAACTGCCGCCACGCTTGCCTGAATTTTAAGTTTTTTCAATGCGTTTTTCAATTTGTCCATTATGCACCTCTATACTAAATATAACACCTTTGCAACCAAATTAAACAGCCCGCCTTTCAATGAAGCGGGCTGTAATTATATTTACTTTTTGAAATATCCGTCCAAATCGAAATACTCGTCAAGATATGCGCGGGTGTTATAACACATTTCTTTAAACAGCTCGAAAGACTGTTCCATTGTAAGCGTATTGCAAAGCGCCTGGTTTGCAAAAGCCAAATAGATTTTGCCTAAGTCGCGCTCTTTAATTCCCTCGTAAGTAGTGTCGATATTTACACAGCTCCTGTAAACGAGGTTTGCAACCGCCGTAGGCAACGGCTTTGAAACTACGGGTTTAACCTGGTCGTTTGAGAATACGCAGTTTGTTTCCACGATACTTCCAAGCGGCATTTGCGGCATCTGTCCCCTGTTCGGCATATTGACGTTGGAAACGAAAACTTCAAAGCCCATAATGGCTTGCATAATTTCAACCGCAACCTCGGCGGATTTTACTACGGGGAATTCCTTTCTTCCCTCCGCCATTTCGATTGATTCGGCAATTTTCTTTGCCTGGTCCGCCTCTCTGTAATCTACGGTAGTTAAATTGAACAGCCAGTCCTTTACCGTCTTTTTGTCCTTTAAATACCAGGTGTTAGGCATAAATTCGGCAAGGTGCCTGTCCCCCGCCGCGGCAAGCACGCCGTACTTGTTGTACAAATCCATTTTAACCTTATTGCCGTAAGCGAACGGGTCGGTTTTAAACGCGAACCGCGATTGCCCTTCTTGCTCGAAATATCCTTCCTCGTAAAACTTTTCTTCGAATTCGGGAATAAGCGCAAGCAAATCGATGTCGCCGTATTTGGCTTCGGTTATCCAAGTAAAATGGTTTACACCGCAAGCGTCGGTATAAATTTTACTGCGGTGTACGTCTATGCCTCGCGTCTCTTTAAGTACGCAGGTCAAAAATTCCTGCGCGTGGAAAACCTCGTGACAGCAGCCAAAGGCTTTGATTTCAGGGAAAATATCGTAAAGCACTTTTGTGCAAACGCTCATAGGGTTGGTAAAGTTTATAACCCAGGCGTCGGGGCAAACCGCCTTTATCTTTCTTGCAAATTCTTCGTAAATGGGAACTGTGCGCATAGCGCGGAGAACTCCGCCAGGGCCCGCCGTATCGCCTACGGATTGATAAATACCGTATTTTTCGGGGGTGTGAACGTCGCTTCTCATTTCCTTGAAAGTGCCGGGAAGAATGGAAAGCACAACGAAGGAAGCGCCCTTTAAAGCGTCCTCTAATTTATCGTAAACTTTATAATCGAACTTAGATTTTGTTTTGGGGTTTTTATTTATATAACCGCCGATTTTTGCGTTGCGGACTGCGGCTTCTTTGTCAATATCGTAAAGCGCAATTTCGCCGCCCAAATTTTCGGCAACCGCCAAATCCGCCATGAACACTCTTGCCCAAAGTTTACTGCCGCCGCCTATATATGCAATCTTAATTGTTTTTTGCATTTCTATATTCCTCCATCACATTTCGATATTCGGTTATTTTAAAATATCTTTCAAAGTATTCATAAGTTTTGCAATGTCTATCGGTTTAGAAGCAAAACCGTCCATACCTGCGTCCATTGCCGCCTTCCTGTCCTCGTCAAAAGCGTTTGCCGTCATCGCCACGATGGGGGTCGCCGCCTTCGCCTTGTCGTCAAGCGCGCGAATGGCTTTGGTCGCTTCGTAGCCGTTCATAATAGGCATCTGCACGTCCATAAGTATCAAATCGTAGGTGCCTGCGGGCTTCTCCTTCATACGCTCAACGGCTATACTGCCGTCGTCCGCCGTATCGATTATAAAACCGACGTCCTCCAAAATGGACTGCGCAATCTCTTGGTTAAGCTCGTTATCTTCAACAAGAAGAATTTTCTTCCCGTCGAAGCGCATCTCGCCTTTGTCCTCGCCTTCCCTTTCCTTGCTATTTGCCGCGGCGTTTTCCGCAACGCGGAAACAGAAGGTTACGGTAAACTCAGACCCCTTTCCTTGCTCGCTCTCCACGGTGATAGTGCCGCCCATCATATCCACTAAATTTTTAGTGATGGCAAGTCCAAGGCCCGTTCCCTGAATACCGCTTACGGTTGCAGTCTGCTCGCGCTCGAAGGGCTCGAAAACGTGTTGCAAAAATTGCGGGCTCATACCTATGCCGGTATCTTTGACCTTGAATTCATAGTAAGCATAGCCCTTGGGCGCATTCGCTTTCTGAATAACGCGCACGCCGACCGTGCCGCCCGCCTTGGTGTATTTCACCGCGTTGCTGATAATATTCAAAAGTACCTGGTTAAGACGCAGTTTATCGCAAATTATGGTCTCGTTCGTTACATCGGTATCAATACCGAATTTCAGCTGTTTGGCTTTAACGTCGGCTTGAACGATGGTATTCAAATCGTGCATTATTTCGGGAAGGCTGGTTTCCTTCTCTTCGATTTTTACCTTGCCGCTCTCTATTCGGCTCATGTCCAGCACGTCGTTTATGAGGCTTAAAAGGTGATTGCCCGAAGTCATAATCTTGCCCAGATAGTCGTGTATCTGCTCTTTGTCGTCAAGATGTTTTTCCGCCAAAGAAGTAAAACCTATTATCGCGTTCATGGGCGTACGGATGTCGTGGGACATACTGTTCAAGAAAGTTGTCTTGGACTTGTTTGCGTACTGTGCCTGCGCCAACGCCTCGGATAAAGCGTCCTTCTGCTCTTGCTCTTTACGGATTACCTCGTCAATGTTGCGGAACCCCGCAAGGATAAAGCCGCCGTGTTCGTGTTCTTTATCGACAATCTTTAAATAGGTATATTGTAAGTGATGTATCTCCCCGTTATCCTCTATGCGGTAACTGCCCTGATACTCGTTATCTACGCTCAGTTTTTCTTTTACGGTATCGAGGGAAAGCGCCTTTAAAAGTTCCTCTCTGTCGTCGGGATAAACGCGGGCGCGGATATAATTTTCAAGAATAACGCCGTAGTTGTACTCTTCCGCCGAGCCCTTTTTAAGTCCCTCGGCAACGTAGCCTTCGAGTTTAAGAATTTGTGCGGTTGCCTTTTCCTCGTCCACGGAATACACGTTCGTATATTCACGGCTGAGCGCTTCTACTATGGAAAGCTGTTCGCCCATTTTCTTGTTGGACTGCTCGGTTGCAAGCAACAGTTTTCTGTTCCACCGTCCGCGAAGCAACAGCACAAGGATAACGAATACTACAACGGCAAGCACAACGACGATTGCAATTATAATTGCGGGATTAGCCTGTATATACTGCCAAAAACTTACGTCGCCTATGGAATACGAAGTGTACTTTGCGGCAAGCTGGTTTAGCGCGTCGTCGGACATTTGCTTGATACATTTGTTGAGTATGGTGACAAGCTCGTGGTCGGTGTTTTCACTGACGTGCATGCTGAAACTCGTACTCATACCGTTCACAGAGCTGTAATACAAAGAATTTGTGTGGTCGTGATTTATAAACCACTGTGCGGTATATGCGTAGACGTAAGCCGCGTCCGCCTCGCGGCTTAGCACCGCGCGCAAGGCTTCGTCGCCAGTGTTGTAGCTTTTTACAATGCAACCTTCCAAAGTCTTTTGGTCTATAATATCTTCGCCCTGCGACTTTGCCACGGCTACAACCTTTATATCGCCTTTATGGTCCTGCCTTGTAACCCTTGCCATTCGCGCCGTCATATAGCTGTTGGTTTTGAAACAGCCTTTTACGACGTCCTCTATAACGTCGTCTTCGCCCGTGCTGTCAAGCGTTACGTTTGCCGTATCGTCGTCGGAAGCAACAAACCTGTAATTTTCTTTAAGTCCCGCAAGTTTCATAAGCTCGGCAAAATAATCGGGCATAATGCCTTTCAGTTCGCCCCCCTCGGTGTAAGAATAGGGTGCGCGGTCGCCGCTTGCGGTTACGGTGATAATCTTGCCTTCATGAACTAATTTATCGATATACGCTTTCTCACGCGCGCTGAACGACAGCTCGGAAGAATAACCCGGGCCGTAGTATTTATAAAACAGCGTGTTCTGCCAGTCGCCCTCGTCTATATCCATCTGTCTTATGGCGTCGTCGATTTGGGGAAGCAATCCTTTCGGGTCGCCCTTTTTTACGATAGCGTAGAAGTCGGCTTCCTTAATGACTTCCAGCTCCTTTTCGTTGGTGGCTTTTCTCAAATTGCTGGAAAGGATTGCGTCTATCTCGCCCTTTTGAAGCATTACGGCAAGCTCGTCGGCTTTGGCGGTGATTTCTTCACAGTCGAAGCCCTTTTCTTCCTTGAACGCTTTGAAGTCATCGTTCTGGCTGCTGCCCTCTACAAGACCTACCTTCATTCCGTTATAGGTATCGTATTCGCCGCGGCGGTGAGCCGTGTCGCCAACGCGGATAGACAGAACGGTTTTTCTTCTGCCGATAGGAAGGGAAAAGTCAAACTTCTCTTCCCTGTCTTCCGTCTTGCTGGCGGAAGTAACAACGTCGATTTTGCCGTTTTCGAGCATGGGAAGCATATCGTCCCATTCTTTATCGTAACCGGTGTATTCGAAATTAATATCCGAATATTTGGATACGAGATTTAAAAATTCTATGCCGTAGCCCGAAAGGTTGCCGTTATCCGCCCTGTCGTGATAGCCCTCGAATTTGAAAACGCCGGCTTTGACGGTATTGCCGTCCCGCTCGCTATCGGCGAACGCCGATTTGTAATTTGTAAAAACAAAAGCCGATAAAAAAAATATCAGGCATATTGAAAATGCCGATATTATTTTTAAGCACGTTTTAAAACGCAATTTAAAATGTGAAACGTTCCGCATACCGCGTCTCCTTGTCATATGTGCTTAATCAAGTGCTGAAATGCTTTCCACCGTCAAGTTGTAAACGCTTTCAAGCCCGGGCATAAGTGCGGCTACGTCAAGACTTCCGCCTCTCAAAACTTCGGTAACGGCGGAGGCCTTTTCGTACAGCGTGGTAAACCCTAAATTTTGCGCAACCCCTTTAAGCGTATGCGCGGCACGGAAGGCCTCTTCCTGCGCACCGCGTGCAAGCGCGTCTTTTAATAAGCTGAAACTGCCGTCCGCAGGGAATTTGCGCACGAACTTAAGCACGCGCTCTTCCGTCATCAAACGGCTCATTGTATCGGCGTAATTTCCGCCTATTTTTTCGTAAAACTGCTCTGTGTTCATATCTGTTTCCTTCTTTACCCGCGCTACTTAATTCACGATGAAAATCTTACCTATGGCGCTTTCAAATTCACATTCGTCCGAAGACGGGCTTTGGCTGTACTGCGCCATAATAACTATACGGCATTTGCAAAGTTTGCCTTGAATTTTTACGTTACAATCCAGTCTGGCTTTGGGGTTTTCGCTCGTTGCCGTGTCAATCAAACCGAATAGCTTTTTCAGCGTTTCTTCGCCGAAGCAGTCAATCATTTTACTGTCGTTTACAGGGTCAGTTACGGTAGCGCCCACGCCGAGCTTTTCGCCGCCGTCGCCGAAGAACGAAATCATCGAAGGGTCGCAGTAAACCTCGAAAAGAATTTCACGGGACAGGGACGCGATAAACTGATATTTCTCACGCTCGCGGTCCAACAAGTCAAGCGTGCGCCTTGAAACGCTTAGCCCGCTGTTGGAAATAGCTTCGCGTGTGATGCGTTCCAAGTCTTTACGGCTGTTCACGCTTAAAGACCGCTCGCGCAAAGCGTTACGGATTCTTTCTGCGGAAAACTGTAAAACTTTCAAAAGAAGGGGATTGAACGAGCCGCATTTACCGCTTACAATGCTCTCGATAGCAATATCGTGATGCATTTCTTTACGGTATGTCAGTTCGTCGTAAACGTCGGCAATCGCAACGACCTGCGCCGAAATGGGTATATCGTCCCCTTTCAGTCCTTCGGGATAGCCGCTTCCGTCGTACCGTTCGTGGTGGAAACGGCAAACTTCCCGCGCTACGCGAAGCAGCGGTTCGTTCTGATGGAAAGGAATTTCTTTAAGCATTTGCTCGCCGTACTCGACGTGCTTTTTCAGCATTGCAACTTCTTTGGGCGTGAGCTTTTCGGTCTTGTTCAAAATATTGACGTCAACGGCGATTTTACCGATATCGTGCAACGAGGACGCCGTAACTATAAGCGAAATTTCCTGCGGCGTCAAAGGATACTTATCGGTCATCTTCATTAAGTTTTGCAGCAATATTTCCGTAACGGTATGAACGTGGAAAACGTGCAAACCGCTTTCACCGTTTCTGTATTCAAGAATATGGCTTAAAATATTTATTAAAAGTGACTGCTCTTTCTGCGTTTCGTAAATCTGTTCTTCCACAAGCCCAATAAGATTTTTCTGTTGGGAGTGAAGCATAATCGCATTCTGTACGCGGCGGTGTACGACGGCCACGTCGAAGGGGCGTTGGATATAGTCGGTTGCGCCCAGCTCGTATGCCCTGCCTATGTACGAAGACGAGCTTTCGGCGGAAATCATAATGACGGGGATATTCTGAATCCACTTGTAGCTGTTCATAATAGCAAGAACTTGCAGTCCGTCCATTTTGGGCATAACGATATCGAGAAGCACGAGGGAAATTTCCACGCTGTAACTGCGAAGTGTGTTGACAGCCTCTATACCGTCGCGCGCTTCCATAATTTCAAACTCTTCGCCCAGCATATCGGAAAGAATTTCGCGGTTCATCTCCGAATCGTCTACGATTAAAATTTTCTGCTTTCTTTTGCTCATATCTTACCCCGTCTTTTGTATAAACCGAATAACCGTATTTTCATTTACAATTATATAATATAACTAGTCAAATATATCATATCACTTGACGGGCGAAAAATCTAGTAGGAACCCGAAAAAAGTTTTCGGAAATTTTAGGAAAAACAGAATATCGTTTAAAGGGCGCGGGGGTTTAAGCCCTCCGCGCCCTTTTTAACAATTTTTATTTAGTTACTTCATATCTTTTGTCAAAGGAATATCACATTCTTCGATAGTAATCATCTCTTCTTCTGTAATATTTCCTTTATCCATAAGCCGCTGCGCCTGATGCGTAACAACCGCCTGGAAAGTGTTTCTTGCGGTACGGCCGTTACCGAAGTCTTTATCCCTCTTTTCATACAGTTCGGTAAATCTGTCCGTCATAAGTTTTTCGGCAGCCGCCGTAAGTTTATAATTATTCTTTTTGCACAAGCCGAAGAATATTTTATAAAGCTCGTCGGGCGTGTAATCCTCAAAGTCGATAACGGTATTGAACCTTGACTTTAAACCCGAGTTGGTGGCAATTAAGTCCGCCATAGGCTGAGAGTACCCAGCCATTATAACTACTAACTCGTTACGGTGGTCTTCCATTGCTTTAAGCACTGTATCTATAGCTTCCTGCCCGAAGTCGTTGCCGCTACTGTTGCCTTTGAGCATATACGCTTCGTCTATAAACAGAACGCCGCCAAGGGCCTTGTCTATGACTTCACGGGTTTTAGGTGCCGTCTGTCCGACGTAACCTGCAACCAAATCATTGCGTGCGGTTTCTACAAGCTGACCCTTTTGCAAAATGCCGAGCGACCTGTAAATTTGCGCCATAAGTCTTGCAACGGTTGTTTTACCTGTACCGGGGTTGCCCGTAAATACCATATGATAAGAGAAGCCGTCGGGAACGGGCAAACCTTTTTCCTGCCTCAGCTTGAAAAACTTTACCTGGTCGACCCATGACGAAACTTTGGCTTTAACGCCCGAAAGTCCTATAAGTCCGTTCAGTCTTGCCAAAGCCTCCTCAACGGAAAGCTGTTCAACTTCCTGTTCTTCCGCCTTGGCTTTGCTTTCAACCGCCTTTTGCGTGTTTGCCGCACCGCCTCTTGCGGGTTGACCGCCAGAAGTCACGCTAGTGCCGTTGCTCTTATTTGTTACCGGGCGCACGCCGTTCTCGGCTTTTTGCTCGCACTCTTCGGCCAAAGCAATATACTCGTTCTTTTTAGCCGGAAATGCCGCTGCCGCCTGCCTGTACTGCTTTGCCGCCGCCTTGTAAGACTGCACGGCGACAGACATCCCGCAGCTTGCCTGCTTTTCGGCTTTGTCGAGCATGGTTTTTGCTGCTAATAAGTAATAATCGGCATTCATATATCACCTATTGCTGAATAAGTCCGAGGTCTTTTTCCAACGATTCGTATTTTGCCTCGTCCTTTTCTTCATTCATATCGGTATATGCCGCAGCCGCGCCCGCGAAAGTATTCATATTGATTTCCTCGCTGTCCGCTACTGCGCCCGCTACGCCTATCTCATCCAACTGCTCGTTGCTCTTTGCAACGGCTTCTTTAAGATAGGTGGCAAGTCCCTGATAATCGGCAAACCGTCCGCCCGTCATCTGGTTTATCTTCATATTGGTAGCTTCGAGGTCTTGCTGAGTAGAGAGCTTGTCTATAAGCAACAACTGCTCCTGCAAGGTAGATAACGCATTTCTGTAACGGCGGATAGAATACTGCACGCCGTTACGCTTTGCATTGAGCTGGTCAATCTGTCCGTCAAGTATAAGACAGTCGGAAGGTGAAGCCGTTTTACGTTTAATAAGTAAAGGCTTTAACTGTGCGTTCAAATCGTTGAGTTCGTCCTGAACGTCGTCTATTTTATCATTGTAAGTATCGATGCTCTGCTGTAATGCCTGACGCGTTCTGTTAATGTCGTTAGCCATTTCCGCAGTGCCCATAACGCCGCCGAGTGCGGTTGCGCCGCCCATTGTCTGCGAAGTCGCCGCCGTTCCCGCCGTAGTAGTGGCAAACGGGTCGCCGAACGCGCCGAAAGCGTCACCCTCGGCAAACGGGTCACCCAAAGCACCGAACGCACTGCCTGCGCCCAAAGCCGCCATATCCGCGGCAACCTGGCTCTGTTCTTCGGCTCTGCGCTGATTTGTTTCGGCAATATTTTCTCTGTAAACCTGCATCTGGTCGTCGCTTACGGTACGCCCGTTGACAAGCTCTGCATTTGTATTGTAGGTTTCCTCGAAAATGGTCGTAGTCTTTTCGCGTTCAAGCTCGGCCTGTAATCCGTTGAGCTTGTTGACGGTATTGGTTATCTCCATTTTGCATACGTTTGCCTGCGAAATGATAGACCTGTCGGTAGGGTTTGCGGCGTGTCTTTCACGGAGTTTTTCAAACGCCTTGTTCAAATCGGCGAGCTTTGCATTCTCCTCGTCGATTCTGTCCTGCAATTCTTCCGCACGGGACTTTTCGTATGCGATGCCCTGCTTAGCCATTTTGCCAAGCGTTTTTTGTGCCTGTTGCTCGCGCTTTAAATCCGCTTTGGTTTTCTGTCCGCCCATTATGCAATAGCTCTGTCTTTCGGCAACCGCCTTTTTGATTTTTTCGAGCTTGTTTACAGCCGCCGTGGACTGCTGCTTGCTTAAACATACGCTTACTTCCTGTAAAAGCGAAAGAATAAGCGCGTCTAACTTCATTACCTCTTCCGAAGATGAATTGCCCTGATTTTGCATTTCAAGCTGAATATCTTTTAAGTATGAAGCAATTTCTCCGCCGAGACGGTTGCTCATAGTAAGCGCTGTTACGGTGGAAATAATTTGATTTTTATTGTATGTATTTGTTTCCTCTATCTTCTTTTTCTTATTACCGAATAATCCCATAATTCAACTCCTTATTAAGATAATTTCTTGCCGCATCCGGGGCAGAACTGAACTTGACTACTTAACTTTGCACCGCATCTGGGGCAATACTGCACGGGCTGGTTGATACCTGCATTACCCGCGTTTTGATTAGCGTTTTGCGCGGGGGCCTCGGTTGAAGGCGCCGTAGGCATACCGCCTATAAGCGAATTGAGCGCGTCTATTTCCGCACGCTGGGCACGTTCCTTTTCACGCCTGTCCAATTTTTCTTCTTTTCTACGGTTTTGGTTATCGAAGTACTCGGTGCGCTTATTCTTGTACTCTTCGTTAAAGAAAATTTGCTTTAACGAGAAATCCTCAACGCCGACGCCGTAGTTTGAAAAGGCTTCTGACAAAATTTTTGTAAGCGCGGTCGATATAAGCGATAACTGGGTATTTACCGTCTGATAGTCGTACTTTTGTAAAACCTCAGCAAGCCTTGTGGTCATTACCTCGCAAGTTTTACTTCTTATGTACTCGTCTATATCGTCAACGGTAATATCCGTTTTACCCAAATTGGTATAAAGCGCCCAGGGCTGGTTTATTCTTATTCTGAGGTGTCCGTTCAAGCCGACTGCCGTTTCGCAATTCAGTTCAAAATCCTTGAAAGGAATACCGCCTACTCCGCAGGGTATATCGTAAGTTTTGTCGGCGTTTACACCGATAAGCTGTAAGCTGTACCCGAACTTTTCTTCTTCCTTGGATTTTACTATCCAGCGTCCGGGAGTGTTTACGGATTTAAGCCCGCCGTTTACTATGTAAATTCCGAGACAGCCGGGTGCGACTTCCAACGTGGTATCGCGTACGGCAGATGTTAAGTCAATATTCCACATAACGTATTTGTCGCTTGCGGAGATGATGATGTTTCTTAATTTTTCGCTTTTTCCGAACATATTTAAGCTCCTTTAATTATTTATTCTTTCAAGTACGTTTTTAATATAAATTGCGGGAACACACATCGCTATGCCGCCCTCGCTTTTTCCGGGATAAAAAGTTATGACGCCTATCACGTTATTTGCCGCGTCTAAAAGCGCGCCGCCCGAATTTCCGTGGTTTACCGTCATATCCGTCTGAATTACGAAATCTACGTTTTTAGGATAATCGGTTTTACGGTTGGGACTTGACACGACGCCCTTGGATACGCTTAAACCTATTCCTAGGGGATTGCCCACGGTATAGACTTCTTCACCGAACGTAACCCCTTCCGTTCTCAGCGAAAGCAATTTGCGGGAAGAAAGCGCTTCGCCGATATTCCCTGTGAAGCACAGAACGGCGATGTCAAGTTCGGGCAAGATTGCAAGCGGCATAAGATTATACGTCCGTTTGTCTATACTCGGCTCAAAATTTGCCTCTATGCACTCGGGGGATTCCCCTACGACGTGCGCATTTGTAATAACGTAACCACCCTGCACCAAAAAGCCCGAACCTTTGCTCAGCATTTTGTTGCGCCCCGACTTAAATACGGCGTTTATCGAAAGTATGGAAGGCAAAACCTCTTTTACCCTTTCAACGAAACTTCCGCCCTCTGCGGGAAGCTGGATATTACGGTTTTCGCTTACAAAGTCGTTATTTCTCTCTGCGTCGCGGGTGTTTATTTTCAAACTGTTATAATCGTAACCCGTACCGCTTGCGCCCACAGACAAGTTTTGCGGCGCATCACCGCCCCAGTTCTCCGTCTGTAACTTTATACGGCTTGCGGCGTGCCCTGCGTCTGCGGCGATTTTTAACCATTTATGTGCCGTAAGACGGTCGGGCGGGTTGCTGTTTAAGCAAATTTCGGCATATTTGTACATGCCGTCGGGGTATCCGCGGAAAGCAAGCACCCTGTAAATTTCTTCGACTTCGCCGGGTGCGGAGCTTACCAAGCCCTGTTCTTTACCTAATGCCACACGGTACAAAACGGCATTGTCCAAAAAGGACGAGTATTTCAAAAATACCGAACATCCGCCGTTTTTCGTATCCCCTGCCTCGATTTCCGTGTTTTGCGCGGCAACGGAGGTCAACTTTTCACCGCAATAACGGCAAAAGTTGTCTTCGTCGGGGGATTGCTTGTTACACTTTACACAAATTTTCATAATTTACCTGCCTCAACGGTCGTTCTTTTGTGATTTTAACCGTTCGGATACGTATGCGGTGACAACGGAATTTAAGTCCGAACCGTCTTTTATGCCCGCTTTTACTCCGGCTACGTAATATTTAAAGTCGTCGCAAATATAAGTTATAGACCTTCCGCTAAGCCCGTCCGACATATCGGCTAAGTACTCGAAATCCAGCTTTTCCTTATATTCGTCTTCAAGCTCCGCAAGTTTGGATTTGAAAAAGCTCAACCTCATATTTTTATCGGGAAGGGGTATGTGAATACGCTTTCTGAACCTGTCCAAAATGCCGACGTCAAGAAGCTCCATACAGTTTGTGTTGGCAAGTATTAGAAAGGACTTGTTCTGTTTAATGCCGTCCATATTTCTTAAAAGTGCGGGAACCGCCGAAGCCGAGGCTTTGTCGTCACTGCCGCGCTGTTTTGCTATTTCGTCGAATTCGTCGAAAAATACGGTCAGCCCGCATTTGTTTTTTTCGGAATAGGAACGGAGCGCAGCAAACACTTTATCGATATTTTTTGCGGTTTCACCAACGTAACAGTTTACAAGCGCGGCTACGTTTACAAGCACGAAGGGCTGGTTTATTTCCTTTGCAACAGCCTTTGCAAACGTTGTTTTACCCGTGCCCGGAGGGCCCTCTAAAAGAATAGCCTTGTTATCGTTGAATTTATAGTTGTAATAATCGCCGTAGCGCAAAGGATTAATTACGTATTCCGTAACAGACTCTTTTGCGCTTTCAAGACCTATTACGCCTTCAAAGCCCTGTTCGAGTTCGTCGGCTTTATAAAACGTAAAGTATTCTTCCATACCTTCGGTATCAACGTCCTGGCTTTCGGTAGCGCAATCGTCGTCTTTATGCTGTACGGTTGGAACGGCGCTCTGTCTTACCGGGGTTTGGTTATTAGCCGTAACCGTTATAGCCGCCGCGATAGCTTTAAGCCTTTGGGCGCGGCTGTTCAGTTCGGCCGCTTCCGCCCCGCTTTTACGCATAGAAAACTGTTCGAGATAGAACGCCGCCTGTTCAAACTTTTTCTTTGCCGTCGCAAGGTTGCCGTACTGCTTTGCCTTTAAGGCTTCGTCATAGTTTGTTTTAAAATTACCGTATAAGTATTCGTCGGATAAAGCCATTTCAGCCTCACTTGATTATTTGTCGTTTTCACTCTTCCATTCGTTGAGTTTTATAATATCTTCGGCCTGTACAGACGAGTGAATGACTTGAAGCGCTTCTTCAAAATCCTCACCCGATATGTATTTTTCCTGCGTTTTTATTCCGCGGATTATGGATATTTCCTCTATCCTGTCAAGAAGGTTGGTTATATCCGAGCCGTTAAATCCGTTTGTCTTTTCAACGATTTCGCCCAGGTTTATATCGTCCCTTACCGCAACCACGCCTTTTTCCGTAATTTTTACAAGGCGCTTATTTATCATATACTCTCTTGCGGGTGCGTCGGGAAGTCCGACGTAAATTTTGGTGCCGAAGCGTCCCGGTCTTAAAAACGCACTGTCTATATCCCAAGGTTTGTTAGTTGCGGCAATCAAGAAAAGAATGTTGCCCGTATCTTTTTTATAACTGTCTATACCTTGCAACTGCGCCAAAAATTCCGAACGCAACTGTTTTGCATACTGCGACTTAGTCGACTTGGGCGAAATAGAATCCATTTCGTCAAAATATATTACGGCGCAGGGGAACTCTCTTGCCTGTGCAAACAGCGCGCGTACTGCCTTTTCGGTATTGCCAGCGCCCTGGTGCAGTAGGTCGGACGGCTTAACCGAACAGAATTTTGCGCCTATTTCGTTTGCTATTGCCGCGGCAATCATGGTTTTGCCCGTTCCGGGAGGGCCGTAAAGGCACAAACCGCCGCCGTTCTTCTTTTCGTAGCCCTCGAATGCCTGAGGGTTTTTTAGGGGAAGCAATACCTTCACTTCCACTACTTCTTTGACTTGTTCGAGGCCTGCAATATCCTCAAACCTAATTGAGGGAAGGCTGTCCCAGTTGAATTTAAACTCGGAAGACGCCCCCGCATCCCCGTTAACAAATTTGTCCTCGGGCGTTTCTGCGGGCGTGTTCGGCTTATTCTCGGGTTTGGGACGCACAGTCGTAGCGGGCACAGGTGCAGGTGCGGGCGTAACCCCCTCTACTTGGGGTTGGCGGGTTGGCGTTTCCACCTGCGGCTGAGCTGCGGCAAACTCTTTTTCGAGTGCGGCAAGGGTGTCGTCCATTTGCAAGCTGTCACGGGAAATCTCGTCGTTTAAAAGCTCGCGGACGTCATCGTCGCTTATATCGGACACCGAATCCACACTGCTTGAAAACGCACTGTTGTTATTTTTTAACGCCTGTTGAAGCTGAGCCGAAGTGATACTCTGCTGATACAGCGCCTTCATAAACATCTTTTCGCTGTTGCTTACGTGTATAGCCTTGCAGGTCTTATATACGTTTTCCATAACGCTGTCAAGCGAGTTGACAAACTTCTTGTTAAGGTGCTGCATTTCGCACAAATCCTTTGCAATAGTAAAGTTTGCAACCATATCTTCCGCCTGTGCAAGGTTAAACATTGCGTTTTTAAGTAAAGCAACCATAGCTTTATACTGCGATTCGTTGCCCTTCTTTAATGCCTCTTTGGCCTTTTGCGCGTACTCGTCCCTCTTCCTGGTCAAGGTCACGATAGCACCGTTCAAAGCGCGCATCGTTTCTTCCTGCTCGCGTTTCAATTTTAACTGTTTCTTAAAATCACGAAATCCCACGGTATTTCTCCCTTTAATTTTTCAGTTTGGTTCTGTCGCCCGTAGCCGAAGCAAACAGCGCAGCCTCGTCCAGCATAGAATCTATCTCGCTATCGAATTCACTGTAATCGTCCTGGCCTATCGACGCCGCGGCACTATATTCGCCTACCGATAACATTCTGTCGATATTCTCTTTCTGACGCTCGGTTTCGTACATAGCGTGCATGTACTTGTTTTCAACCTGCTTTATGTTTGCGGTGTGTCTGCTCGCGCTGATAATATCCTCGGAGAGTATACCTATGCTGTTTAAGAAGTTTTGGTTGAGCTCTGCCAAATCGCGTGACTGAACGGCAAGTTCCATTGTCATAAGCATTCCTTCGGCACGTTTGCAAGCCGCCATAGTCTGCTTTAACAGTCCGCGCGCCTGCTTTTCCTGGGCTTCAAGTCCCTTTTGGCGCGCCTCCAAAACCATTGCAAAAGCCGCGTCCCTCTTTTTGGTGAGGGTTACCACTTGCAACTTCAAGTCCTTCGTAACCTTCTCAATCCTTGCGCGGCGCTCGGTTTCTATTTCTTCCTTCGTCTTCTTGTTTTTTTTGCCGAACATATCTCAGTCCCCTTTTAAAATGGTATTTTCTGTCTCGCACATAAGCGCGTAAATTTTCTGTGTTTCACGGATGATATCCACCGTAACGGAGATATCCGAGCCTAAACCGTGCGCTATACTGTTGCGCATAGAAACAATGTTTCTAATGGATTTAAGCTGCTGCCCGTCTATAATTCCAAGTTCAAGCGCCCGCTTCCCCCAGCAAACGGCGTTGCCGTCCACAAGCGCTTTCGATTTTTCGTTGAGCGCGCTGACGTTATCCAAAAATATCAGCACGAGTTTGTCGTTTTCGGGTTCAACCGTTTTAGGTGCCTCCGGAATTTCGTTCCGAACGGGCGGGCTGTCAAGAACGGGGGCTGAAAAATCCTCTTGTTCTTTAACAGGTTTTTCGGGTTGTTTTTTGACGTCCTCACTCTTCACCGTTCGGCAATAGCGGCATACGGTTACGCCGTTAAGAAGAATAAAATCTTCACCTCCGCAATTCGGACATACTGATGTATTTTTCATAATTTAACTTGACCTAAAATTTCCCCCACGCTTTTTATTACGAACTGCGGAAAGTTTCCGCACCCGTAAAATACGGTTTTTAAATCTTCGGGAAAGTATTTTTTTAATCTTTCGTGCGCCACGGCATAATCGGCTTTACTAAGCATATTCACGTCGGCGTCGCTATCGCCCGCGGCGATTGTAATTTTATTGTTAAGTCTTGCCTTTATAAGCCGCACCGCCTCTCCTTTGTCCGCAACCTGCGGATAAAAATAAACTTTCTTGCCGGAGGCAACGCACGCCAAACTACCGTTTTGCCCAAAGTCGCAAACAAATTTTTGCGCGCCTTCGGCGGTTTTACAATTTACCTGTATATATCTTTTATCAACTATCTTAACACTGTACTCGGTTTGGCTTAATAAGCGACCGTATAAAGCTAAAATTTCTTCGTTAAACGGCTTGTATATCCTATCGTAAATTTTCTCCCACTCTCCGTCTGCGGTGCCGTTTACCAAAAGGCGCGCGCCGTTTGCCACAAGCGCATAATTTATCTCAACGCCTTCCGCCCATTTTATCCGTTTGAACTGCTCTTCCGAGCGGGTGGTCAGCGGAATAAATTCCACCTTTCGGGAAAGCCCGCAAAGTCCGTTATACACTTCGGGCGGCATATAGCCGTGCTGCTTTCCGTCAATTATTTCAACGCAAACATCTCCCTCGTTTTTATGACGGAAAGAGTATAACAGCGTATCGTCCAAGTCGCACAAAAACAGAATATCTTTCATCTAAATATCCGAAATTTTTTGTATTATTCCGCATGCTTTATAATTTTTGAGTGGATACTCTTCTACCGTTACGCCCTTCTCTTCGGCAAGAGTGTATATGTGTCCGAGATGCGGAAAGTCGTCTAAACTATGCACAAGCATTTTCCCGGGCACTCTTCTAAGTAACACGCGGGTTGCCTCGCCAATGCTAGGCTTTACCAGGTTTACGTCGTCTATGCCAAAGTCTTTGCAAATGCGGCTAACCTCTTCCAAACCCGAAACACATTCGCACTTTTCTTCTTCACAGGGGGCGCCGAAATCAAAATACTTTTCAACGGTATCTATAAACCCGTACGTCCTGTCCTTGTCTTTAAGGTGCGAATAAAAAGCCGCGCCGTGAAAATCCTTTTCACCTATCAAATCGCTGCGCAATACCGTTCGGCTCAAAAGTCCGGACACCGTGCAGTTTAACAGCGAGCTTGCAATTAAAAAATCTTCGTGCGTGCCGCAAATCTCTGCCGCAAAGGCAGGGTCGGACAACACCGCAAGCCCAGCGTTTAAACCTTTATAACCGTTTACCGCCTTTTTAACCTCGCGTGCGATTACGCCCTTGCCCGTCCAGCCGTCTACAAATCTTACGTCTTTTGCGCTATGTCTTTCTAGAATATAATCCAATGCGTTTTTATCTATTCCCCTGTCGCGGATAATGGAAATAGTGTAATGGGGTACGCATAAATTATATTTTTTATCTAAGTATCTCTTTAATAAAATGCCTATCGGCGTTCCCGCTCTTGCAAGGGACACGAGAACGACGTTGTTTCCGTGGAATTTTAATATTTTTTCGGCAGCCGTTCCTACGGCTTGCGCGGTTATCGGGGCGTAACGTTTCAACGCTTCTTCATACACTTTTACATACTGTGCGCTAGGTTCGTACTCCAAAGGCAAAGTTTCGGAATAGTGCAGTCCGCCCTGTATAAGCCGCTCTCTTTCATCCGTGCTGAGCGGTTTTAATTGTCCCGTAATATCTTTTAATAAGATATTAACGTCGTCCTTTTTATAGCTCGAAAACATATTATCCTTTTACCAAAACAAAGCGTTTTGTGCCGCAACTGCCGAAAATTTTAATTATATCTTTAAGCGCCGACTCTACATCGCTTTCGGAATCGGTAACTATTACGGCAACATCGTAATATTCGGGATTGTAGATAAACGTCGCCCTATGTTTGTCGTAAAACCCCGAAAGTCCGTATCCGCCAAATATCGGATAATCTTCTTTTTCGGAAACTGCGATGGGGCTTCTCGTCGTCGAATGGCTCTTTACACTTTTTAGGGGATAATTGCGCTCAATCTCCGCACCGAAAATTATTGCAGGATACATACATTCCTCGGTACCCAAAACGAGAATTTTTTCAGCCGAATTTAACTCTTTTGCAAGTTCGTCCAAAAGTCCTTCAGATATGTTTTTAAGCGTTTTTTCGTACTCTGAAGCCTCAACGCCCAGTCTGGGGTCGGGCAAGGGCCGGGGTGTGTTTATAATTTTGACGTCGGCGGCACATTCGGGCAATTCTGCCGCAATTTTCGGCGCAGTGGCCGAAACGCTTTCGACTTCCGAAGAATAATCGGAAAAAGGAAGTTTTAAAAGGCTTACGCATTCTATTCCTTTTTCGGCAAGGCGCGCCTCGTTTTCAGCCGAAATCCTGTCAATTACGCTTGCGGCGATTATCCTTTTCTTCGCCGCCGTAGGGAATTCTTTGATAAGTTTATCAATTATATTGATAAGCGTTTTACCCGTCGTGAACTCGTCGTCGACGAATATCAATTTGTCCGCGTTATCTATATACTTTGCAATATCTCTTTTTAAAAGTTTTTGTTCCACCGCGTGGCTATGCTCTTCGGAAAAGTCTAAAAAAGGCTCGCCCTCTTCGCGCTCGCGCGTGGTATGAATATAATCGCAACCGCACAGTACAGCTACTGCCGCCCCTATTGCCGTTGCCGTTTCGGCAAAGCCTATTACTAAACCGCCCTGCCCGTATTTGCTCTTGATTATTGCGCCAAACGCGTTCATCATATCAAGCGCTTTTAAAGGGCTTACGGGTATATGCTTTGCCTGCAAGGTGTTCACCAACAGATAGGTGCGTTTTGCGTTGTTGTATCTCTTTGCTATTCTCAAAAGAGTTTTCGCGGAATATTCTTCGTTCATTTCAATCTTTTATGCCGTAAATCTCGGACAGAATAAGTATCCGCTCCGCCCACTTATAATGGCACTTAACTTCGTTCATTCTGTCACCGGAGCTGCTTTTTTCCACTCCGAATCCGCCGCGGTCCCAGTTTAATATGCTCTTTGCATCGTTGAAATCTTCACGGCGCACTTTAAGACTTTCATAAATATATCTGAGCTGACAGGGATGTATAGCCGTTTTACCGATAAAGCCGTTAAGCCTGTCCAATTCCAGCTCCCTTTCAAGCCCCTTTGCCCACGCGCCGTCATCTGCCCCGAAATATTCCCATACCGGTCCGGAAATTATATATTTATCCGAAAATACGTTTATAATGTCGGACAGCACGCCGCTTAAAACGCAAACGTCGTACACGGTTTTGTCAATCGGCCGTCTCAATCCGAAAATATTGCTGAAATCGTTTACGCCTACGCGTACGTTGAGGATATATTCGGACACGTCCGCCAATACCTCTTTAATTTTTAAAAGGCGTTCCCTGCGCGTCACTATGCCGGCAACCCCGGGACTTTCGATAATTGGCATAAAATATACCCGCAAGTCGGAATTGCTGTTGATGCTTAAAATAATATTTTTATACTCGTCAGCGTCGGGAAAATCGAATTTAGGTAAAATATACCCCGTCAATATATCCGAAACGCCGTTCAAAAACGCGTGAACGTGTTGCAAGTGCCTAGGGCTTCTCACCCGCACGAAAAGCAGCACGTCTTTGCGGTTTAACCCTGCATTTTTTAACTCTGTTAAAGTACTTAAAAGCTGCTTCTCCGCCTCTTCGACAGCATCGTCCGCAATCGAATCTTCAAGGCAAAAACAAACAGAAGTCAACGCCTGTATTTCTTTGTTTATTATTTTTTTAGCAACTCCCTTTCTTAGGGCAGGCACATATAAAAGTCCTCCGACCTTGTAGGCAAGATAATCTTTATCCACTAACCTTTTCCCCTGTCAATCTTCTACTTCTATGCCATAACCGTTGCTGATTTTTTCTATTCCGTCGTTTACGCCGAGTATTGTGAAATTAATTTTCCAGCTTCCCTTGTAACGGTAGAACTCAAACAATAAATTGCTAACCGTAACGTCATACGACGACGGGTCGAATACATACAGAACTTCGCCCACCTGTAGCGTAAACTTTGCACTGTCGATTTTGGGAACAGCCCTCTTGCGGGAATTTTCCAAACTCAATGCCGCAACTATAAATTTAATTCTGTCGGTTTCAAAATCCGTTTTGCTTAAATTTACAGTTATGTCCGAGTAATTTTCAAACTCGCGCAACTCGATTGATTTATCCAAAGAAACGTTGTTGCCTGCAAATACCAAATCTTTTTCCGACAGTACCTTCCCTTTTGTTGTAACAGGGAATATATAAACCCCCGCCAACGCATCGGCCATATTGGCGCTGTATTCGATATGAATATATATCTTTTCGTCTTCGTTGTCTATAGGCGCCCGCTGACCGCGTGTAACAATAACTTCTTTGGTCGCCTTTTTACGTTTGTTTTTGTTCTTAGGCGCCGGCGCGGGTGCAGGCTCGGGCTCAGGCTCGTAAGAATAATCGGGGGTATCATCCCACACGATAGTCCTTCTGTTGGTAGAACGTCTGCGAACAGGTTCGGGCTCGGGCTCGTAATCGGGTTCGGGCTCGTAATCACTCTCGATATCCTCGTCCACGTCGGGAACGTTCTCTTCGGCTTGAACGGGTGCCTCTTGCTGTTCTTCGGCAGGTTGCTCTTCCTCGGGTTCCGCCACTTCGGGCTGCGCAGGCGCAACCTCAACGGGTGCAGGCGCAGGTGCGGGTTCAAGCTCTTCATCCGAAACCATAAGCCTGTCAAACACCGTTTCGGGGTCGTAGCAATATTCAAGCCCCTCGAAAAACTTTTTAAAAGTACGCTCTATAGCGGCTTTGCCCGTATAGTTTTCAATTAAATACTCAACTTTCTGCTTCTTCTTTCCCGTCTTGCGCTCCATATCCAAAACATAGCGCACCTCTTCCTTGGTGTCGCAAGCAACGCTTCGGGAATTTGTGGAAGATATGAACACAAACGCTTTGCAATTATCTATTGCTTTTTTTATCGACGTCCAATAATTTTGCGCAGCGTTACGGCCGTGTTGCAGGTTTCTTATTGCAACAAAGCAAGCAAGTCCGTTTTCTTCAAGGTAGTCCACAAGTTTTTGAACTGTTTCCATATCCTTGCTGGAATAACATATAAACGCGTCGCGCGGAAGCTCGGGGTCGTATACGCAGTCGTTTACCTTTTGCGACTCTTCATCGTATTTGGTACGGTATGTAGAGTAAAGCTCAAGGTCTGTGTTTTTATACGCCCGCTCTATAAGATTGCATACAGACATCATATTGCGGCCGTTCAAAGATTTCAGCGAAAAATCAAGCACGGTACTAATATCGTCCATATTGCTTTTGACGTCTATAGAATCGAGAAAACTTATTAACGCAGCGTCGTTCTCCTCATTTGCCGCTTCAAAAAAAGACGCGAAAAAATCTTGCGGAAGATAACCTTTTATCTCTCGGCACAGTCTTAGTATTTGCGCGCTGTCGGTATATTCGTCGCTTATTTTTTTCCAAAGCTGCGTGCGCAAATTGGCAACTTTTTCCTGCTTTTCTTTATCGAGAAGTTCGGAAAGCGCCTCGGCTTGTTTTACGAGGGTATCCTCTTTAAACTGTGTACGGCAAAACTTGCAACGACAGCCGCTTTCGGTTTCTATAATTTCTCCGCCGCATTTAGGACAGGTAAGTTCAGTCAAGTTCATATCATATTTCCTTTTCAGAAGAAATAAAAAGCATTCTTTATAAAATGACAAAAATATAGGCAGCTATAATATGCCTATATTTTGTCTTAGGATATAACTAAATTAAACGTTAACTCCGTAACGACGGCAAAGAGCTTCAAGTCCGCCCTGATAGCCCGAACCTACGGCGTTGAACTTCCAACCGTCAGCGCTTCTGTAAATTTCGCATACTACTACTGCGGTTTCGGTAGAGAATTCTTCTCCAAGGTCAAATCTTACGGCTTCGGTGCCGTTTTCGTCGTTTTCGCTGTTTATTTTACATACTCTTACGTATGCGTTTGAAACCTGACCGAAGTTTTGACGTCTTGCTTTTCCATCGTAAATAGTTACGGTTATAACAATTCTGTCAACGTGTGAAGGTATTCTCGAGAAATTAATAATAATCTGCTCGTCGTCGCCGTCATCACTGTTACCGCCGGTGGTATCATCGCCAAGCGACCTTACCGCACCCGTATAATGCGCCTGATTTCCGTAGAAGATAAAATCTTCGTCCGACGCAACTTTGCCGTTTGCACCGATAAGAAATGCGGAAGCATCCAAATCGAAGTCATAGCCGCCCGAATAGCGGTTAGGGTCCCAACCGAGCCCTACGAGAGCCAGTCTCATTTTTTTGTCTAAGCTAACTCTTTCACCTTTTTTTAAATTAACACCCATTTTTCTATCTCCTTTAATTTTTTACTTATTACTGAAAGCGTGCAGCCATATCGATGATACTGTTATCGTTAGTAGGCTGACCTATGGCGTTAAATTTCCACTCGCCCTGGCTGCGGTACAGTTCGCCGACAACCATAGCCGTCTTGCCATAGTAATTTTCGGAAAGATTAAATTTGCAAAGCTCTCTTCCGTTTCTGCCGTCGCATACGCGGATGAATGCGTTTCTGATAAGTCCGAAGTGCTGTTTACGCTCGTACGCCTGATAAATAGTTACGACGAAAACAATTCTGTCGTATATCTGGGGTAATGCGTCGAGATTTACGAAAATCTGCTCGTCGTCGCCTTCGCCGGCACCCGTTAAGTTGTCGCCCTGGTGAACTACCGTTCCCGTATAGTGGCGCAGGTTATTATAGAATACAAGGTCCTTCTTATCAACAAGTTTACCGTTCTGGCAAAGTATCGCACTTGCATCGCAGTCTATATCTGCGGGAGGTGCGGAAAACAACGAAGAGAAGAAACCTCTCTTTTGTTCAACTTCGTCCCAACCGAGTCCGACCATTACGTTTGTTAACGAATCGCCGCCCTCTTTGCGCAAATTGATTTTTTGCCCTTTTACTAAATTAACGCTCATATTTTTCTCCTTTGTTTTATTAATTTATACGGATAAGAAATCCAATTTAATTAGATTTAAGCTGCCTTGGACTCGTAATCGTCTTTGGTTTCAGAGTCCTCGGTTACGTTTGACGAAGTTACTACTTCGGCTACTTTTACGGTCTTCTTTTTGCTTATCGCTTTTACTATTGCCTTTCTCAACAAATCTACGGGAATAATGCTTATAGACATAACAAGCACTACCGCCCACTCTACAAGGTTGAGTCCGTAGCAGTTGAAAATTACGTTTCCGAGATAGGTCATAATAATCTGTACTGCCGCAATGACGCCGATAACGATAAGGAAGCCTTTGTTTTTGCTTATATTCTTAAATAAGTTGAATTCCTCTGTTCTTGCGTTGAACGCATTGAACACCGATGTGAAAATGAAGAATGCGAAATAACCGGTAAGTAAATATTTATCTGCGGGGTCATCCCTGAAGAAGTCTCTTACGAAGGGAACGAAAAGAAGCACCATACTAAGTCCGAACGTCCACAGACAGCCCGTTATAATAGAGCTCCACATGTAGGGGCTTACGATAGCCTCGTCCCTGCGCTTGGGCTTTTCGTGCATATACTTTTTAAGTGCAGGTTCGCCGCCGAACGCAAGCGCCGCAAGCGTATCCATTACGAGGTTTACCCAAAGTATCTGGGTAATCGTCAACGGTGTTTCCACACTGAGAAGAGGACAAATGAACGAAATAAGCACCGCCGCTATGTTTATGGTAAGCTGGAAAATTATGAATTTTCTTATGCTGTTGAAAATCGTTCTTCCGTATAAAATAGCCTTTTGGATAGAGCTGAAATTATCGTCGAGAACAACTACTTCGCTGGCTTCCTTTGCTACTTCGGTACCGCCGCCCATAGCAAAGCCTACGTCCGCACTCTTCAACGCGGGTGAATCGTTTACGCCGTCGCCCGTCATACCTACTACAAGGTTAAGCTCCTGCGCAAGTTTTACAAGCCTGCTCTTATCGGAAGGCAACGCTCTTGCAACCACGCGAATTTTGGGGATAATTGCCTTGACCTCTTCGTCGCTGAGTTGCGCAAGTTCCGCAGAGGTAAGCACCATGTCGTCTTCGTTCTTTAAAAGCCCTACTTCTTTTGCAATGGCAACCGCGGTATTTTTACCGTCGCCGGTAATCATAACTACCTGCACGCCTGCCGCATGCACCTCGGCAATCGCGGCAACGGATTCGGGTCTTACGTCGTCCTTTATCTCCGCCACGCCTACCAGCGTATAATCGCCTTCGGGCAAACAATCGTCTTTAATAACGCCGTCGCAAGTTGCAAACGCCAACACTCTTATGGATTTATCCGCAAGCTCGTTTATTTTATCGTAGATTGCGGGGAGTTTGTCCTTTAAGAGTTTTTTACTGCCCGTTACGTCGTAATAATACTTGCACTTTTCAAGTATTTTCTCGGGCGCGCCCTTTAATAAAGTTCCGTTGTAATCGCCCTTTACACTGCAAGCCGAATATTTATTCAAACTTGTAAAAGGTATATTGCCTTCAACGCTTTCGTTTAATTGAATGTCACTGTCAAGCACGTATTGAAGAAGGGCTCTTTCGGTCATGTTTCCGCCGATAACCTTCCTGTGCTCGCCGCTGCCCGAAATTTCAGCCAAGGTATTATAACTGATTCCTACGGCTACGTGTTTTCTCAAATTTTCGGGAATTTCCGCAAGTGTTTTGGTTTCGTTACATTCACCGTCTATAAAACCTATTGTTTCAAGCTGACCTTTGGTTATAGTACCCGTCTTATCACTGAAAAGGATGTTTAAGCTGCCTGCCGTTTCGATACCGGACACCTTTCTTACAAGGACGTTGTCTTTGAGCATCTTGCCCATATTCTGAGCAGACACAATGGCTATCATAAGAGGCAATCCTTCGGGAACCGCCATTACTATGATTATTACGGCGAGCATAACAGCCTCAACGGCGTCGTTTGCTATGTTCATCCAATTCGAGAAGTACTCTTGCAGTTGTGCAGCATCAAACGCGTTGTGAATAAGCACACGCTGGAAAAGGAACGCAACCGCAATGGCAACGCCGCCGATATATCCGAACATGCTTATCTGTTTTGCAAGTTTACCGAGCTTTAACTTTAACGGGGTTTCCCTGTCGTCCTCTTCCTGCAATTCGCTGGCAATTTTACCGTAAACGGTGCTATCGCCAACCGTAGTTACCTGCATTACAGCATTGCCGCCGCAAACGGCCGAGCCTCTGAATATTTTATGTAAATCACTGAAATCGGTATTGCCGTCGTCGGTATAGCCTTCGGGCACGCAGGTTTTGGTAAATTCTTTAGCCTCGCCGTTTAAAACCGACTGGTCCACCTGCAACGTACCGTCAACGATATAACCGTCGGCAGGAACTTTATCTCCGCCTTGAAGCAACACGCAGTCGCCTACAACTATATCGTCTATGCTTATTTCGACGATTTCGCCGTTACGGTAAACCTTGCATTTTATTTGCGACGCTTCGTCCTGCAATTTTTTGAATGCGTTTTCGTTCTTATATTCAGAAAACGTGGATACTAACGTAGCCAATAAAACCGCGGCAGCTATGCCGACAGATTCGTACCAGGCTACCTGTCCCAAAATGGCGAATACTACGTTGATAATCAATGCAACGCACAGTATTTTAATCATGGGGTCGTTAAAATTGCCCAATAATTTACGCCAAAACCCTTCACGCTTTTGTTCGGTCAACTGGTTTTTACCAAACTTTTCGCGCGATTGCTCAACCTCAGAATCGTTCAAACCGAATTTTTTCATACTACTCACTCTCTAAATTTCATCTGTTAAGCAGATTATTTATCAATGTTATATTATAATACCAAGGCGGGGGCTTGTCAACCCTATTATAAAATATTTCGACAAAAATCGTTGCGTACGTTCAATAAAAACGAGGCAGTAAAATTACCTGCCCCGTTCTTTTATAATCTGTTGTTTATTTTTCCTCGGAAGGCTGTTCGTTGCCGTTGTCCGTCTTTTCTTCGGACGGCTTTTCGGCCTTCTTTTTCTTATTAACCAATCCCTTTACCGCGCCTACCGCTTTTGCAAAAAGTCCCTGCGGTTCCTGTTTTACGATTACCACGTTGTCATCATCCAATGACTTCGTCACTTCCACTTCCTCGTACTCGCAGTACTCGGGCGTAATGGCTTTCGTCGTGGTTTCGTTGAAGAAGCGCTCGTAAGAATGTTCGATGGCAACTTTGATGACGTCGTTTTCTTTAATGACGTACTTGTTAGGCATCTTGACAACGACTTCCGTTTCGCCTACCTTGCCGTGTACGTTGAGAATATCGCCGAGCAACTCTATAATGCCGACCTTAATTTCAAACGACGTTGCCTTGAATCTTTCAAAACGCTCGTCCTGTTCGAAAATAAGATTTTCGGGACGGATACCGTATACAAGACCGTGTCCCTCGTAATTTTTAATAAGTTTCATCTGGTCGGGAAGAATTTTGATTTTCTGGTCCGAGCCGTTAATCTTGAATACGCCGTTCTCTAACTTTCCGTAAAGGAAATTCATAGCAGGCGTACCTACGAATCCTGCAACGAACATATTTGCGGGATGCTGATATACTTCGTTGGGCGAGCCTATCTGCTGAATAAATCCGTCCTTCATTACGACTATACGGGAAGCCATGGTCATAGCCTCGATTTGGTCGTGCGTAACGTAGATAGTCGTTGCGCCGACTTCCTCGTGAATACGCACGATTTCGCTTCTCATCGCAACGCGGAGTTTTGCGTCGAGGTTGGACAAAGGTTCGTCCATCAAGAAGACCTTAGGTCTTCTGACTATCGACCTGCCGAGCGCCACACGCTGTCTTTGACCGCCCGAAAGAGCGCGGGGCTTTCTGTCAAGGTAGGGCGTAAGTTTCAAAATTGCCGCCGCCTCGCGTACCCTTTTGTCTATTTCCTCTTTGGGCACTTTACGAAGTTTAAGCGCATAAGCCATATTGTTATAAACGGTCATCTGCGGATAGAGCGCATAGCTTTGGAAAACCATTGCAATGTCCCTGTCCTTAGGCGCGGCGCTGTTCATAATTTTACCGTCAATCAGAAAATCACCGTAGGAAATTTCTTCAAGTCCCGCAATCATTCTAAGCGTTGTCGATTTACCGCAACCCGAAGGACCGACGAATACGATGAATTCTTTATCCTTGATATCGATTGAGAAATCGTGAACGGCGTGCACACCGCCGTCGTAAACTTTATTTACGTTAATAAGTTGAACAGAAGCCATTTTTATTTTACCGCCTTATCTATATTTTTTCTGTTTCCCATTGCGGGAATTGCTCCGTAGCCTGTGGTTGTGTACGCGCCGCACTTGCACGCAAAGTCAAGTATTTTTGCGTAGTCGGTTTTATTGTTTATAAGTCCGTCTACCGAAAGCCCCTCTTCCATTATCTGAGCTATCGCCCCGCCGAAGAAGCTGTCGCCCGCGCCCGTTGTGTCAACGGTTTTTACGCTGTACCCCGCGCACTTATATTCTCTACCGTCCGCAAGATACAATTTTGCGCCGTGCCCGCCGTCGGTAACGAAAAGAAGTTTCAGCTTACCTGTAAACAGCTTTTTAACCGCCTCTTGTTCGGGCATATCCGTTATGAATTCGAGTTCGTCTTTCCCGACTTTCATTACGTCGGCATATTTTGAAAACTCATTCACTACGGATTTAAGCTCTTCACTGCTTTCCCAAAGATTAAATCTCAGATTAGGGTCGAAGCAAATTACCGCTTTCGCACTTTCGGCGTTATTTATAAGCCAACTGTGTACGTCTCTTGCCTGTCGGGTTTTAAGCGCCACGCTGCCGAATTCCAGAACGTCGCCCTCGTTGAATTTGACGCCCTTGAAATCTTCTACCGTAAAATGCAAATCCGCCGCCGCTTTTCTGTAAAAGCTGAACTCTCTTTCACCGTTTTGCTGAAAGCTGACAAACGCAAGCGAGGTGTCGTATTCGTCGCTTTTAGAGATAAACTCTGTGTCAATCCCTTCGGCTTTAAGAGTGTCGATTAAAAATTCGCCGAAGCCGTCGTTGCCGACCTTTGTAAGATACGCGGCTTTCTGACCGAGTTTAACTGCCTGAACGCACACGTTCGCAGGCGCACCGCCCGCATTTTTCACGAACTGCTTGGTTTCTTTAAGTCCGCCGTAGCCGACGGATTGAAAGTCTATCAAAAGCTCGCCTATCGAAAACAACTTACTCATAAAAAGTTATCCCCTCAATATTAACTTCAACGCCGTTTGAATAGAAAGCAAAGTTCTTTCTGCGCATATCGGGGAATCTTGCCGTGAGGCAAACCGTGCCGTCAAGATATACCGTTAAAATTTCACTGTCGATAATAATATCAACGTCGTACGCTCTGCCTGCCGCATAAGCGAACGCCACGCTTGCAAGAGGATTGCCGTAGCGGACCCTGCTTGATATATCATTATAACAAGCGAGCTTGCTTCCCGCAGTGTCGAAGGCAACCGCGCACGTTCCCAGGCGGTTATTGTACTTGCCTTCGAGTCCGAAAGTCATTCCGAAGTCCCCGCCGTAATTTCCCACGGAGAAGGTGAAACTTATACGCGTTACGTTCGTGGCTAATTTTTCAGCGCACTTCGCCGCAAAGTTTCCGTCAAACGCCGCACTCTCTATCTTGCCGCCGTCTATAAATTCATACTGTACCTGGGATGAAAACGCATTCTTCACGTCGGAAACCATTACCGCGCAAAGCTCGCCGCTAGACAGCTGTTTAAGTTCGTGTACTACAAGGTTTCCGCCCCAGTCGAAGTCGCCCGTGCTTCCGCCCGTAAGATTAGCGCACCAGGCAAAGGCGTACAGCTTATCACCCGCCTTTTCAAGTCTGCCCGCATAGAAGCCGCTTGCGTCTATGCTGTCGCGCTCGAACTTTTTCCAGTCGCCGTCCTTTTCGGTTTTGTATCTGTAATGGGTAACGCGGTTGTCGCCCTGCTCGCTGTATGCAAGATAGTAAACGCCGTTATATTCTATATACGACGGACATTCCATGTTGTAGCTTCCGTCGTCGTTGTAGAAGAACACGCCCCTGTCCTGCCATTCACTGCTTTGCGCGTTAAGCGAAGCCGCCGAGTATCTCTTTATTACTCCCCCGCCTATGCGAGTGGTAACAAGCATATTATAAAGATTTTCGTCGGCGTCATAGTAAAGATAGGGGTCGCGGAAATCGTCCGAATTACCGTAAAGTTTGAAATCCTCAACCTTAGTCCACGTTTCCTGGTCCGGGCTTGTGGCGTGACGCACACATTCCTTATGAGGCAAACCTATATCTTTATCCGTACCGTTGTCGTTATGTCCGGTGTAGAAGAAGTGATACGTTCCGTTGTTGTCTTTAATAACCGACCCCGTACCTATCGACGCGTCCACCGACTTCGTATCTTCCACAAAGTCTATGGATATTCCGCAATCGGTATAATTTACAAAGTCCGAAGTAGTAAGCCTGGAAATGGGGTGATAGAACATACTCAAAGACCCCTTGCTGTTCTGCAGGTGGTAAATGTTCATAACCTCGCCGTCGTAAAAAGGCATTACGTCGCCCATTGAATACGACGCCGAATCATCCGTCGATGAAATGGGAAAAACGGTCTTCCCGTCCTGCTCGACAGAATTCTTCTTCTGCGCACTGCATCCTGTTGCGCACGCACAAGTTAAAACTGCCGCCATACTTAACAGGGCTATTGCTTTAAAACTTTTTTTCATTGTTCTCCCCCTACGCCTTTAACTTTTAAACAGCTTACCCCGCCAGAGGTTTTTATGCGGTAATCGCCGTCAATGTATATTCTGCTTGAAATTACTTCCTTTCCGCCGTCAACGAACACCTCTATGCCCGAAACGTCCAAAAGAATTTTTACGTCGCATTTGCCGTAATTTGAATTAGTGCGGCGGATACTTCCGAAAGAATTGTTCGTCATTCGGGTATCCAGGTACACCCCGCCGTCGTTACCTATAATAACCTTGCCGTCCGCGCCCTCTACCGTAACCGAACCCTCGCCCGAAAAGCTGAATTCTATTACACTGCACTTCGGCACTTCGCCGTTTTGGGCGTCATAAAGATATTTGTCTAATTCGTGTACGGGCGTTTGTAAAATATCGCCGTCTTTATACTGCAATTCCCTTGGAATTGTAAACGCGCCTACCCAACCGTGTTTCATATCTCTCGTAGGATAGGGTTTGTTCCACATCTCGAACCAACCTATCATTATGGGTCTGTCCGCGCCCCTCACAAACTGCGGAGCATAGAAAGCGTCGCCCTTGTCTATCTCTTTTATAAAATCGATATCCATTTGCCCGCGCTCGAAGTTTATATTACCTACGATAAACACGCTTGAATTTATATTTTTAAAATCGTTGTTTCTGCTATGAACGTGGCAGCCCGATACTACGAAAACGTCCTTGCCGCCTATTTTGAAATACGAAGGGCATTCCCCCATATCGCCTAACTCATAGTAAGGTCCGATGTAAAATTTGTATTCGAGTTTTTCGGGAGATTTCCCGCCTAAAACCACGATGACCCCTCTGTTTGCCGCCCTGTCCTTGCCGCCGACAAATACGTAGTACGTATCGCCTACCTTTATAGGGCAGGGGTCGCGGAAGTCTATCACGGAAAGATTTTTAGGAAGGTTTGAATTATCGAAAGCCTTTACGGGGTCTTTAAACTCTTTACCGTCAGCGGAAGTCGAGGTATACACTTCCTCGATTTTGCTTTCGCCCTCTTCGGTATGCAAAGTGTAGTAAATAGTGATACCGCCGTCCGTTTGAATAGCCCCGCCCGAAAACGCTTTTTCGTTTTCGTCTTCGTGCATAAGCGCGACGCCGCAGTCGGTATAGGATATGAGGTCGTCGGAAACTACGTGTCCCCAACACATCTTGCCCGTATCCGTATCGTAAGGATTAAACTGATAATACAGGTGATATTTATCCCCGAAGCGTATAAGACCGTTCGGGTCGTTCATCCACCCTACGGGCGGCATAACGTGATATTTAAGCCTGTATTTTCCGTTTACCGACTTTTTTGCCCTTGCGATATAGGCGTTAGCTTTCAAAAGTTCGTCCATAAATTTACCTTTCCAAATCGCTCAAACAACAAATTTGGATATCGCTTATTTCAATAGTAACGTTGTGATACGCCGTGTTTTCGCCATAACCGAAGCGCCAAAGCAAAACGTAGTCGTCGTTTACCCCGACGTCGTTGCACCTTATTGCAAACGTCTGCTCCTCGGTTGTGAATTTCATCTCTTTCCACACAAGCGTCGGGTCCCATCCGGCGTTTACGTGCGGAGCAAACAGCAATTTAACGTTTTGCGATGCTTTCGCTTTAAACGTTATGATATAGTTGCCCATCGCGGCGGATAAGTTGAACGCAGGGGATTCTAATTCATTGTCCTTCTCGCCGCCGCCGAAGCTCTCTACGTTATAAGTTATTTTGCCGTACTCGCATTTGACGCTTCCGGCGCCGTCGCCGTTATGGCTTGCCTGCACCGCACCTATTGCGTAATGCTGGTATAAATAACCACTCTCATCTGCCTGAACTTTTAAATTTTTTATTGTGATTTTGTTCGCGTGTGCGCCCGAAGCTACGTATATCCACAAGTCGCCGCTCGTGTCTGCGTTAGCGGTAAATTTAACTTCATTATGACCTGTTTCAAAGGTCTTACCGATTTCTACTTCGTCCCATTGATTTTTCTGTAACTTCACTTCAAAAGCTTCATCTTTTTCGGCTTCGACGTCGTACGAAACGGTATAAGGAATTCCTTCAACAAGTTTAAATCCCGTTTCCACAAACATACCACCGCGCCAGTTGTCGCCGGCACCAATAGTGGTCTTGGTTATTTCGAGATAAGCGCCCACGCCTTCTTCTACAACACCTATATTTCCTTCAAGTTCAAATTGTCCTTTATCGTCGTCAAATCTGGTTTTAATTTTTCCGTTAAAGTTGAAATCAGTCAGCTTATCAGTGAGTTTGACCGCGCACTCTACTACTTGCAGGTTTGAAATGGTTATATTATTGACAGCTGTGCCCGACCTGATAAATAACCATAATCCCTGACTACTCCAGTCGCTTGTTGCGTTTATGATTTGACCGCATTTCCCGTTAAGCGGCGTTTTTAATACTATTTTGGAATCCCATTGTCCATAATTTATACAAACGTCATACTCGTTACCGAGTTCGCTGACAATATCGAATGAAACGTAATACGTTTTGCCGTCCTCGAGAGTCACTCCCGTATTTACGAACATTCCGGTTTTCCAATCATCACCGGCAGGAGCAAATACGTCTATTGTTGCGGAATTTCCCTTTTCCGTCACAGTCGCTCCGGACGCTCCCTCGGTTCTGTTTATGGTTTTTCCGGTGAAATCAAAGTTTGTCACATTATTTGTGTTTTCTATAACTTCTATTTCGGGGGCGTTATAATATACCGATTCGGCTTTGGTGAATTCCACTTCCAAATCACCTTCAAGTCCGCCCATCCAAAGCTCTATTTCAACCGTTTCAACCGTATCATTTTCGGTTTCGCCTTTCGCGGTATAATTGAATTTTACTACGTTTTCGCCCTCGGTTACGTTAATATTGCCTTCCAAAGCCTTGCCGTCCGCAGCCAATTTAATTCTGCCCGCAATGTTGCTTTTAAAGTAATATTCAAAAGTATACATAACGTCGGTATTCAGCGTATATGTGCGGGTCAAGCGCACGTCCTCGGCTATTTCCTGCCCCTGTGTTTTAAAGGCAAAAACGTCGCCGTTCAAGCCGCTGTTCAATACCTTTACGCTGCCGCCCGTCTTTAAAGCAAAACCGTTCGTAAGCATGGTATCCATATATACTTCGCGCTCTTGCACGGTTGCGGCAACGGTAGTTCTTGCAAACTTGCCCCCACTGTCTTTAACCTCGTAGCAAACCTCGTAATCGCCCGCTTCGGGGAAAACCGCATAACCGTTTTGTACCGCAACTTCGGGGGTTACGGTAATCTTCAAATCGGGCGTTATGTCGCCGTCCTCTTTATCGAGTGCGGAAACGCCGCTTAAAAGGTCAACTACGGTATTTGCAAGACAAGTAATGTCGCTTGCCCCGCTAACTTCGGGCCCTTGATTAATTTCGGGCGAGCAAGCGGCAAACGTCGATACAGCCATAACCGCGGCAAGCGGTAACATTATTATTTTAGCTTTCTTCATCATTCTTCTCCAATTCGGGACGGATTACTTTACCGTTTTCGTCAAGATAGTCATCCGCCTTTTCCATCTTTTTTAGTTCAAACACGCTGACGTTCAGCGCCTTTGCTTTAAGTTTTAAAATATTTTCTTTCATTAACTTAGAGGTTATAAGCGGAACCGCGTACAACGTCAACGGTACAAAATAGGGATAGAAAATTATCAATGCTACAACGCCCGCGACACAGGCGATTGAAATTATACTGCGCAAAAGTCCGCCGAATACAAGCATAATTCCGTTGTATAAAAGCTGTCTGAATTTTACGTCCATATTTACTATGACGGTAGGCGCAGTCGTTAAATAGATAACCCCTACGACCAAAGCGATACAGCTTACAGCCAAAACGAAATAGCTTGTATTTTCGGGATGCGTATTGAAAAAGTAAATATTGAGTACGGGAAAAACTATTATCACTAACTGAAAAATTGTATAGAAAATAAGTATTTTCCAGTTGTGCCCTATCGTGGTGAAAATGTCTTTAAAGCGGCGCGTGTTGATATCCTCTTTAAAATATCCCGTAACGCCCGTCAACATAGGCACGAAAGGAATTATCAGCACGGCAGAGAGCGCGATTAATATGGTAATGACTAAAAATTCAAAAGCATAATCGCCTATTAGCCTGAAACCTTTCATCCTCTGCCCCCGTTATCTTATTTCTCCGATGCTTTAAGATACCTGTCGTACGCGTCCTGATTGACTCTTTTAATTTCCGATATTGAGGTCGCGTTGGTTTTCAAAAAACTTTGCCAATCGCTTACGGTCGGCGTCGATTTAGAAGTTACTCTTGTAGTGAACCAGGAATTTATGTTTTTGCCCAACGAGTTTTCGTATCTGAACAGAATATCCAATTCCTCTTTGCTGTAATTGAGGTTGGGTATGGGCTGAACGTTTGTAAATTCGTTGTGTTCAAGATATTTTTCCAACCTGTCAAGTCTGAGCTGAGCGCGCGGCTCCATCTGCACTTCCTTGCCCCATATGTTTTTATCCAGATATACTACCCCGTACGGTGCGTTCTTCATACGGAAGTCGTCCGCACTCTGCGCGCCGTGGTCGCTGTTGTGAACAAGCATTTCACCTTCAACGTATTTTTCAAACGCGCCCGAATCTATCGAACCGTAGTTAAGCTGCGCCGAATATATGGGCTCGAAAAATTTATCGAAGTAAGACAAAAGTCCTGGTATATCTTTGCAGGTGCTTATAATAACGCATGCGCCCTTTTCTATTTCAAGCTCGTTGCTCGCGCCGACGTACTGTTTGCCCGTCGCGTCGTCAACAAGGGGTTGAAGCATAATGTAGTCGTTCTGCAAGTCTTTGGAAACTACCGTTTCCTTTTCCCACCAATAGAAGGCGCCGTATCTTCCGTCCTGTCCCTTTGCAAGGAATTCGTCCTGGGTCTGCGTAAACGCCGTCGAACGGATAAGCGAAGTGTTGTACCAGTCGTTCAGTTCTTTAACCGCATTAAACCATTGCTCGTATTCGACCGTGAATTCTATCTTGCCGTTTACTATGGTCTTGTGCTGGGTGTTTTCGGGAACGCCGAACGAAGATACCAAATCGCTTATGTTTCCCTGCCAGTTCGTGCTTACGAAGGACAAAGGAATTTCGTTGTCGCTCTTGCCGTCGCCGTCCATGTCTTTGCTGTTGAACTTCTTTAAAATTTCTTTAAATTGGTTTCTTGTAAGCGTAAGTCCGTCGACAAGGTCTTCTTCGGTTAATTCCAAACCTTCGGGAAGGTCGTTGGGAATAAGTTTTTTAACCCACTCTTTATTTATAAACAAAAGGTTGGGATATGCTTTAAGCCCCATTTCTTCCACGCGCGGAAGGGAATATATATTCCCGTCGGGGGATTTAAGCGCTTCGGCAATTTCGGGACGGTTTTCCAGAATTTTGCTGAAGTTAGGCATATACTTCAGATATTTGTCTATCGAAACAATTCTTCCGCTTCTGCCGTAATTATAAAGCTGCAAGTTGGAAAAACCCGAGTGATAAATTGCGTCTATGCCGCTTATTCCTACGGGGTCGGTATTGTTCGAGTACTGCGTTGACGTATTGTAAGTCCAATAAACGTCCTTACCCGTCGTCTTTGCAAGTGCCTTAAATACCGGCATAGTGTTATAATCTTTAACCGTCTCTTCCTTTACGGTCAAAATTGTAAATTCGTGTCCGTCTTCGTCTTTGGGCGAAGTTGCTATTACCGTATAAGTTATTACTACCGCAAACCAAAGTACTGCTACAATCACGCCTGCTATAATTTTTTTCATTTTAATCCCCGCTTATTTAAATGAACCTACAAGCACACCTTGACCGAAGTGCTTTTCTATCATAGGGTAAAGTATAAGAATGGGTACCGTCGCCACTATAATAGAAGTAAATTTAATCTGCGTTGCAACACGCATCTGTTCAAGAACAACGTCGCCTTCGCCGCCTGCGGTCGCGTCCAGAAGTCCGTTTATTACCGCTTGCAACGGGTAGAAATCTTTGTCAATACTGAAGATGTACGCGTCGATATAATTGTTCCAATGTCCTACCGCATAGAAGAGAACCATTACGCTTATTATTGACTTTGCAAGGGGAAGAACAAGGTCGAAGAATGTCCTAATCTCTCCCGCGCCGTCAATTTGCGCCGCTTCCAAAACTTCTTTCGGCACATTCACCTGGAAAAACGACTTGCACATAAACACGTTGTAAACGCTGACGCCGCCGCCGATAATAAGTATTAACGGATTTTGGTAAAGTCCCAAAGAACGGCATAAAATTACGTACGGAACAAGTCCGCCTCCGAAGAACATCGTAATTATTAAAAGTACGTTTATAAGTTTTCTGAACGGCAAGTAATCGCGTGAAAGCGCCCAGCCTGCCGGTATAGTCAAAGCTATATTGAACACAGTTCCGAATATCGTGTATATAAGCGTATTGAAATATCCGCGCCAAACGTCGTCACGGTTGAAAAGCTGCGCATAGCCCGAAAAAGTTACTTTAACGGGATACAGCCACACGTCGCCCGTCATTACCGCGTCCGGGTCGGATATAGAAGCAACGATTATATAGTAAAGAGGATATATTACGATAACCGCCAACAAGAAGAGTATAAAACCGCAAATTGCGTAATAGACGTAGTCTACCTTACTCTCTTTTATTTTGTTTTTCTTTTTTAATGCTTTCAGTTCCTTAGCGTCCATATTCTTAACCCTCGCTTACCACATGCTCTGGTTAGCCAATTTCTTTGAAGTAAAGTTGGCTATTACCAGCAACACCACGTTAATTACCGAATTGAATAGACCGGAAGCGGTACTCAGTCCGTACTGTCCGCTCATCAGTCCGCCGTAAACGTAAGTAGAAATAATTTCGCTGGTGGAAATATTTCCGTCCGTCTGCATCAGAAGAACTTTCTCGTATCCGCAGCTCATTAAGTTGCCGACGGAAAGTATCATAAGCATTACTATCGTGGGAAGAATTGCAGGCAGGTCAACGCTGAAAATTCTTCTGAACCTCGAAGCGCCGTCAACCTTAGCCGCCTCGTGCAACGCAGGGTCTACGCCCGAAAGCGCCGCCAGATAGATAATTGCCGACCAGCCGAAATCCTGCCAGTTACCGGAGAATATAAACAGCGGTCTGAACGCTTCTGCCTTTAAAAAGAGTTGCAGTCCGTTCGCGTCCCCTCCCATCTTTATGCTTAGCTGGTCCAAAAGTCCGTCCGAGCCGAATATAAGTTTCAACATTCCCACAAGTACTACAAGGGATATGAAGTGAGGCGCATAATAGAGAATCTGCAACCCCTTCTTCACCTTTTTGGGTTTTACCGAGTTCAGTAAAAGCGCAACTATAATGGGAAGCGGGAAGCCTACGATAAACCCTAATATGCAAAGTAAAAAGGTGTTTAAAAAGTAATTTCCGAAGTTCGGGTCCGAAAAGAAAGTTTTGAAGTTATCGAAACCTACCCACAGGGTATCCTTTCCTATAATATCATTGCCGGGAAGATAGTCCTGGAAAGCAACTAAAATACCGTACATAGGACCGTAACAGAAAATCAGAACGTAGATAAGCGCAGGCAGGATAAATACCAATATCCAACCCTTGCGCTTAAAGTTTTCTTTCCATTTCTGCCATTTCGTCGGGCTTTGATTGTTCACAATACCGTTGCTGGCTTTGGCAGGTCCGCCGGCCAATGCTTCGTACGCCTGCTCGACAAGCAATTCGTTGTCGTCCGTCTTCTCAGCGGTCAACACTTCTGCGTTCTCACTCATACAATCACCCCTTTTTATTTGCACTTAATTTTTTAACTGCGGTAAATCCCGCGTATCCCAATATCAAAGCGCCGAACACCGCTAAGTCCACCCACAGGAAGGTACGGTTCGCCGGCTGCTCTTCATCATCGATGTAATCGGGCAACCCCGAATATTTAAAAGTCGCCGTCGGTCTTCCCAGCGACGTGTACGCCTTTACCGTGTGGGTTCCGCCCGTCATATTTTTAAGTGTGTCTGCGGAAAGAGTTATTACGTCGCCGTCAATGTTATAGGCGTATTCGATACCGTTTATTTCGATTTTGAAGACTTGTACGGATTCGCTTACTTTAAAGGAAATATCTTCCCCCCTCGTAAACCCGCTGTTATCGGATAACACGGGGGTTATAGTTGCCGCCTCAAAGTTTGTCTCTACAACGAAGTCCTCGTCGGCGGAAGCCGTAACCGCCCTGAAAGTGTACTTCGTGTCCGCTTCCAAAGTTTTCAGATAGGCTTCGCTTATCGTTACCTCGCCGTTCTCCTCGCTGTATTCGCCGTCCTTTAATCTGTAACTTCCGTCGGTTACGTTGACAACCTTCAACACGTCGCCGCTTACACTGCGCGTTGAATTCACCGCACTTGAAACCCCGTGTTTGTTATCAAGCGCGGCTTCGTCAGCCGTACGGCCGCAGGCAGTAAAGCAAAAAGGCGCCGCTACCGCCGTCAATGCCAAAGCAATAAAGGTGACTAACTTTTTTCTCATAATTTCCCCCATACTTGAAATTTGATATAAAATCACACTAATTGTTTATTTGTTACATAATACATATTATAAAATATTCTGTCAACACTAATAAAATACATTGTGCATTTGCACAATTACATTTAATTGATTTTTGTGCATTTGAAAAGATTGACTAATTTCGCCGTAAGCCTTATATTATAAATATGAAAAAGGCAGTAACCATAAAAGAGATTGCGGAACAACTTAACTTATCGCGGAATACCGTTGCAAAAGCGCTGAACGGTCAATACGTCCCCGAAAAGACGCGCGAGCTGGTTTTGAAGAAAGCGCAGGAAATGAAGTACAAATCGCTAAATCTTCACCGCATAGAAACGGGAAGTAAAAAATACCGTATACTTCTCCTTTCGGGCAAGCCGCTCAACAATATGAATTATTTTGTTACGCTTATCGAAGGTATTGAAAATTACTGCTTTGAAAACAATTACGAACTCTTTCAATACACCTATAACGATAATAAAATTCCCTTTCAAGAAGTTTCCAACTATATAAGCAATTTAAAAATCGACGGGATTGTTGCCATTGAGTGTTTCAATAAAGACTTTATTTGCAAACTTTTGAATTTGGGCAAGCCTGTTTGTTTTAACGATTTTTCCGCCTCTGAAATTAAAACGGAAAAAAGCTACGATATAATAAGCGCAAACGACGCGCAGGCTATTAGTAGTATGGTACAAATTTTACATACTAAATATAAAATTACGCGATTTTCCTTTGTGGGCGACAACAGGCATTGCCGTAGCTTTCACGACAGATATTACGGTATGCTTACCGGCGTACTTACCGTGGGCGCAGCGCATTCCAAAAGCGAAGATATACTTTGCAGCGATTTATCCTTTAACTACGGCAATCCGGACGCAATAAAGACGGAAATTCTCAAATTAAAGTACAGACCGGAATGTTTCATTTGCTGTAACGACTTCGTCGCGCGCAGGGTATGTAACGCGCTGAAAGACCTGAACGTCAAAGTACCCGAAAACGCTATGGTAGTGGGTTTCGATAACGTTTCCGACGCAGTTGCGATGTCGCCCGGTATTACTACCTTTTCTATCGATAAAGAATTTTTAGGGCAGGAAACCATGCGCTTGCTTATTCAAAGGATAAAAACCCCCTCTATTCCGTCCCGTATGGTTACCGTAAATACAACGTGTATTCCGCGCGATTCCACAAACAGATAAACATCGTCTACCATATGTAAATTTTTAACAAAAGTATCAAAATTCACATAAATTCTCTTATTTTTATACAAACAATCAAGACCTTGTGTTAAAAAATAACAGAAATTAAATTTGTAAAAATTTTTTTCATGTTATTGACTAACAAATTTTCATATGCTATACTGCTTGCGAAATCAAGAAAAACGCTTGGTTAAAACCATTTTTGAAAGGAGAGAAGCAATATGTACGATTTTGAAAATCTTGACAACATCGAAATGATGGAACAGCAGAAAAAGAACAACATTTTCCTTGCAAAAGCAATTTTTGCTTCAATGTTAATGTTCTAAAAAACGGCATAAATATAATAAGTTAAATAAACGTAAAAAAAAGCCCTTTTCTTATCGAAAAAGGGCTTTTTTAATTGTAGTTCGGCGAAATAGAAGTGTCTGAAAATTCTTTACGCCCATTCAAAGTTCTCTTTGCCCGCGCCTATCTCGAAGTGGCACTTTACGATACCCGAATCGATTGTTGCACACACACCCGAAGCCGCATCCATTTTAACCTTGTTGCCTTCAAGCGAAAAGAAGAATTTTTGCTTGTTCATAGCTGTCGGCGCAAGCAAAGCGGCTTCTATTCCTTTAAGATACCATTCGGGCGGATTGACCGCAGCCGAAACGTCTTCAAGCGTCTTACTGTTACGGCTCTTCCCCTGCGTTTCGCCGTATCCTACGGTTATGACAAGTCCTAACTTTTCACCTTTATTAAGCACGTAAGCGTTTTTAACTTTTTTATAAGTGAGATAGACCCAACAGGTATTCAGTCCGAGCGTCTGTGCATAAAGAACGAGTTTTTCTCCGTAATAACCTATTTTCTCGTAGAAATCTTTACTGTCCTTCCCCACAAGCGCAATATAATTACTTGCATCCTTAAACTTGCCGTAGTGGGCGAGAAAACAGTCGAAGGCTTTGGGCTCGTCCGTAACAAGTTGTATATGCAAATCGCCTTCCCTATTGCATTCCTCAATCATAGCGTTCAGCTTTTCAAGCGTTTCACCCTCGATAGGTTTATCAATGTAGGAGCGCACCGAATGGCGGCTTAATATCGCTTCTTTCAAATCCATTTTAATATCCCCTTTAAATTATTTTTCACGAACCAACTCGACAATGCCCAGGCTTTCGAGAAGTTGCATATCGTCTTGCGAAATATCGAAATTCAGTTTGCAATTTTCTTCCATATGCAAAACGTTTGTGGTTTTTGGCAACGGCTGAGTTCCCAGCTGCAAATCGTATTTTATAGCAAGTTGCGGAACCGTTACTCCGTATTTTTTTGCAAGCCTGTTTACCGTTTCGTCCGACAATAATCTTCCCGTCGCGTTGGGGGAATAAGCCTGAATGATAATCCCCTGTTCCTTTGCAAAATTAATTGCTTTGCGCGGCGTATGCCCTATGTAACAGCGCACCTGGTTTACGGCAGGTTTTACCGAAGTATTTTCAATTATATTCAAAATATCGTGAATTTCAAAATTAGACACCCCTATGGCGCGTAATTTTCCGCTTTCGAGATATTTCTCCATTACCTTCCAAACTGCTACGTTTTCCTTTTCGTATCTGTGTGCAGGGCGGGGCTTCCTATAACAGATTTCGTCCCAAGGCATAGGCGCATGAATGAGCATTAAATCGATATAATCTGTATCCAACAGTCTAAGTGAAGTTTCAATTGCCTCGGCTGCGCCTTCTGCGGTCTTTATTTCGGCCTTTATTTTTGTGGTTATAAATATCTCTTCCCTCTTTATGCCGCTTCTCTTTATTCCGCGCCCTACGCCTGCCTCGTTGCCGTACACTGCGGCTGTGTCTATTTGTCTGTATCCGAGTTTTAACGCATTAAGCGTTGCCTCCTCCGCTTCGGTTTCCGACATTTGCCACGTTCCCAATCCCAGCTTAGGAATTTTTACACCGTTGTTCAAAACATAATCTTCTTTTATCATAAATGCTCCGTTAAATTGAATTTTATCTGTTTATTTATGTGGCATAATCTATTGATATAACTTCAATTCTATCCCACATTTGTTTTAATGTAAACGTGCCGCTTCGTCCCATCTTGAACAATTTGCATTTTTCATCAAATTTATCAAGAAAACCAAAATGTCCAAAAATATGACCATATTCTCCTATATAATAGCTTTTTGTCAATCTAACATCAATGCGAACCACAGAATTGCCACTCGGCAAAACATCTATTATTCTTTCTATGGAACAACATCTGTAATGAGCGTAATCCTTAACTTTAAATACTACTTTAATAATTGTCCCATTATTTATTCCATCTATGAATTGCTGATAAGATAAAGACGTCAATGAGTTACTCCGCTAAATTACTGTTTTTATCTGATACTTAGATTGTAGCATAAAAACTTAACAAATGGAAGCGTAAATATAAAATGAATTCCAATCTATCATTTTAAACACAAAGAAGCACCCACATAATGTGAGTGCTTCTTTTTTTGAAATCCGGCAACTACCTTATCTTGCAGGACGAAGTCGAACTTCTCAAAACAGTGGACACCCACTGTTTTGCCGCCTGAGATAAGCGTTGCACATTATTCCGTGCAACGCGATGACCGAGTACGGCGTTGCCCTTGCGCCGTGCGAGAAAAAACCCAACTACTTCTGGCGCAAGTGAGCTTAACTTCTGTGTTCGGTATGGGAACAGGTGGATCCTCACCGCCATCGTCACCGGAATGGCTCCGCTTGTAGGACTTGAAGCCATACCCTATGTGCATAAACCCTAAAAATATTGAATATTTGCCTGCATCTTAGCCGTTTTATTCAAAAATTTTGTGATTTTATACGTTATGTGCCAATCGTGTGCCAAAATTAAATGCATAAAGATTTCGACCAACTTAAAAGGCGGGAAGGTTTCAACCCCTCCCCGCCCTTTATTTTTTATTTCTAAATTCTTGAAATCAGCAACTCCCAATTCTTCCCAAAATATTCCACAATTAACTTTTTTACGTAGATGTGTCATCTTCAAATAATAATCTATCTTGTCTCATTTATGACAGCATTAAATTAATGTTTTTTAATCGTTGCAAAAGATCATCATAAGTCATAATATCAACAATATTTTTATGTTGTCGTTTAATTACTTCAAAATCAAATAGTTGATCAGATGCCATTTTATCACTTCGTCCCATTAACAACATACCTTGCGGATTATTTACAGTAACTGTAATTTGCTCTGGGAGCAGTGCCCCCAATTTACTATTTAAATCTTTTTCAAGTTTTTCTCCGCCATGATTTAAACAATAGATGTATTTTTCTATTTGAACTATAGCTCCAGAAAACTCTCTATCTGCTATATAATTGTACCGATATTCGGTAGGAGTCATAGTATGTTGGCTTCCTGGTTTCTTAATTTCTAAAACATCTACGAACCCTGAAGAATCAATTAAAAGAAAGTCTGGTTTCTTTTTATGCCTACCATCAGAACCGATAAAAACTTCACGTTTCGCTAATATGTATTTGGGATACAAAAGTAATATAATTTCAAGGATTTTTTCTTGCCAATTACTTTCTATATATGCTTCTGGATTTTTAAGCATTTCTTTTAATTCTTCATATGCTTTTTTAAAGAAATCTCGTTTTAACTCATTAATAATAATCTGTCTTGGGACAATATTCTTACCTCTTTTATTTAAGTAATTTTCGTAGTCCTCTTTAATATTACCCAAACCATCACAAAAATCTTTTAGTATATTAGCAATACGTACATTTGCATATTTTGTGAGTTCTGTTGTGTTTGGGAAAGTGGAAATCAAGCTTTTATATATTTGCAAAGGTATATAATTTCTTGGATTATTAACCAATTCTGAAGTAATATAAATGTCTGTGCTGATATTCTTATCTATATGTTCGATGATTGAAATATTCCGATAAGCGACAAAAAGTTTTTCATCAAATTTGATATCTTTAGAAAAATAGATATTATGAGTAATAGAGAACACATCATTATTTAACTTGATAAATTCACCTACAACTTTCCCAATCTCAAAAATATATTGGTCACCGATAAAATCTTCGTCAGTAAAATCTTTATGATACTGTTGAACAACCGTAAAAGTATTCTTAATAGTAAACGGTTCCTTTTGCTCCAATTTTTCTTCTATCCATTCATTTGTAAGCGGATAATAAATTAACAATAAAACTTCGTTCTCTATTTTAAAATTTATCATAGTTTGACCCTCGTCTCACCTATAAAACCAACTTACAATTTTTATAGCAAAATTGTTGCTAGTCATTTTTTATTTTATATTTCAATTACAATTATCTATGCAAGCCGTAGAAATTTCTTATATTTTTTTAATATTTTTCAACTGAAACTTATATCCCAAATTTATAATTTGCTGATAGGCGTATTTTATAGATACTTTACTAAAAAATGGGATATGCGGTCTTTCATTATGATATTTGTTGATTATACCTAATACAATAGTATAATCGCTGGCAGTAAATTCATCATCTAAAATATCATTGATGCCGTCGGCAACTAATTTTACTTTAAAGCGATTTCTAAAGGCTGTGTCTTTTAATGCACTACAAGAATTTGTGGCTTGATTAAATAGGTGGCTGAGATAAGCAGACCCACCATTATTTTTTATATGAATTAATGTTTTTTCAATAGCAACATCACAAGGTTCAATATTATTACCTCTTCCACCACCAATCGATATTTTATATTTGTGTATAAGATGCGCATTAGGAATACTATTTACTAGTATTTGGTTGTAAGCATCCTCATCATTGTCGTTTGGACAATCAATAAATTCTATGTCAGATAGTGGTATTTTGTCATAAGCATTGTTTATTTCTGCTGCAAAGTCAGAATTAATTCGATACCAGTTACCACCATTAATCGCATAAACTTGATCGTCAATTTCTATACTTCCAACAATACATTTTGAAGCACTCCATTTTGCAATTTCAATGTTTTCATCCTCAGTAGACTTTGCGTATATATTTTTTGATTTTATCTGGTCAAAATCTTTTATTGTCGAGTTTTTAAAGCTGTCAACAAACACCTCGTTATCTATATCAACATATTCGGCTCTTTTATTTTGCTGCCCTGCGATATAAATACACTTAACATTTTCCCAATTTATTACTTCGGGTATTGCTAACCATATTTTACTAAAATCTTTATTATTCAATAACTCAACAACTTTGCTGTTTAGCTTATTTATCAAATATTTATCTCTAACTAATTTAATATTGTCAAGCCATTCGAAATTGTCCTTATATGTTGTAAGGCTATATTTTTCATAACAATACAATAATAACTCATCAATATTTGTTACATTTTTTTCAATTACAAGATTAAACAAATCACCACCAGAAATTATAGCTTTTCCAAATTGCTCGTCCTCGCTTTTACCTGTAACGTATTTGATGAGATCTCTATCGATATCAAACCCGAATTCACCGATATCACTTTCTCTTGGCATTTGTTCTTGACTTTGTTTATAGTTTTTACCTATATCTATTTTGGAAATTTTTCTAATTTTATTTCGTGCTATTGTGTTTAAGACAATTTTTAGACCAAATTGTTCCTCACAGACATTGTCTTTAAGTAAAGTTTTCCCATACCCAAACGTAATAGCAAAAATTCTTTCAACATTATTGGCTATGCTAATCTTTTTCAAAAATAACACTCGCGCATTCGCTGTTTTTAAGTGATCGTTAGTTAAATTAAAAAAATTTCTTAGCCATTCCGGTTCTCTAACATACGATGTATTATAGTAAGCAATGCTGTTTTCATCATAACTGTGTAAAACAGTTGCTTTCTCCACTATATCATCAAAGGATGCAATATTTTCCTTAATTAAGTAAATAGAAAGGTTTAATTTAGACATACAATCTCCTCCATTGTTCATTTTTTTAACAAGATAGAATTATTATCTATTACGTTTCATGCTAAATCTCATTTCATTAATTTATTTTTTGCATACCAATTTAATCAAACAATGTTTCATGATTTCCCATAAACTCCTTTAAAGAAGGCTCTACTTTTTCTTCCAATATCAAATAGACCTTTTTATACTCTTCTAAAAAGTACAAAGTTTCGGAGGAAATGTTTTGTGCATAATGAACGTAATTTTGCTCATTGATTAGACAATCCGCTATAAAATTTTTAATATTCTGCAAAGCACTCATATTTTTATGCCCTGTTGTTAAATCTGCTACATAAGTGTCCTTACACTTATTTAATCGTACATATAGTTCATCTGATTCAAAACATAAATTCTCAATTGTGTCTATAAAGTCTTTTTTAGCCGATGTAACTTTTAACATAGTCGATAGAACAGATAAATTTGTGGTCATTTCATCCAGTTTATTTATTACATCTTCTATATTCAAGCTCCCTAAGCTACCGTCATTCCAAGTTTTGCTGAAATAATTATATAAATCCACACCATATGAATTTACAATTTCAAAAACTTTTAACTTTATAGGCAATTCAGCAGATAACCTATTGCTTACCGATATGCTTTTTTGAACTTTACCATTGGTTTTTGCAATAATTACTGTAACAGCAATTAAAACCGCACTCATTACAGTACTAAATACAATTGAAATTATATTTGTTATCACTTGCGCATCGGCCGCTAATATCATCAGTATTTCCTCCATGAAACTAAATCTATCTATTAATTATGACTTTTTAAATTTTACATTTTTTCGCATAAAATATAATTTTTTGTCAAATTATTTAAACTTTTTAATCTCCGCTGCGGCCATCTTTGTTAAAGTGTCAACAATTTTTTAAATATCAAAAGCGAGCGGCTAACCGCTCGCTTTTTTCAATCCTCGTCCATCAAGTCGTAAAAATCTAATTCTTCTACCCAATCCCCATCTTCGTCTTCAGGACCGTAACTACAAATTTTCAACATAACCACCTCGTTCAAACGCCTCTTTCTATTTTGACATAATATCCATTAAATGCTGATAAGTGTCTGCAACATCGTAACGAACTGCACCGCTACCGATTTTTTCAAACAGCTTTCTTGCACAACTGATTTTAGCAGTTTCGATTTTCCTTAATTGCAGACTTTCCATACTTCCCTTTGTTTCGGCAATAAAGTAAACATATTTTACCGCTCCTTCGTTAAAAGCTATCGCCCAATCTGGCGAATAATCACCTACAGGCGTAGGAATTTTAAATGACCTCGGTAGCTTGGCATATACGCACACATCGTCTTTATTGCTGTCCAAATCTACTGCAAACCTTTTTTCGGTATCGCTATCTACAACAACATAAGGCGTAATATGATTGTCTGCTTTAACAGCACTGTTAAAATCGATAACACCCTTGCCAGCAGTAAAAATATCGCTTGAATATGGCTCTTCTTCCGTCACATTATAAGTTATTTCATCCACTATCATAGTGGCTTTCTGCTCATTAATAATCCTAATAGCTTTCAGTATGAAATCTTCGGGATTGCGTTTAAACATTTCAAACGCTTCGCGTTTTATTCCCTGCAGAATTTTTACAACGGTCTTACGAGTTAGCGCAGTTCCTTTGCAAATCTTACCCACCAAATCATAAGTAACGCCGGATACCCCTCCACTTTTTAAAGTTGTGGTTTTTGTTTTGCCCTCAGTAAAATCAAGCGATTCCCCTTGCGCACCTATCGTGCGCACATAAGTAAGTTCTGCAACATACATTCCGTCATTTATAGCGTCGATTGCCTTTTCAATAAGCTCATCGCTATCAAACGACACGGAGTAAGCATATTTATGATTAATTAATTTCCACAGCCTTTGAAATTCTTTTTTTGCAAAATTTTCGTTCAGTTCGTTTTGGGTTATTTTCGGCTTATTGGCAGGCGCAATTATTTCTTCCATTATCTTTTCGTCAAAGATGCCCTGAATCAACTTATGTATGCTCTCGCCCATTGGCTCAAGCTCGGAAGGCAGCGCAGCAAAATTACCTTGTTCTTGTGCAGCTCTGTAAACATCGGTAACACTCCCGTTACGGCTTACATACCCGTTGGCACGCAGATATACAAATATGTCCGTTGCATCGTCTTCTGTAAGCTCGTAAGTGCCGTTTGCCGTTTTAATAACTTTGCCAGTAAAAAATTCAATTGTAGCTTTAGTGGGTCTATCGTAAAGCGTGGATTTAATTTCTGCTTGCAATTCGCCTACGAACGATTTATAGCTATCGCTTGCAATAACGGTTAATACGTTTATATCGTGAACCTTAACGCCGTAAATGCTTCCGTCTATTCTGTCCCCCTCACGGTTTACGCATAGGCGCATACCGCGTCCCACTTCCTGCCGCTTGTTAATTTCGCTGTTGCTTTGCTTAAGCGTGCAAATCTGAAAAACGTTGGGGTTATCCCACCCCTCCCTTAAAGCTGAGTGAGAGAAAATAAAACGAGTAGGCTCGTCAAAAGACAACAACCTCTCCTTGTTCTTTAAAATCAAATCGTATGCAGAAATATCGTCGCAAACGCCCTTTTTCTCAACCGAGTTCACAATGCGGTTCGTCTTTTTGTCAATCGAAAAATATCCCTTGTGCGTGTCTTGCACGGCTATACTCTTTAAATATTTAATATAAGGTGTATCGGCATAATCAGCGTAATCTTTTAAAACGTCGTTATATTCTTGCTCGAACATAACCCCGAAGTCGCCTAAAATTTCGTTGCCGTTTTCGTCATATTGTCTGTAATGTGCAACCTCGTCAATGAAAAAAAGCGACAAGCATTTAACACCCATATTGAAAAGTTTTTCTTCCTTTTCAAAATGGGATAAAATTGTTTCCCTTATCTGAATACGACGCATATCGCGTTCTGAAATGTCCCCTTGCACCTCGCCTACTGCAAGAGTTATTCCGTTAAGAAAAGTAACTGAGTTGTTTATAGGATCAATTTCCTTAACAATAAACCCGTTTTTATACTGTTCAAGTGGAGGCATATTTTTGCCCGCCGACATCTTGTACAAGTTATCGTTTACTTCTACGATACGCTGTTCACGGTTAATTCCCTTGCTGTAATTGACCTCAAAAGTTATTCTTGCCCTAGGCGGCTTTTTTGGATCAAGCAGAATTTGCGAAAGATAAACAAACCCGTCCGTTCCGCGCAAGTTCCGAAGTTCAAATCCCTTCACTTCTATCTTTTTTACAAGCTTCTTCTGGTAAGCATCCAAAGCGTCAAGAACGTAAACAAGGTTATGCGTTTCACGGTGAGTTGCCGAATAATTAAGTGAAAACAACGGTTTAAATAGTTTTATGCTTGCTTGCGTTGCATCTCCACCAAGCTTCTGCGGCTCATCCAGAATCACAATAGGACGGTTTGCGGCAATTACGTCAATTGGGCGGCGGCTGCCGAAGCTATCCTGCTTGCTGTAAATAATACGCGCCGCTTCGTTCTTTGCCCCCTCTTTCAAGGACGAGGCAAAAGCCTGCGCATTTATTATCATAACGTAAATATCTTTGCTTGCCGAAAAATTATCAAGTTGATTTAGGTTTTTACTGTTGTATATAAAATAGCGCGCCTTTTTGCCATATTGCTCGAAGAAGTGGTCTTCCATTACCTCGAACGACTTTTTAACGCCCTCGCGGATAGCGATAGACGGAACTACAACTATAAACTTGCTCCAGCCGTATTTTTTATTCAATTCGAAAATAGTTTTTATGTAGCAATATGTTTTTCCCGTGCCTGTCTCCATTTCTATATCGAGCGCACATCGACACCCCACACCAAACGGTTTAGAAAGAGTAGCCGACTGCTTAATATTGTTGTCAAGCTGTAAAGTGCGGATATTGCTAAGTAGCGTGCCGTCGGTTAAGTTTATGGGTGCATTACCAAAACCGCTTCCGTAATCTTCATCAATATTATCAAGCGTTTGCTGAACGTTTTCAGTTTGATTTCCTAAATCACGCAAATAGGAAACGTGGTCATTGAAGGCTTGTCCCTCAAAAACCTTAACCACAGCGTTCACCGCCTCCGTCTGATAATCTTGTATTTTAAATTTGAATTTCATAAATCAAGCCACTTTTCCGTGAGAATATTTTCATACATAATATAATTAATATTTTTGCGAGCATAAATAGATATTTTTTGATAAAACTTGACCCCAGTATTTGTTTCTATTTCAAAGTATAGACAGCAATCAAACATATCTTCAGTAGTATCATTGTTTAATCTAATATAAAACTCGCATTCATTGTTATTTATCATTATATCCCAATTGACTTTATAACTTTTGCAAATTGGTTTTATTAAATCAACCTTTACTATTTTAAGACTAACAATTTTAGCCCTACTATCGTTTATCAACTTTATAAACAATGACAAAATTTTACTCTGTTTATTCTGATAATTATAAGCAAGGCTATACACAACTTCTTTAATTTCATTTTCTTGGATCACTCTGCAAAAATTCTTAGTTTCAGGAGAAAATAAGCAAGAATCATGTTGTTCAACTAATGTTTTAGCAACTTGAATCATAGGATAATTTTCTTGGTTTGCAATCATAAACTGTTTGTCGTTTATCTTTTGCAATTCTTTATTCTGCTCTATCAAATCTTCATTTTGTTTGTTTGCTTTTTCTGTTTGCCAAACAGCAACAATTGCTAACGCCGTAGTACCGATAAACGATAATATTGAACAGCTCGCCTCAAGCCAATCAGAAACTGTTAAAATTGGTTTACTGCAAAATTTATCAACCAATCCTAAGACTAAAAGTGTAGCTATTGTCAAAGTACCCAATATTATAGTAATAATAAGTAAGTTCTTCTTCATTATAAAACTTTCCTCTTTGTGCTTGGTGAATAGGTTGCAAAAATTTGCTCAAAGTTCGCAGCAACTGAGTCCGAGGATAACCCGCTGTCACGGAACACTGCGTAAAGCGGTTTTACTTTTGCAATTTCCGTAACTATTTCTGCGGTTATGTTATCCTCGAAACACGCAATTAAGTCGCCGTCATCCACGTTGACCACGCTTTTGCCCGCAATCACCTTTTGCGTTATTTTAGCCGATAACGGCTTACCCAATTCTAACATAACCTGAAACAACAAATCAAGTTCAGTACGGTCAGACTTTATGTTATCTTGCATATCACCAATCATTATTTGGTCGTATTCTTCGGGCTTGTAATATACGTCTTTCATATTTGAAGAATCGAGTTTAAGCACACGGAATCCAATATCAAGGTATTGTGCCTTTTCACCGTTCTCCTCTTTAATTTTCTTGCCCGCTCTGCGAATGCGCTCCTTACCGATTTCACAAATATTTTTATATCCGGCTTTATATGCTTCGGACTTTTCATCGCAAAGTTCGGGAAGCTGTACCATAATAAATTTGCGATTGCCGCCGTCTTCTGCGTTTAACTGCATAACTGCGTGAGCGGTAGTCGCCGAACCAGAGAAAAAGTCAAGAACTACACATTCTTTGGTTGAATACAATTGTACACATCTTTTTATAAGATCTACAGATTTGGGATAATCGAAAAACGCCTTCCCATCAAATATTGCCATTAGTTTTTTTGCAGCATCTTGAGAGTGGCCAACTTCAGTATATTTCCAAATTGTCATTGGCGTCATTCCGTCTTTAACTTCACTTAAAAAACGTTTTGTTGCTGGAACATTGTTACCATCAGTACCAAACCATATTCTGTTATCCGCTAATAGCTCTTTAAATTTTTCTTCAGAAACGCGCCAGCATCTACCGGAAGGAGGATAAATACTACGCCCACTAGGAGCAATAATTTCATAAACATTTTTTTCTACACGAGGGCCTACGCTCATATCACTTGATTTCCAAACACCGCGAGGATCATTATCTGGATTGCTATATCTTTCATTAGCTTCACCACTGCGCGGCAAACCATTACATACGAGATTTTCAATATTTTTTGCATAACACAAAATATAGTCATGACATTCTGAAAAATGTTTTTTAAGATTGACCGGCGAGTAAGCCCTTTCCCAAATTACCTGTGCTAAAAAATTACTTTCTCCAAGAATCTCATCGCAAATCTTTTTTAAGTTTTCTTGTTCATTATCATCTATACTGATAAAAATAATTCCGTCATCTGTAAGTAAATCTTTTGCAAGTCGGAGACGGGGATAAATCATATTCAGCCAATCCGTATGGAAACGCCCGTTGCTTTCGGTATTCTGAGCAAGGCGATTACCGTAATCGTCATACTGCCCACTGTTCTCCATATACTCGTCCGACGACTGCGCAAAGTCATCGTTATACACAAAATCATTGCCCGTGTTATAAGGCGGGTCTATATAAATCATTTTAATTTTGCCAAGATACGTCTCCTGCAAAAGTTTTAAAACTTCTAAATTGTCCCCCTCTATATAAAGGTTTTGCGTATTATCAAAATCAACGCTTTCTTCCTTACACGGGCGAAGCGTTTTGTTAATAGGCGTATTTGCAAGCAATATGGACTTTTGCTTATCGGGCCAAGTAAATTGATAGCGTTGTTCCTTATCATCAATAAGTTCATTTGCAAGCTCTTGTTTCAACACTTCAAAATCGACTTTAAGTTCAACCTTTCCGTTCCTCACAACTTCGGTTACGGCATTAGGAAACAGTGCCTTTATCTTTTCCACATTGCTTTGTACCTTATCCATTGACGTCATTTTCAACTTATCCATAGCTTAACTCCGTATTGTGAATAGTTAGTCTTATACATTTAACATTATATCATTATAAAACTAACAAATCAACATTATAAGACTAATATCGACATCAAAAAACCGTTAGACTATTTGTATAACACTAACGGAGAACAAGATATGGATGTTGGAAAAAGATTAAGACAGTTAAGAGATCAATGTGGATATTCGCAGAATAATTTAGCGGAGCGTGCAGGCGTAGCACAAACACATTTACGAAACGTAGAGCTTGGAAAAGCTGACATAACGGTCAGTCATTTACGTCTTATTTGCGATGCCCTTGCAATCTCGTTAAAAGATTTTTTTAACGTGGATGACGAACAAGAAGAACTGTCTGCGGCAATATCAAGGCTTTCACCAAAGCAAAAAAGAATATTACTCGACTTTTTAAAAACAATATAGAAACAGCGGAGAGCTCAAGCTCTCCGCTTATGTATTTATTTCTCTATTTCCTTATTTGTTTCTTTTACCCACTTTGTATTCTCGCTTTCAAACAGATTAAACCAAAACACCACATTAGTACTTGGAACTTTATCATACTCAACAGCAATCCCCTTCAAATTACTTTTCATATGCAAATAGTTCGCCGCATTAATATGTTTCATAATAGCTTTGCGTTGATTTTCTTCTGCAATATAATCGGCAACACCTGTCAGCTTTTTAATTAAAGGAGAGTTTTGGGTTTTGCTATTTGACATTAGTTTTACCTTATCAAAGTGAGACAATATAATTTGCATTGTACACGGGTTGGCAAATATAATAAGCTTGTCCGCGGCATTGTTGCCATGAAAGCTGTTTATCGCTTCTCGTAATTTACAAAATTGCTCATAGGGTAAAATTTCAGTATCACATAAAATTATAACCAAGTCATAATTACTATTCTGATATTCATTTTGATAAATTGCAATTATATTATCGATTGATTTTGCATTTCTTGGTTTTATGTTATAAGCTGATGACCACACGCCACATTCTTTTAACTTGGTAATGTAATCATATTCTTCAAACCCTTCGCAAATTATCAATATTTTGCAACCGGTTTTTATTGAAGGGAGTTTTCTCATTAAGCATCTTCTCCCTTCAACAAAAGTGAAATCAAATCAGGTTCAGGGACAGCACCAAGCACTCCTGCACTGTATTTCTCTAAAATATCTGATTCGGAACGTATACCGTCATTTTGCGCAGTATAATCAGCTAAAGAATATAAATAAACCCCATCGTAATCTTTTGCAGCAAAACATATTTGATCTTTCCTAAACAACTTCTTGCAATCTAATAATGTTACATCATGCGCAGTAAATATCAACTGTGCATTTTTATTTAAATCATTATTGAACAAAGCGACTATTGCTCTAGTAAGTTTAAAATGTAAACTGCTGTCAAGTTCGTCTACAACAAGTATTTTCCCATTTGTTAAAGCTTCGATTATATAACTTGCAATCGCAATTATTTTTTTTGTACCAGTCGAATCAAACGAAAAGCTAGGAACAGGTTTTCCTCTATGAACAGAAGTCAGCCTAAACATATCGGTTATTGAAACTGCCGTCCTTAAAACCAGTTCCTGAGGAAGCGGAGTATTATTAGGCTGGCTCTTTTTATTTTCATCTTTTAAATAAAGATAATCGTCTATATCTAAATCGGCAAGTTTTATCAACTCTATTGTTTTTTCTTTTATTTTTTCATTTTCTTTCAATACTTTTATCGTTTTCTCTAATGGAATATCATCCATAGATAAAACTTCTATCTTGCTTGCAAATTCTCTTAATATCTGTTTATATCTCTCAACAATAGGGTATTTAATCGTATTAATTGTGTATATTAGAATATTATCGGATGAAACCAACCCCAATACTTTGCTTAGTTCTTCATTTCCACTAAATCTGTACACATCATTATAAACATCTCTAATGAACAATTCTTTTTCACTGAGATTGTTGTGTTTATCTAAACTTAACTCTGAAAATTTTTCATAAATAAACCCTTTCTTTAATGCATTCTTCAGTGTTAAATCAAATTTGAAATCATAACTATATGCTCTACCATTATGCAAGAATGAGATACCGAAAGAGCATACATTATTACCAGTAAAAATATTAACGGGTACTTCTGCAACCATTCCAAGTAGAATATTTCGAATAGAATTAATAGCTCTTACAATACACGTTTTGCCGGCATTGTTTGCTCCATATACACAAGCCGACTTTAAAACATTAAATCTGTTTTCGCTATAAACATTACAATTAAATTTTTTAATCCGCATATCAGCTTTTAAAGATAGTTCAACATCATTTGAATAAACTAAAAAGTTATCAACTCTAACACTCAGTATCATATTTACGAACTCCTTGATATATATAATATACCATATAAATATTTTTTGTGCAATAATTTAGCATAAAAAATATTTATATTTATTATAAGCCAATTGGACTACTTTTAATCATTTTGCTTTAACTACTTTAGATTGTTCATCACTTTTTATTCACAAATCTTTTCAGCGCCATAGTGGAAGCATTATTCTTTATCGATGGTTTAGGCTTTCCTTCAAATTCGGGGTACTGTTTGAGAAATTGCTTAAACCTTGCAAGAATGCGTTCCTTCCCGTGGGGAAATAATATCTTATCTCTGTATCGGCAACCGTCATACATTTGGCAGTTGACGCTTTTTGTACAGCTTTTATAAATCTTTACCTGCTTGCTGTGTAGTCCATAGTGATAAAAAAACAAGGAATCGTTGCTTTTACTTTCTGATTTTGCTATAATGACTGTGCGATAAACAGTAATTTAGCGGAGATAAAGAAAAATGCTTGTTTTATGCTCAAATGGATTATCAAGTGAAAAAC
>JAIDQV010000033.1 GCA_029062045.1 Clostridia bacterium
TACCTGTCGCGGAAGGTTGAGTTTTGCGCGGGGTCCAAAACCTCTAAAAGCGCGCTTGCGGGGTCGCCGCGCATATCCGACGAGAGCTTGTCTATCTCGTCAAGCAAAAATACGGGGTTGGTGGAATTGGCCTGTTTTATGCCGTTGATAATTCGACCGGGCATTGCGCCTATATAGGTCTTTCTGTGACCTCTTATTTCGGACTCGTCCTTGACGCCGCCCAAACTCATTCTTACGAATTTTCTGCCGAGGGCGCGCGCAATGGAAGTTGCAATGGAAGTTTTACCAACTCCCGGAGGGCCTACAAGGCACAAGATGGGTGCGTTGAGCCCGTCGGTAAGTTTTAATACGGCAAGGTATTCGGTTATTCTTTCCTTTATCTTTTCAAGTCCGTAGTGGTCGTCGTTGAGGATTTTAACCGCGTCCTGCAACTTTTCGGTGTCGGTGGTTTTTTCGGTCCAGGGAAGGTCCAAAAGCCAGTCGATGTAGTTTCTTAATACGTTGTATTCGGGCGAAGAAGTTTGCATCTTGTCCATTCTGGAAAGCTCTTTTAAAGCCTTCTCTTCAACCTCTTCGGGCATACCCTTTTCCTTTATGCGCTTTTCAAGCTCTTCCTTCTCTTCCTCGTCGTCGCCGAGTTCGGTGTGAATGGCTTTAAGCTGTTCGCGGAGATAATACTCCCTTTGGTTCTTTTCTATATTCTGGCGGACGGTAGAGTTGATTTTGCGCTCTAAGCGGGAAATTTCAAGCTCGTCGTTGAGAATTTTATCGATGGTGCGAAGCCTGTCCAAAACGCGCTCACATTCCAAAATTTGCTGCTTGGTTTCAAGTTTTATAGTGAGGCTGTTTGCGGCGATATTTACAAACTCGTCGGGGTCGCCGCATCTGTCAAGGGCGGAAATGACGTCCTTTGAAATACGCGAATCCGTCATAGAAATGTCGCGCATAACGTTTTTAGCCGTGCGGAAATAAGCCTCTTCCAAGGCTTCTTCGCCGTGGACGGGCTTAATTTCGTCCACCTCTGCCGTGAAAGCACCGTCCCTCATCTCGGTAATGCGCCTTGCCGCGCGGTAAAGACCCTGCACGGTAATTCTTATACTGTTTGCGGGCAGGCGGGTTACCTGTTTAAGCTGTACCACCGTGCCCACCGTGTACATATCGTCGAAAGAAATTTCGGTTAGCTCGGGATTTTTCTGCGCGCAAAGAAACAGGCGCGAATCTCCGTCGGTCGCCTTTTTTACCGCCGTGAGAGAAACTATTCTGCCCACGTCGAAACTTATTGTCGTATCAGGGAAAATTACTCTGCCCCTAACTGGTATTACGGGCAGCATTTCCGTTTTGCTTCTGGCCATACTTTCCTCCTCACAAATATTTCACGCTATTCTGCGCGTAAAATATTTCGTGACTTTTAGCGGCTCTGCCGCTCTTTGCGCAATATTTAAAAGCACACACATATATAATTGCGCAAATTCACACCGCTGAGGTGGCATAGCCACAAATTGGGTGCGCTTGCGCAAAAGCGTGGTTTTGCTTGCGCCGTTTATTATTTATTCCTCGTATATATTTTTGCGCGGGCAAAATTCAATTTTGCCCGCGCCGTAACTTTTTATTGATTACTGTTTACGCCGAATAGACGATTTTCGGCTCGGCTTTGTCGGTTACACATTCACGCGTAACGATAACTTCCTTTATATTCTTTTCCGAAGGAAGTTTATACATAACCGACGTCATAAAGCTCTCTATTATGGTGCGTAAGCCCCTTGCGCCCGTCTTTAAACGGATTGCCGTGTTGGCAATTTCACGCACGGCGCTGTCTTCAACAGTAAGTTTTACGCCGTCCATCGCTATAAGTTTTTGGTACTGCTTTATGATGGCGTTTTTGGGCTGGGTGAGAATGTTTACAAGCGCGTCCTCGTTCAAGGGGTGCAGGCTTACCACGATAGGGATACGCCCTACGAATTCGGGGATAAGCCCGAACTTTGTAAGATCCTGAGGTTTGACGTCCGCGAGCATTTCGTAAACGTTGTCCTCGGTATTCTTTACCGTTCCGCCGAAGCCGAGCGAGGTATTGTCCTTGCGCTTTTGCACGATTTTGTCAAGCCCGACGAAGGCGCCGCCGCAAATGAATAAGATGTTAGTTGTGTCAATTCTTAAACATTCCTGCTGGGGGTGCTTTCTGCCGCCCTGAGGGGGTACGCTTGCAACCGTGCTTTCGATTATCTTTAAAAGAGCCTGCTGAACGCCCTCGCCCGAAACGTCGCGGGTGATGGAAACGTTTTCGCCCTTTCTTGCGATTTTATCGATTTCGTCGATATAGATGATGCCGCGCTGCGCCTTGCTAATGTCGTAGTCGGCATTCTGAATGAGTTTTAAAAGAATGTTTTCAACGTCCTCGCCGACGTAGCCCGCCTCCGTCAAGGTGGTTGCGTCCGAAGATGCGAACGGCACGTTCAAAACCTTTGCAAGCGTTCTTGCAAGCAAAGTTTTGCCGCAACCCGTAGGACCGAGAAGAAGAATGTTGGATTTTTCAATTTCCACATCCTGGTCGCCGGCGTCGCCCACAAGATTGTTTATGCGTTTATAGTGGTTATATACGGCTACGGAAAGAACTTTCTTTGCCTCGTGCTGGCCGACGATGTATTTATCAAGCTCTTCCTTTATCTCCGCGGGCGTCTTTAAAGGAACTTGGGTCTCCGTTTCTTCTTCGGCTTCCTTAATCATATCGCCGCAAATGAGGATACACTCGTCGCAAATATGGGCACCGTCGTTTCCCCTTATAAGCCTTTTAACCAAATCTTCAGTTTTTCCGCAGAATGAACAATGTTTTTGCTCTTTCAAGAAAACTACTCCTAAAACTTTTTACAATAAAACTTATCTCTTATAGAACACCTTGTCGATTAAACCGTACTCTAACGCTTCCTGTGCGGAAAGGTAATTGTCCCTGTCCGTATCCCTTTCGATTTGTTCGATGGGCTTGCCAGAATTCTGAGAGAGAATGGTGTTCAATTTCTTTTTGGTCTTTAATATGTGCTCCGCCGCGATTTTTATATCGCTTGCCTGACCTTGCGCTCCGCCGAGGGGCTGGTGAATCATAATCTCGCTGTTGGGAAGAGCGTACCTTTTGCCCTTCTGTCCGCTGGATAAAAGAAACGCACCCATCGACGCCGCCATACCTATACAGATGGTGGAAACGTCGCACTTGACGTAGTTCATAGTATCGTAAATCGCAAGTCCTGCGGATACCGAACCGCCGGGGCTGTTGATGTAAAGCGATATGTCCTTCGAAGGGTCTTTTGCTTCAAGATAGATAAGCTGGGCTACGACGGTGTTAGCGACAGCGTCGTCGATTTCGCCGCTTAAAAAGATAATTCTGTCCTCTAAAAGTCGGCTGTAAATATCGTACGAACGCTCACCGCGGGAAGTCTGTTCAACTATATAGGGTACCAACGCACCTCTTTCTGCCATGATTAAACTCCTTGATTAGTCTTTCTTTGCCGCGGGCTTTTTAGCGGCGGGTTTAGCTGCGGTCGACTTTGCCACAGTGGTCTTGCTTGCAGTTGACTTCGTTGCCGTAGTCTTTGCTGCGGGCTTATCTTCCGTAGTTTTAGCCGCAGTTTTTGCTGCGGGTTTCTTTGCCGCGGACTTGCCTTCGGTGTACAGCTCGTTATTAGCCGTGAGGAAGTCAAACAGTTTGGTTATTAACAAATCGTTCTTAATATAATCAAGCTGGCGGGGATCAATATTCTTTTTGTATTCTTCGGCGGTCTTTTCAACCGATTTTGCCTGTTCAGCTATCTTTGCGTCCACTTCCTTATCGGTTACGGTTATCTTCTCGTTCTTGATAATCTTTTCGACTACAAGCTGTTGAAGAACGCGAGGCTGTGCCTGAGATTTGAACTGTGCGCGGAATTCCTGCATGCTCTGTCCGATGTATTTGAGATACTCTTCAAGTTTGATGCCCTGATACATAAGACGGTAGGAAAAGTCCTGAACCATTTTGTCGATTTCGCTTTCAATCATAGCGTCGGGGATTTCCGCCGTTGCGTGCTTGGAAATTTCTTCGACAATGCTGTTTTCGGTTTCGTCGCGGGAACGGTTTTCAGCCTGCTTCAAAAGTTTTTCTTGCGTCTTCTTTTTGTAATCCGCAACGCTTTCCGCGCCGGCGTGCGCCTTTACGTACTCGTCGGTAAGTTCGGGAAGCTGCTTTTCGAAAATCTTATTGAGCTTGATAGCAAATACGGCGTCCTTGCCCTTTAAATTGTCAGCCTGGTAATCGTCGGGGAATTTTACGGTGATATTCTTGTTTTCGCCGATTTTCATGCCCACAACCTGCTCTTCAAAGCCGGGAATGAAACTTCCGCTACCAAGAACCAAATCGTAATCGTCGGCGGTGCCGCCCGCAAACTTTTCGCCGTTGACGGAACCCGAGAAGTCGATATTTACCTTGTCGCCGTCTTTAGATGCACGGTCCTTAACTTCAACTTCGGTAGCGTTGCGCTCTAAAAGTTTTTTAACTTCTGCGTCGACATCCTTGTCGCTTACATTATATTCATACTTTTTAATTTTTAAACCCGTGTATGCGTCAATCTTGACATCGGGCTTAACGGGAACCACTGCGCCGAGGGTTACGCCCTTGCCTTCCGTCATATCTTCAACAGAGAGTTCGGGCTCGCCGACTGCGGTGAAGTTCTTCTTCTCTTTTTCGAGTATTGCAAAATAGTGCTGGGAATAGAGGTAATTGAAAGCCTCTTCGTAAAACAGTCCCTTGCCGTAATAATTTTCAAGAACGGGTTTGGGCGCTTTGCCCTTTCTGAATCCGGGAACGGCATATTTACCGCGCGTCTTCAGATACGCCTTGGAAATGGCGTCCTGCCATTCTTCTTCCGTGAAAGAAATTGAAAGTTTGACCGTACTTTTTTCTCCGACTGACTGTGTGTATTTCATTTTTTACTCCTAAAATATGTAGTTTTTTAAATTCAAGTAAATCACATTTTAGCACAACTTTGTAATTTTGAAAAGCAATTTGCTATACAAATTTAATAAATTTGTTGCCACACAATAAGCGCCTTTATTGACACTTTTGATTAATTCGGGTATAATATTTTGGAAAATTTTCCGTGGGGTGCTTTTATGCCGCAGGACGCGTTTACCATAAACTTCATAGCAAAAGAACTGCAACAAGTCCTTGTAGGCGGTAAAATTTCGAAAATTACCCAGCAAAGCAAAGATTTGCTTACTTTTATTATATACACCCCAAAGGGCACGGTTAAACTTGAAATTTGCCTTGCGGCGAAGGGATGCCGAATAAACTTAACCTCCGCCGAAGTGCCCGCACCCAAAACCGCGTTGGGCTTTTGTATGCTGCTTAGGAAGCATTTGCAAAATGCGGAAATTACCCGCGTGGCGCAAATCGAGGACGAAAGAATAATTTTTATCGACCTTGACTGCACCTCTGAATTCGAGCTTGCAAAAATGACTTTGTATATCGAGCTGATGGGTAAATACTCGAATGCGGTGTTGGTGCAAAACGGGGTTATCGTGGGCGCGCTTAAAACTACGGCTATATCCGAAAGCACCAAACGCGTGCTGTTTTCGGGCGCAAAATACACCCTTCCCGAACCACAGGAAAAGTATTCCCCCCGTAATATGGCGCAAATAACGCATATTTTCGACGATGCAAGTGGGGATAAAGCTAAGATAATTTCGGACAAAATAAAGGGCGTATCTTACGCCACCGCGCTTGAAATTGTTGCCTCTTACGGCGGAAATCTGACGGCAAACGACGTTTTTGCCTACTTAAACGACGATTCAACATCCCCTTGCGTAACTTTTACAGGCGGCGAGGCAAGCGACTTTAAAGTGCGCTCGGCTTCTACCGAAAAACGCGCATATAACAGTGTTTTAGAGGCACAGACCGCCTACTATGCGCAAATTAACACAAAAAAAAACTTTGACGAAAAGGTCAGAAAGTTGACCTCCGCCCTGTCTTCCGCGGTAAAAAAACAGGAAAAGCGGCTTGCCGTTATGGAACAAAAGCTATTGGATTGCCGAGATATGGACACGGTGAAGTTAAAGGGCGAACTTATTACAGCAAACGTTTACGCCCTTCAACGAGGCATGGACGGCTTCGAGGCGGTAAATTATTACGACGAAAAGGGCGGAAAGATTAAAATTGCGCTTGATAAGTCCCTTTCACCCGCGGAAAACGCTCAAAAATACTATAAAAGATATGCAAAATTGAAGCGTACTGCGGTAAGCGTAACCGAGCAAAAGCGCGAAACTTTGGAAAAGCTGAACTATTTAAACAGCATTTCCGCGCATATCCGGCTTGCGGAAAATCTGTGCGACCTTGTGGAAACCGAGGAAGAATTAAAGGATTTGGGGCTTTTGCCCAAAGAACAGGCCGGGAAGAAGAAAATTGAGCAAATAACGCCGTACCGGGCATATATATTGGGGGGAATGAAGATTTTGGCGGGACGAAGCAACGTTCAGAACGACAGACTTTTAAAGAGTATTTCCCGCGAAGACCTGTGGTTACACACGCAGGGATACCACTCTTCCCACGTTGCAATAATATCCGAGGGCAAGCCCGTGCCCGACGAAGTTTTACTTGCGGCTGCAGAGATTTGCGCGTACTATTCCGACGGGCGCGGCGGCAGCAAAATCCCCGTAGACTATACTAAGCGGGCGTACGTTAAAAAACCGCCTAAATCAAACGCGGGCTTCGTTATTTATACAGATTATAAAACCGTACTTGTTGACCCGAACGCACACGAAGAACTGAGGCAGGAATTATGAAAGAGAAAAAGGAAGTTCAAGAAAGCCAAACCCAAAGCAATTCAAAGGTGTATTTTTACGTTGCTATCGGCGCGTGCGCGCTTGCGGCAACGGCTTTCGGGCTGAGTTTTTCGTTTTTAGGGATTTACGCGCTTATTGCAAGCCTTTTATTGGAGCTATGCGCCCTCTCCTTCTGCGTTACACAGAAAAAAAAGAACAATTTCCCCGCGCTTAAATTTGTTTTTATTGCGGCGTACGTTCTTTTGGGTTTAAGCGTTGCGCTTTTTGTGGGCGGACTGATTTACTCGGCAATGCTGTAAAACGGTATAAAATAAGCAAAATTTTGCCATTATTTATAGTGATGGACAGAATTTGCATTGCGGTACTAGATAAAATTTGTTCGCTTGCCGCCTTCGGAAGGTTTGTTGTGTTTTCCGAAGACGAGCTTTTTGACGCATTCCCCGACGGAGAGGAAAGACGCGAAGGCGTTTTGAAAAGCGTTTTGAAAAGTTTAAAAGAAGACGGATTTATCGACCTTAAATATTCAAGCGGAAACCTGTACTGCATTGCGCCTATAAAACGTTACGAGCCGACGCCCGAAATTGAGATTATCCCGCCAGAAATTGAAGAAAAAGTGCCGAAAGTGCGGCATATTAGGGGGGCAATCTTTATTTCGGCATTTTTCGGCGGGGCTTTGGGAAGCCTGGTAATTTCCTTAATTTTCGCGCTTATATAGATGCTTTCAAAGTACGAAAACGAGGTTATGTCCGCAGTGTACAGCCTTTGCGACGGCACTGACGGCTGCCTTGTTTCCCCTATTGACATACTGTCCATTCTACCCGCAAAGCGAAAGATAAGCCAGGAAAAGTTAGACGATATTTTAAACGCTTTAAAGTGCGACGGATACTTCGATTTGATACCTTCCGAAAGAAAGGGCGAAAAGATGTACGTTATAAGCCTTAAAGAAAGCGGCTTTGCATACAAGCGCACGGCAAAGCAAAAACAGCGCGATATTACCTTTAAGATATTTCTTGCATTCGTGGGCGCGCTTGCCACCTTTATATTCGGTTTGATACTGAAAGCTATTTTTTAAAAAAACCGCCGAGGGCTTCTACCCTTCGGCGGTTTATTGTTATTTGATTTTTTTGATAAAGCAACGGCGGCGCTTGTGCTGATGAGTTTCAAACCTTTTCCACAAGTTCTGGATGGGGCTGTTGTATTCAAGCATCAAGTTGGTTTCGGCATATTCGATATTATACCTTACAAGCCTGTCGCAAAATACCGAAACGAGTGCCATAGCCACGCCCGTGTTCTTGTATTTATCCACCACGCCTATAAGCGCCATATCCACTATTTTGGGTTTTTTGATATCGCGCAAAAGTTTTACTAGGCAGGCGGGAGTAAACCTTCCGCCAGACTTTTGCACTGCTTTTGACATAGAGGGAAAAACTACGCCGAATGCTACTATTTTATCGTCTTTATCTACGATTGCCGCAATAAAACGCATATCTATTACAAGATTGAAGTTTGCAAGCATAGACTTTTTTACTTTCTCGGTAAAAGGAACCGTTCCGTAAATTTTCCCGTACGTTTCGTCCCATATTTCAAAAATCTGGTCGACGTATCTTTTAAGAAAAGCGCGGGTGTTTTTCGCGGTTGCAAACCGAAGCCCGTACTTTTCCATAAGCTGGGAAGTAACTGTGGCAATTTTAGGGTCCATACCGCCTTTGGGCGCGTAAACCTTTCTTTCAAGCCAATCCACGTCTTTTCCGTAGCCGCAATTTTCAATAAGTTTTTGATAATAATCGTAATTGTACTGCTCTTCAAACGTGGAAAGCTGGTCGAAGCCTTCAATAAGCAAACCTTCGCGCTCCAAGTCGGAAAAGCCCAGGGGGCCCACTATTTCTTCGGCGTTTTTGCTTTTAGCCCAGTCTTCGACAGCGGCAAACAGTGCGTTTGCAACGGCTTGGTCGTTTATCGCGTCAAAGCGGGTAAACCTTACCCTGTTCTGCCCCCACTTTTCGTTGGCGGCTTTTTGCAGTATACCAGATATTCTGCCGACGATTTTGCCGCCACGATAAGCGTTGAAATAGACGGCTTCCGCCTGGTCGTAATACATATAGTTTTTGCTGAAAATCTGTTTTTCGTCGCCGTACAGAGGGGGAACGAAATACGGATTGTTTTTATACAGCTTCAAAGGAAAACACAAAAAATCTTTTTGTTCCTTTTTAGTGGTTACCTTGCGTACTTCTATCATTTGATTATTCCTTAAGTGTCGACTTTAAGCCCCCAGCAACGGTGGCGCTTAACGAGTTCGGGGTTGTAATTTCTCCAAAGGTTATTTATGTGCCTGTTGTTTTCAAGCATGGGGCCCGTTTCAAGATATTTTACGCCGAGCTTATTTAAGCCTTCGAGGCAATGGCTTAAAATCATGGCAACCGCGCCGTTATTGTTGTGTTCTTGCGTGATGCCGATACTCATCATGTCGGCAACCTCGACGTGCTTCATCGCCTTGATGTAGGGAATAATTCCGCGGGGGAATATTCTGCCCCTGCCCTTTTGCATAACTTCGTTGATGGCGGGCATCATAAAACCGTAGGCTATAACCTTGTCGTCCTTTAAGATGACGGCGGCAAGCTCGGGTATTAAAACCTGATAAATGGTATCCATCTCGCGGCGCTTTTGCTTTTCGTTGATGGGCGAAACGCCGTATAAAGGCGCGTAAGCCTCGTCAAGAATGTCAAGACACTGCATAATGTAGTCTGAAAGTTTTTTCTTGTCGTGCTTTAAAAGATAGGCTACGTCGAGAACTTCGTACCCGTTCTTTTCCTGCACGATTTTTGCAAGTTTTGCAATACGCGCGTCACCTTCGGGGGGAACGGGTATCCTCAAACAGTTCCAGTCAACAACCTTGTACGCACCGAGCTTTTCCATATGCTCGACATAATACGGATGGTTGTATATTTCAATATAAGTACTGTCCTTGTCGAACCCGTCGATAAGCATTCCTTCTTCGTTCAAATCCGAAAAGCTCATGGGTCCGATAATTTCTTCCATGCCGAGTTCTTTTGCCCATTTGTACAGCTCTGCAAACAAGGCTTTTGTAACTTCAAAATCGTCTATAACGTCGAAGCGGGTGAAACGGAGCTGTTTGTAACCGAACTTTTCGTTGGCGCCCCTGTGCCAGATGCCGGCTATTCTGCCCGCGATTTTACCGTCTTTGTACGCCAAAAACATTTTGCAGTCAGCAAAGCGGAAAGCGTCGTTTACGGCGGGGTCGAACTCTGCAAATTCGTCCATATAAAGATTAGGGCATGCGTAGGGGTTGCCCTTGTATAAGTCAATCAAAAATTTGAAAAACTTCTTTTTACCTTTTTTATCGTTTAAAGATATTTCTTTTACTTCTATCATTTTTTCTAAATTACGGAATGGCGCTTGTCCACGATGGAATTTATGCGGTAAACTTATAATACCGCAGTACGCAGGGCGCATTCCGAGCAATATTTTATCACATAATATCAAAAATGTCAATAATAGACGTATGCAAAATGGCCCCTCGGACACGCCGCCGACACTTATAAAATAATGTTTTACGGGCAAATTGACAAAATATTGTAAAGACGTTTGCTTTTTCCGTCAAATATTGTTAAAATGAGGTAAACTAAATTTATAGGTTTTTAAGATGAAGCACAAAAAACTGTTTATAACTTTTACGGTAATATTTTCGGTTCTTCTCGCACTAATCATTTTTATTATGATTTGGTTCTGGGGAGACAGATACGACGACTTTGACGACTTCCGCTCGGAAGTGGCAATTTCCGGACTTAAAGACGGGGCTTGCCCGCAGGGCATAACCGTTTATAAAGCGGACAAGATTACCTTGACCGACGAAGACGGAAACAAGGAAGAACTTCCCAAACAGAATTACTTTTTTATATCGGCGTACTTTAAAAATTCGGCTTCGCGCATTTACGTTGTGGGCGAAGTGAGCGGCGAGATAGGTTACGCTACTTTAAAGAACATTGACGGAAGCGACCATACGGGGCACGTTGGCGGTATTGCGACCAACGGACACTATTTGTGGGTAAGCTCGGGCAAAACCATTTACGTTGCAAAGAACGGCACGACAAACACAAACAACGTTGCAATAGATTTGATTAAAGCGGCAAAGGAAAACGGTTCTTTGAAGTTTACGACCTCTTTCAAGGCTAACTGCAACGCGGCGTTCCTTTATTATTACGACGCGGACGACAGAGCGCCCACCTACCCCGACGCAAGCGACTATCTGTATGTGGGCGAGTTCTACCGCTCGGGCAACTACGAAACCAATGAAATACATCACCTTGCAACACCTAACGGCGAAACCAACAGGGCGTTTGCATACGAATACAGAGTGACCTCTTCCTCGACGGCGGCTTACGGACTTGCACCGCAAACCGGAATAACGGACTCGAACGACAACGAAGTGCCAAAAATTCAGAAAATATTTTCTATCCCCAACGAAGTTCAAGGCTTTGCAAGAACGGACAAGGGCTTAGTTTTGTCGGTAAGCTACGGGCTTAAAAATTCGCATATTTATTACCACGGATTTAACTGGGGCACCCTCACAGAGAACGACACGCGAATTAAATACACCGAAATAGCAAAGGGCACGGACAAAAACAAACTGTACGAGCAGGGCTTTGAATACGACGGCGCAAAGCACGCAAGCAATGCACCCTATTACGACAATTCCGTTTACGTTTATTATATTGACGACTCGACTATGTTGAACGACTATTCCATTCCCTCTATGTCAGAAGGGCTTTGCACGACGGACGGCAGGGTTTACGTTCTGTTTGAGTCGGGTGCAAAGAAATACAGCACTTTTGTAAGACAAGTGCTGAACAACGTTTACAGCTTTATACCCAGAAAGAAATAATTAAGTTCACAAAAAATAACGGCGCGGTTCAAACGAACCG
>JAIDQV010000034.1 GCA_029062045.1 Clostridia bacterium
GGCTTAACGCCGCGGGGCTTTTAATTTATTGAACGCTTATTATCTTTTCGGCGAGCTGAGGGGGAACTTCTTCATACCGCAAGAACTCGGTTGTGAATTTGCCCTGCCCGCGGGTAAGTCCGCGAAGGTCGGTTGCGTACTTGGTTATTTCGGATAGCGGCACTTCGGCAACTACCGTTGTAAGATTGCCTTCGGTTGAGCTGTCCGAAATTCTTCCGCGGCGTTTGGATATGTCGCCCATAACCCCGCCGAGGTACTCGCCCGCAACTAAAACTTTAAGTTTCATTACGGGTTCCAAGAGAACGGGCTTTGCGTTTTTGATACCCTCTTTAAACGCAAGCGCGGCGGCGGCTTTGAACGCCATTTCGGAAGAGTCAACGTCGTGGTAGCTTCCGTCGTACAGCACGGCTTTAACGCCCGTAACGGGGTAGCCCGCCAAAACGCCTTTGCCTAAGCACTCGCGCAAACCTTTTTCTACTGCGGGGATATACTGCTTGGGAACTGCGCCGCCTACGACCTCGTCACCGAAAACAAACTCTTCTTCACACGGCTCGAAGCGCACTTTGCAGTGCCCGTACTGTCCGTGCCCGCCCGACTGCTTCTTGTGCTTGCCTTCGGCGTTGGATACGGCGCGGATGGTTTCGCGGTAGGGTATCTTCGGCTCGGAAAGGTTGACGGCAATTCCGTAGCGTGCCTTTAATTTTTTGGCAAGCATTTCAAGGTGAACTTCGCCCTGCCCGCTTAAAATAAGCTCGCCCGTGTCCGCGCGTTTTTCGATAGAGAAGGTATAATCTTCTTCGAGCATTTTCGAGAAGCCTGCAAACATCTTGTCCTCGTCACCCTTCGTAGCGGGCGTAACCGCAAGCGAAAGGGAAGGGTGGGGGAAGCGGATAGGGTCGAATACCAAAGAAGTGCCGACTGCGCAAAGGGTGTGGTTGGTGTCGGTGTTGGTGAGCTTGTTCACCGCGCCTATGTCGCCTGCGGTGAGTTCGGGAACGAGTTCGGCTTTTTTGCCTTTAAGCGCAAAAATCTGACCTATGCGTTCCTCGGTTTGGGTGTTGGGGTTGTAAACGGTCATGCCCGTTTTAAGCCGTCCGCGGAAAATCTTTATATAATTCATTTTGCCCGAATAGGCGTCGTAAACGGTTTTAAAAACTTGCGCCGCGAAGGGTCCGTCTTCCTCGCAATGGATATTTACTATTTCGTCCGCCGAAAGGTCGGTGGCAAGGGAATTTCTTCTTTCGTTGGCGGTAGGCATATAGCGCACTATTTCGTCCAGAAGATTTATAACGCCGCGGTTTTGAAGGGCGCTTCCCGCCATGACGGGAATTACGCTGCCCGTAGCAATGCCGCGCCTTACGCCGTGTACCGTTTCGTCCTTGGAAAGTTTTCCGTCGGTGAAGTATTTATCGAGAAGAATTTCGTCGTTCTCCGCCGCCGTTTCCATAAGACTTGCCTGCATATCGTCCATTTGCCCTTTAAGCTCGGCGGGCACGGGAATTTCCTGCGGGCCCTGGGTTGAGAATTTATAAGCCCTTTCCTGAATGGCGTTGACATAGCCCGTCATTTTGCCGTCCGCCATTATGGGAAGCTGAATGGGGGCAAGTTTGCCCGCGTACTTTTCTTTTAAAGCGTTAAGCGTGCCCAGATAGTCGGCGTTGGCCTTGTCCATACCGTTTATGAAAATGATAAGCGGCTTGCCGAGTTTTAGGCAGTACTCTACGACGCTTTCCGCGCCTATGGGTAAAACGCCGTTTGCGCCTATTACGAGGATTGCCGCGCCGCACGCTGCAAGGCCTTCGTGCCGTTCGCCCTCGAAGTCGTAAAAACCGGGCAAATCCAAAAGATTAATTTTTACGCCCTTCCATAAAAGGTAGGAAACGGAGGTGTATACGGAAATTTTCTTTGCTTTTTCAAGCTCGTCAAAGTCCATTAGCGTTGTGCCGTCTTCGACTTTGCCCATTCTGTCAATGACGCCGCCGTTAAAAAGCATAGCTTCGCACAGGGTGGTTTTGCCCTCGCCGCTGTGACCGATAACCGCAATATTGCGGATTTCCTTAGCAGTAATATTCATTTTTATTTCCCCTTATCCCGCGTAAAGCGGTTCTTGCAAATATTATAAT
>JAIDQV010000035.1 GCA_029062045.1 Clostridia bacterium
AAGTATAACACTGAAATATTAAAATGTAAAGAAAAAGAGTACTTTTGAAGTACTCTTTTTAATAGTTATTATTAATTTTCAAACGGGTCGTTATTGCCGTCCTTTCCGCCAAACTCCGAGAAAGGGTCGTCAGCCGAACCGCTTTTTGATGAGTTATTGCCGTTTGTACCGCTACTTCCTGCACTACTGCTGCCATCATCTTCGTAAGGGTTTCTGGAATAGGGGTTTTGGTTGTAAGGATTCTGATCGAAACTTTGCTGTTGGCGGTACTGCTGGTACATTCTGTACTGCCTTTCCTGTTCTTTGCGTATAAAGTCGCGGTAGTTCATCCCTCTATTGTTCCTAAGAATAAATATGAGAATGCCCTGCACGGGGAACAAGATGCTGGTAACCGTAAAAAGCATATATCTTCTTGCGGCGAAGGTTTGGAAAAACGCCGAAAGCGTAAACACCTGCATAACAAGGAACGCAAGTTCCAAAAAACTTAAAATGAATTTATCAAGAAATTCAAAGCACCAACCTGCCCAGAAAAGCTCCGGGAATTCTCTTATATTGCTTGAAAGGGTTTCAATAGGCCAAATAAGACCGTAGCCGTTAGTCGTGTCAACATATTCAATTAGGTTGTATGCCTTTAAATACATCCACGCAATATCGTTTATGACGTATCCGACGACAAGCAACGCCTCTAAAATAGCCGCAACAAGCGAAAAAATTCTGGTATCTACGCTTTTAAACGTTCGGTTTTTCTGCCCGCACACGCCGATATAATAGGTATTAAGAAAGGGCACAAAAGCCATCCATCTGTTCTTGTAACCTTCGCGACCGGATATAATGAATAACCCGACCGCCTGAAACACAAAGACAATTAAAAAGCACAGCCCGCCGACTATATACTTGACGTACCAAGTATCGGTATTGATAAAATAATGGACAATGTTTGCGTAATCGAAAAAATCCATAAACCACCTTATTAGGTTACAACATTATATATGTGTTAAATGTTAAAATTAAAATCAGTTTGTGAAAACCTTGTTAAAAAGTTCAATCGAACAGGGGAAAGCCGTACTCTACTTTTTCAAGCGTCAAGCCCTTTGCAGGCATCGTTCTGCCAACCGCTTCTCTGTCACCTTCAATAAGCGAGCGGGCTATTTCTTCCTCGGTCAAGCTGCCCTCGGCATAGTTTAAAATAGTACCCGCCATTGTGCGGACCATGTTGTATAAAAAACCGCCGCCGCAAACGTAAATTTCAATATCGGTAAAAAGCGGATTTTGGGTAATTACCGCATCGACAGAGTATACTTCGCGGACGGTTGTTTTGACCTGTGAACCGCTTTTACAATACGCTTTAAAATCGTGTTTTCCGACGAAAGCCCCCAATATATGCTTGAGTTTCGCTATATCTACAGGGTTTTTAACCCATACGGAAAACCTGTCTTTTAAAGGGTTTCTTCTATCCGCCAAATAGAACCTGTAACAGTAAGTTTTTTTCTTTGCACTGCGGTTTGAATCAAAGTTTTCGGGCGCAGCCGAGGAACTTAAAACCGAGATATCGGGCGGAAGAAAGCGGTTTAAAACATCGGCAATTTTTTCTGCGGGGATGGTAGTTTCCGCATCGAAATGGCACACCTGCCCCGCCGCGTGAACGCCGCTGTCCGTCCTGCCGCTTGCCGTAACCGAGGTTCTTTTGCCGAAAACCTTTTCGCACGCTTCTTCCAGTTTTTCCTGAACGGTTATTGAATTTTTCTGTACCTGCCAACCGCCGTAATCCGTTCCGTCGTAGGCAAGCAAAATAGCATATCTCATCAGCTTAATTTTATATACTCGTAGAACTGCGGAAAGATATCCGCGCAATAGATGTTAAGAAGAACCACGCCGGCAATAAGCGCGGCAAAGGTCAAAAATGCAACTAAATCACGCCAACCTAATTTAAGTTTTTTGTACTTTGTTCTGTTTTTAGAGCTTGAATAGCACCGTGCATCCATAGCGTCACCAAGCTCGTCCGCACGTCTGAACGCACTTATTAAAAGTGGAATTAATATTGGCACTATCGCCTTTATTCTTTTGAAAATGTTGCCGCTTTCAAAGTCCGCCCCCCTAGCCTTCTGGGCGGAAATAATGCGGTTGGTTTCGTCAATAAGCGTTGGAATGAACCGCAAGGCGATTGACATTATAAGCGCAAGCTCGTGAACGGGGAATTTGATGTATTTTAAAGGTTTTAAAAGGCTTTCAATGCCGTCGGTAAGTGCAACTGGCGTAGTCGTTAAAGTGAGCACTGACGAAGCCATTACCAAAAAGAATAACCTCAAAATGAAAAATACGGTAAAAATTATTCCCTCTCGCGTGATTTTTATTATCCACCACTCGGCATAGACTATTTCCCCGCCGTGGAAAAACAGGTTTAAAACCGCCGTAAATAAAAGAATAACCAAAATTCCCTTTACGGAACGCAAAACCCTGCCGAAAGGAACGCGCGCCGCCGCTATTGCTATGCAAATAATTAATGCAACCGCAAGCAAAGAATAAAAATTGTTTGCGACGAACAGCAACACGATGAACGCGATAAGCCCAAGTAGCTTTATGCGCGGGTCAAGTTTGTGAACGAAAGACTGAGTGGGATAGAACTGCCCGAAGGTTACGTCGTTAAGCATCGGCTTCACCTCCGTTTGAGCTTTTGCCGCGAGAGTAAACTTCTATAACCTTTTCCGAAAAATTTGAAACAGTACAGTCGCTATCGATAATTATGCCGTTTTTTGCAAGCCCTTGTGCAATTTTTGCGGTTAGGGGAATATCCAACCCTAACGCTTTAAGCTCGTCCGCACGCTTAAAAATTTTGTACGGCGTGTCGCAAGCAAAAACCTGCCCTTCGGCAATTACGCAGGCTTTGGTACAGTTGTCGGCAACTTCGTCCATGTCGTGGGAAACTATAATTACGGTTTTGCACCACTCTCGGTGGAGCTTATGCAAAAGCTCCATAATTTCGTTTTTGCCCTTGGGGTCAAGCCCTGCGGCGGGCTCATCCAAAATTAAAATCTGCGGTTTAGTTACAATAACACCCGCAATGGCAACGCGGCGTTTCTGCCCGCCCGACAAATCGAAGGGAGACTTGTCCTTTACTTCTTCGTAGTTAAGCCCGACTATCTCGATACTTTGCTTTACGGCTTCTTCGATTTCTTCTTTGGATAGTCCCTTTTTGAAATTTTTAAGACCGAAGGCGACGTCCGCAAAAACGGACTCTGCAAAGAGTTGGTATTCGGGGTACTGGAATACCATACCGACGCTTGCTCTTAACGCCTTAAAATCGCATTTTTTACTGCCTAAATCGAATTGCCCCACGGATATATGCGAAATAACGGGGGTAGGCTGACCCTTTTTAGCTTTCGGTTTTTTATATCTTTTCTGTGCCTGAGGCAACTTTATAAGCGCATTAAGATGCTGAATAAGCGTAGATTTTCCGCTGCCGGTATGCCCGATAATTCCGAAAAACTCACCTTCGTCGATATGAAGATTAACTCCTTTTAAAGCCTTCGTGGCAAAGGGTGATTTTTTGGAATAGGTGTAAGTTAAATACTTTACGTCTATATCCCAGTCGTGGGCAATTTTAACGTTTTTTTCTTCACAAATTGACGATTGCCCCCCATATATGCCGCAATTAACGAAGTTTTTTGTTATTTCTTCCGCAAGTTCTTCGGGACGCAAAACGTTCTTAATTTCCATACCCGCTTTGCGAAGATTTTCCGAAATTACGCTTGTGCGTGGCAATGATAAATTGAAAGTTTCAAGCATTTCCCCGCTTGTGAAAATTTCTTCGGGCGTGCCTTCCAAAGCGATTTCACCCTTGTTCATAACGATAGCTCTGTCGGCAAGCAACGCTTCTTCCATAAAGTGGGTAATGAGAATAATCGTCATCCCTTCTTCTTTGTTCAGTTTTTGGACTACCCCGATAACTTCACGTCTGCCTTTGGGGTCAAGCATGGCGGTGGATTCGTCCAAAATTAAAACGTCGGGCTTTATGGCAAGCACGCCTGCAACGGCTATTCTTTGCTTTTGTCCGCCCGAAAGCCTTGCCGGGGTAGACGTGCGGAACTCTTCCATACCGACTGCGTTCAAAGCCCACTGAATTCGTTCGCCTATTTCTTCACGAGCAACCCCTATATTTTCGGGACCGAATGCGACGTCGTCTTCAACGATGGAAGCAACCATCTGATTATCCGGGTTCTGAAAAACCACCCCAACATGCTTTCTTATTTCAACGGCGTTTTTGCCTTCGGCTATGTCCATACCGAGAACGGTGATTTTTCCTTCGTCCGCTTCCAAAAGTCCGTTTAAAAGGCGGGCAAGGGTTGACTTGCCGCTTCCGTTATGACCTATTACGGATAAAAACTCACCCTTTTTAAGTTTTAAAGATACGCCGTTGATAGCGTAAGCGCCGCTGTCGGGGTAAGAAAATTTTACGTTTTCACACTCGATAATGCAATCTTTAAACATACCGTTAATTTCTTTTAAATAAATTCACGCTAAATTATAGCAAATAAACTTGCTTTGTACAACAAAATAGTGTGAAATAACGGCAAAAATTTTAAACTTTAAAATGTTTTGCGGTAAATTTAGATATTTTTTTACCTATTTTTTAATACAAAATTTCACTATGAATATTGACAAGCAATAAAACGTGTATTATAATAATGTAAGTGTGATTAAATCACACAAAACGTTAAAAAATAATTATTTATAAAACGGAGGTTTTTTGATGAAAAAGTTGACTATCGACGGTAATACCGCCGCAAGCCACGTTGCGTATGCCTTCTCTGAAGTAGCCGCAATTTACCCCATCACCCCCTCTTCCCCTATGGCGGAAGTTGCGGACGAATGGGCAACGGCAGGCAGAACCAACATGTGGGGTCAGAAGGTAAGAATTGCAGAAATGCAATCTGAAGGTGGCGCGGCAGGCGCAGTTCACGGTTCGCTTTGCGCGGGCGCATTGACAACTACGTACACCGCTTCGCAGGGACTTTTATTAATGATTCCCAACATGTACAAGATTTCGGGCGAATTGATGCCTATGGTTATGCACGTTTCGGCGCGCGCACTTGCGGCACATTCGTTGAACATATTCGGTGACCACGCCGACGTTATGGCTTGCCGCCAGACTGGTTTTGCAATGCTTTGCGACAGCTCGGTTCAGGAAGTTATGGACCTTGCATTGGTTGCACACCTTTCAACTTTGAAATCCAAAGTTCCCTTTATTAACTTCTTCGACGGTTTCAGGACAAGCCACGAAGTTGCTAAAATCGACGTTTGGGACGAAACTGACGACTACAAGGAAATCAGAGATATTTGCGACGAGGTTGGCATTGCCGCTGACGTTGCAGACTTCAAGTCCCGCGCGTTGAACCCCGAACATCCCATTCAAAAAGGTACCGCACAGAACGGCGACACCTACTTCCAGAACAGAGAAACGGCGAACAGCTACTATGAAGCTACCCCCGCTATCGTTCAGAAGATGATGGACGT
>JAIDQV010000036.1 GCA_029062045.1 Clostridia bacterium
CAATAGACCCCCACATATGCTTGAAATAACGCTATTTTTTGAAAAAGCGGCGGCGCAAAAATGCGCCGCCGCTTATTGCTATTTTACTAAATTTTCATACAAAGGATGAGCCTTGCAAAGTTTTGCAACTTCGGCCTTTACGTAGTCGAAAGCGCCCTCTTTTTCTTCGATTATTTTTGTGATAAGCCTTGCTATCGTGCGGGCGTCGTCTTCCTTCATACCCCTTGTGGTCATTGCAGGGGTGCCTATCCTTATACCCGAGGTTACGAAGGGCTTCTCCTTATCGAAGGGAATTGCGTTCTTGTTGACGGTGATATGTACCTCGTCCAAAAGTTCGCAAAGAAGTTTGCCCGTTATGCCTTTATCGGTAAGATTCAATAAAATCAAGTGGTTATCCGTACCGCCCGAAACCATCTTTACGCCGAGTTTTTTAAACTCGTCAGCCATAGCCGCGGCGTTCTTTACGATTTGGGTTTGATAGGCTTTGAACTCGGGGGATAGAGCCTCTTTGAAAGCCACTGCCTTTGCGGCTATGATGTGCATTAAAGGTCCGCCCTGGATGCCGGGGAAAACGGCTTTATCTATCGCCTTGCCCCATTCTTCTTTGCACATAATTACGCCGCCGCGAGGTCCGCGAAGGGTTTTGTGGGTGGTTGTTGTAACGAAGTCCGCATAGGGCACGGGCGAGGGATGAAGCCCCGCCGCCACCAAGCCCGCAATATGGGCGATGTCGACGAACATCAACGCGCCGACTTTATCGCAAATTTCTCTTATTCTTTTGAAATCAATTACTCGTGGGTATGCGCTTGCGCCCGAAATTATTACTTTGGGATTGCACTCTACGGCTATGCGCTCCATTTCGTCGTAGTCGATAACCTCATCGCCCTCTTTTACGCCGTAGGGCACGATATTGAAGTACTTGCCCGAAATATTGACGGGCGAGCCGTGGGAAAGGTGTCCGCCATGGGAAAGGTTCATACCCATTACGGTGTCGCCCGGTTGACAGGTTGCGAACAGAACGGCAAGGTTTGCACTTGCGCCCGAATGGGGCTGAACGTTGCAGTATTCACAGCCGAAAAGCTGTTTAAGACGTTCACGCGCTAAATCCTCGGCAACGTCCACACACGCGCAACCGCCGTAGTAGCGGTGCCCGGGGTAGCCTTCGGCATATTTATTGGTGAGGTGGCTTCCCGCCGCCGCCAAAACCGCGGGGGAAACAAAATTTTCACTTGCAATAAGCTCGATATTGTTCTGTTGGCGGGAAAGCTCGGCTTTTAAAGCCTCGGCAATCTCGGGGTCGGTTTGTGCGATAAGAGAAATATCTAACATAGAATACTCCTGCGGCGGCTGTGCCTTTTATTTTTTATTTTATTATAGATTGTTTGCAAGAAATTCGTCCATTTCCGACTTAGACGCATAGCCTAAATTGCTATCGGCAAGTTCGCCATTCTTAAACACCCCGACAAGCGGAATAGAAGTTACGCCGTAGCGGGCGGCAAGCTCGAAATTGTTATCGATATCAACCTTTATAAATACTGCTTTATCGGAATACTTTTCTGCCGCGCCTTCCATTACGGGTGCAAGCATTTTGCAAGGGCCGCACCAGGTTGCGTAAAAATCGCAAACAACGGGCTTTTCACCCTTCAACAACTCGTCAAAGCGAGCAACGTCAACGTTTTCCATTTATTTATCCTCCCATAACCTTAGGTGAAACGAATTTCGCAAGGTTGCGGTGGCAAAAACAGCACAATACTGTGTTAAGCTCATTTGTGGTACGGTTGTACGACTGCATTCGCTTGCCTTGTCTTGCACAGTTTTTGCTTACCGAAACTGCTTTGCACCTAAAATAGCGTATTTTGTAGTAATTTTTGCGCAAAGTGAGCGCGGCGTATAAAGAGATACGCCAAGCGAGCTATGTGCGAAAAGTGCACAAAAGCCGCATTTTAGGCCTGCGTATCCGTTTCACCTAAGGTTAAGTATGTGTAAAGTTCGCCTGTTTTAACCGCGGCATTCGTGCCGTCCGACATTTTTTTGACGTTTAAAGTGCCGCTTTCAAGTTCGCTTTCGCCTATTACGGCAACAAACTTTGCGCCCGTTTTATCGGCGTATTTAAGCTGAGCCTTTACGCTTCTTTGCATATGGTCGACTTCGGCACAAACGCCTTTGCCCCTGAGCCTTGCCGCAATTTTAAAGGCTTGCGCTCTTGACTTTTCGTCCATGCCGCCAAGATAAATAAGCGGAACGCTTTCTTCGGGGAAGGGCACGCCCGTATTTTCCATAAGAAGCAAAAGTCTTTCGATACCCGCCGCAAAGCCTATTGCGGGAAGGGGACTACCTCCAAGCTCTGACAAAAGCCCGTCGTACCTGCCGCCGCCGCAAACAGTGCCTTGCGAGCCGATTTGGGTGGAAACAAACTCGAAAACAGTGCGGGAATAATAGTCTAGACCCCTTACTATGTTTGAGTTAACGCTATATTCAAGCCCTTCGGCGTCTAAAAGCGAGCGTACCCCGTCGAAGTGTTTTTTGCAGTCTTCACAGAGGTAATCAATGATTTTAGGTGCGCCTTTTGCTATGTTTTTGCACTTTTCTTCCTTGCAATCGAGCATTCTCAAAGGGTTTTTATCAAACCTTGAACGGCAGTTTGCACACATTTCTTCAATGTGGGGCGCGAAGTAATTTTTAAGCGCTTTATTGTATTCGTTGCGGCATATTCGGCACCCAATCGAATTTATTTCGAGTTTTACGCCCTTAATTTTCAGCTTGTCCAAGAACGAAGAAGCGGCGAAAATAACCTCTGCATCGGTTTCGGGTGAGGACGAGCCGAACACCTCAATTCCGAACTGATGGAACTCTCTAAGCCTGCCTGCCTGAGGATTTTCATAGCGGAATGCGGGTGTGATGTAGAAAGTTTTGACGGGCATAGGTGAGCTTGCAAGACCGTTTTCAATAAACATTCTTGCAACGCCCGCGGTGCCTTCGGGCTTTAAAGTCATGGACCTTCCGCCCTTGTCCTCGAAGGTGTACATCTCTTTATTCACGACGTCCGTCGTTTCGCCCACGCCGCGTTTGAAAAGCTCGGTATGTTCAAACGTCGGGGTGCGCACTTCTTTAAGATTAAAGACGCGTGCGACTTCCCGCGCGGTTTCCTCTACATATTGCCATTTATAAGATTGGTTGGGCAGAACGTCCTTCGTGCCCCTGGGAACGTTAATCATGTTTTGTCTCCTGCGGAGTATTATTAGTTAAATCAGATTGCGGGGTTTCGTCTATGTAAGCCACGTTTTCATTGATATACACTTCTACTTCATCGCCCTCTTTGTAACGGGTCGATGACAGCGCGACGTACTCTAAAACCCCGTCTTTAAGTGTAATTTTATATATTGCGCTTACGGTAATGCCGTTTAGTCCGCCGGGATAATTGTTGCGCTCACCAATGGTTTTGCGGCTGAATAATTCAGACTTAACTACTGTTGCGGTTATCTTGCGCGTACCCGGCTTGCCTACAATGCTTTCCGCACGTTTGAGTTTGACCTTTTCCATTATGGCAAGGTAGACGAAAAGCAGTATGACTGCAAGCACGAAGCCACCCGCACACGCAGTTGCCGGAATTGCCATGCGCTTTATCCCGAAAACTATTCCTGCAATAATAAGTGCGGCTACGCAAAGAATGTAAATGAGCATGAGCGGACTCGAACTGTTCCACTCTTTGCCCTTACCACCCTGTACGCGAATCTCCGGCTCGGTATTTTTATCCTTTATTTCATCATCTTTCATACGGTTAATTGATAATTGACCCCATAATATGTCTCAAATATCGCGGTTTTTATAAAACGTACTTTTTCAGATCGCGGTTCTTTATGATATTTTCAAGATGCTCTTCAACGTACTTTTCGTTGACTTCTACGGGGATAACAGGGTAATCGTTGCCGCCCGCGTTGAAGGAAATATCTTCCAAAAGATACTCCATTACGGTGTGAAGGCGCCTTGCGCCGATATCCTCGGAAGTGGTGTTGATGTCCTCGGACACTTCGGCAATTTTTTCTATTGCATCCTTGGTGAAGTGCAGGTCGATATTGTCAACCGCGAGAAGCGCCGAATACTGGGTTGTAATAGCGTTCTGGGGCTGGGTGAGAATATTTACGAAGTCTTCCTTGGTGAGGCTTTTAAGTTCGACCTGAATGGGGAACCTGCCTTGAAGTTCGGGGATTAAATCCTCAACCTTGGACACGTGGAATGCACCCGCCGCAATGAATAAAATATAATCGGTTTTTACGGGGCCATACTTTGTCATTACGGTGCAGCCCTCGACGATGGGAAGAATATCGCGCTGAACCCCCTCGCGCGAGACATCCGCGCCCTGGTTGCCCTTGCCTGCGATTTTGTCTATTTCGTCGATGAAGATAATGCCGTCGTTTTCAGCGCGGCGTAAAGCCTCCGCGTTGACCGCGTCGTTATCGATAAGTTTATCCGCCTCTTCGGCGATGATGAGGTTTTTAGCCTCTTTTACGGAAATTTTACGCTTCTTTTTCTTGTTCATTCCCATTCCGCTGAAAATGGAACCGAGGTCGATTGCCGCGCCGCTGCCGGGGGAAAGCTCTAACGGCTTGGGCACGTCGTCAACTTCTATTTCGATTACAGTGTTATCGTGCTTGCCTGCGTGAATTTCTTCAACAAGTTTATCCTCGAACACGGCTTTTGCGGTTTCGCCGCGCTCATCCTTCTTTATTTCCGCAAGAACTTTGGCGATGCGCCTTTCGGCAACAGCCGTCGCCTTGTAGCTTACTTCCGCAGTCTTTTCCTCTTTAACGAGGCGGATTGCGCACTCTGCCAAATCGCGCACCATACTCTCTACGTCGCGCCCGACATAGCCCACTTCGGTGTACTTAGTTGCCTCTACTTTTATGAAAGGCGCTTTGACGAGCTTTGCAAGTCTTCTTGCAATTTCCGTTTTGCCGACGCCCGTAGGGCCCTTCATTATAATGTTTTTCGGCGTAATTTCGTCCTGTAACGCGGGCGAAAGCTGACTGCGGCGGTAACGGTTGCGAAGAGCTATTGCAACTGCCTTCTTCGCCTCGTCCTGACCGATAATGTATTTATTGAGTTCGTGTACTATCTGTTTAGGTGTTAAGTCCATAAATCCTCCTATCTCATATATGAGTATCCCGCGCATTAAAACGCATAGAAGCGAGCAAGACAAGGAAAGTGCGGATTTGCCGACGGGAGTTTACTTTGCGTAAATGACCTAGGCAAAACGCAAACTTGACGAAGTATTGCGACGCTTATATGTGTTTTAAATAGTTTCGCACTTGATGTTGTCGTTTGTGAATACGCAAATTTCGCTTGCGATTTTGAGCGATTTTTTAGCGATTTCCGCAGCGGTGAAGTTTGTGTTCTGGTACAGTGCGCGCGCAGCCGCCAAAGCGTAGTTGCCGCCGCTGCCTATTGCCGCAATGCCGTCGTCGGGCTCTATTACTTCGCCAGTGCCCGAAACGATTAAGAGTGTATCTTTATCCGCAACAATCATTAAAGCCTCTAACTTTCTCACGGCTTTATCCGAACGCCAAAGCTCGGCAAGCTCGACAGCCGAACGCATAAGATTGCCCGAAAATTTATTGAGCATACCTTCAAACTTTTCACTTAAAGAAAAGGCGTCCGAAACCGACCCCGCAAAGCCTAATATAACTTTGCCGCCGTAAATTCTTCTTACCTTCTGGGCGGAATTTTTGAAAATTACGCTTTCACCCATTGTAACTTGTCCGTCGCCTGCGATAGCCGTTTCGCCGTTCCTTTTGACGGCGCAAATAGTCGTTGCGTGAAACTCTGTCATAATAAACTCTCCTTATATGTGCGTATACTGTTCAACGCCCTTTCCGCTAAGTAAGCGTAGCGTTGCTTTTTATCTTTTATTAATTTTTCGGCAGGTTTTAATATGCCGAAATTTGCGTTCATAGGCTGAAAATTTTCGGTTGCCCCCGATATATGTGCCGATAACGCGCCTAAAACGGTAGTGTTGTCGGGAATTTTCGGGGTGCGCCCCTGTAACTTTTCATACAGGTGAACGGCGGCAAGAAGTCCGCTTGCGGCGCTCTCCACATAGCCTTCAACGCCCGTAATCTGCCCCGCAAAGAAAACCTCGGGGTTGGATTTTAAAGAAAAATCCGCGTTTAAACAGGTGGGCGAATTTATGTAAGTGTTGCGGTGCATAACCCCGTAACGGAGAAATTCCGCGTTTTTCAAGGCGGGAATAAGCGAAAATACGCGCTTTTGTTCGCCCCATTTTAAGTTGGTTTGGCAACCTACAAGGTTGTACGCCGTGCCGTCTGCGTTCTCTTTTCTGAGCTGTAAAACGGCATAAAAACGGTTGCCGTCCTTATCTTTAAGCCCTATGGGCTTAAAATTTGCGTATCTTAGGCTTTCAAACCCGCGGGAAGCCATAACTTCCAAAGGCATACAGCCTTCAAATATCTCGCGTTTGTCAAAGTCGTGCAACAGAGCTTTTTCCGCCGAAAGCAGCTCTGTTACAAAAGTTTCGTACTCATCTTTTGTAAGCGGGCAGTTGACGTAATCGTCCCCGCCCTTGCCGTATCTGTCGCCGAAAAAAGCGTGGTCGAAATCAATACTTTCCCTTGAAATTATGGGGGCGGAAGCGTCGAAAAAGTGTAATTGCCCCCCACATATGCTTGAAATACCGCATGATAGCCTGTCCGTGGTGAGGGGTCCGGTTGCAACTATACACCAGGAAGACGGAACTTCTTCCACCTCTTTACAGACGACGGATATATTCTTATTTTGCTTGATTTTATCCGTAACAAAAGAGGCGAAGCCTTCCCTGTCGACGGCAAGCGCGCCGCCCGCGGGTACGGAAGTTTTTTCCGCAGCCTCCATAGTAAGCGAACCCAACACGCGCATTTCTTCTTTTAAAAGTCCGCATGCGTTGGAATAAGGGTCCTTGCCCTTTAACGAATTGGAACAGACCAATTCGCAAAAGTTTTCGTCCGAATGGGCAGGGGTGAACGACTTGGGCTTTATATCGTATAAAACCACTTCGACGCCGCGTTCGGCAAGGTAATACGCCGCCTCACAGCCCGCAAGCCCCGCGCCTATTACTTCAACCTTCATTTTCGGGTACGTCGACGGAATAGTCGCAGTCTTTATCGGAGCATTTGATTTTGCCGTTCTTCTTAATTAAGAACTTGCCGCACTTGGGGCACTTGTCGCCCGTGGGAACGTCCCAGCTTAAAAATTTACATTCGGGATAGCCCGTGCAGCCGAAGTAGATTTTGCCCGACTTAGAGGACATTCTGCGCATAGGCTTGCCGCATTCGGGGCACACGCCTTCCGACTTATCCCCTTCTTTAATCTGCTCTTTGGAAACGAACGGGCGCTTGGAAGCGCATTTGGGGCACTCTAAATACTTGCCGTACTTGCCGTGCTTTAAAAGCATATTGGTGCCGCACTCTATGCACTTTTCGTCCGTGGGTTCGGCGTCAATGGGAAGAATGGAAGAACATTCGGGATAGTTGGGGCAGGCAAGGAATTTACCGAACTTGCCGCTTTTTACGACCATGTTCGCGCCGCACTTGGGGCAACGCATGGGGGAAATTTCAACGTCGCTTTCGCTTACGATGTTGGAACAAGTCGGATAGTTGGAACAAGCAAGGTACTTGCCGTATTTGCCTATTCTTCTTATCATTACACTGCCGCACTTTTCGCAAATAACGTTTGTTTCTTCGTCGCCGTCGGTTGAAGCCGTTTTAAGCTGTTCGGCAAAACCGGGGTAGAAATCGGCGATAATCTTGTGCCAGTCGCAGCCGCCGTCTTCGATTTTATCAAGCTCGTCTTCCATATGCGCGGTGAAGCCGACGTCCATAATGTCGGTGAAGTACTTCAAAAGCATATCGGTTATCGAGTAAGCGACTTCTGTGGGAACCATATACTTTCCGTCCTTTTCGACGTACTTTCTTTTGTTGAGTACGGAAATTATGGACGCGTAAGTTGAAGGTCTGCCTATGCCCTTTTCTTCCATAGCTTTTACAAGGGAAGCGTCGGTATAACGGTAAGGGGGCTTGGTGAACTTCTGTTCTTTGACGAAGTCGTTCAAGTTAAGCATATCGCCTTCGTTAAGAGGGGGAAGAAGTTTTGAGGTTTCCTCTTCGTCTTCCTTTTCCTTCTGCGCGTCCTGGTAAGCCGCGGTGTAGCCCGTGAAGAGAAGGGCCTTGCCGCTCGCCTTAAAGGTGTAGCCCGCGCATTCCGTTTCTATCTGCATGGAATTGTACTGCGCCTCCGCCATTTGCGAAGCGATGAACCTATCGTAAACGAGCTTATAGATATTGTAGTGCTTTTTGTCAAGACTGTTCTTTACGCTTGCGGGGGTAACCGCCAAATTGATGGGACGGATAGCCTCGTGCGCGTCCTGCGCGCCCTTTTTGGTTGCGTAGAAGTTGGGCTTTTCGGGAACGAATTCCTCGCCGTAAGTGGTTTTAATAAACGCAAGGGCGTTTTCCTGCGCCTCCTGCGAAATGCGGACGGAGTCCGTTCTGATATAGGTTATAAGCGCGATATGGTCGCCGCCTACGTCCATACCTTCGTAAAGGTGCTGGGCGATAAGCATAGTTTCGGGCGAAGTCATACCGAACTTGTTGGACGCGTCCTGTTGCAAAGAAGAAGTTGTGAAAGGCGCGGGCGCGTGCTGTTTGGTTATGCCCTTTTTCACCTTGGTAACTTGGAATTTGCCGGCTTTTACCTGCTTTTCGATTTCTTCGGCAACTTCCGCGGGCACGCTTTCACCGTTTTTCTTTAACTGGTAAACGGCTTTGAAGGGTGCGTAGCTTCCCGCCTGGTCTTGAAGGTAAGCGTTCATCTGCCAATAGCCTTCGGGCTTGAAAGATAAAATTTCACGCTCTCTGTCCACGATAAGACGAAGGGCGACGGATTGCACTCTGCCCGCCGAAAGACCGTTTTGAATGCGCTTGTTTAAAAGGGGCGAAAGTTTATAGCCCACAAGCCTATCCAAAACTCTTCGCGCCTGCTGCGCGTCGACAAGGTTTATATTTATCTTGCGCGGGTTTTTAAGCGCGTTTTGCACCGCCGAAGGGGAAATTTCGTTGAACTCGATACGGTTTGCCGCATTCTCGTCCAGCCCCAAAACGGTCTGCAAGTGCCAGCTTATCGCCTCGCCCTCGCGGTCGGGGTCGGTCGCAAGGTAGACTTTGCCGCTCTTTTTAGCTTCCTGCGCAAGCCTTCTTATAATCTCTTTTTTGGTAGGCGTAATTTCGTACTTGGGTTCGAAATTTTCGGTTATCTTAACGCCCAAAGTTCTTTCGGGCAAATCCCTTACGTGTCCGCCCGAAGCGTCTACGCGGTACTTACCCTTTAAATATTTTGAAATGGTTTTCGCCTTCGAGGGCGATTCTACGATGATTAAATCCATAGAAAACTCCTTTATACGGCAACGAAGCGGTTTCCGCCGATGCGCGTTACCAATCCCTTGATTTCTAATTTGGAAATTGCTGAGATTAATTTATATGGCTGGGTTTTTAACTTTTCTGCAAGTTCGGGAATAAAGGCTTCGCCTAATTCGCGGATGGCGTCGAGAAGAATTTTTTCTTCGTCGGACAGCTCCAAAAAAACTTGCGGTTTAAAGTCTAAACCAAAATAATCGAATATGTCAAGTGTATTTTCCGCCAGGGTTGCATGGTTTTTCAAAAGAAAATTGCAACCCTCGCCCGACGAAACGCCGACGGTGTACGGGAAAGCAAACAACTCTCTGCCGTATTCTTTTGCATAGTGCGCGGTTATCAGCGCACCGCTTTTTTTGCCAGCCGAAACGACAAGCGTTCCCTTTGAAAGCCCCGCAATAATCCTGTTGCGGACGGGGAAGAGATACTTCTGCGGTTTGGTTTCGGGCGGGTATTCGGTAATAAGAAGTCCCTGCTTTGCAACCTTTTCTATAAGATATTTGTTTTTTGCGGGGTAAAAGTAATTGAAGCCGTATGCGAGTACCGAAATTACTTTGCCGCTTTCCAAAGCGCCTTCCACCGCCGCCGCATCCGCGCCGTCGGCAATACCCGAAACTACGGTGAAATGGCTTGCCAGCTCTTTTGCGGTCTTTTTACATAATTTTAAAATATGCGGAAGGGTGCGCCGTGAACCCACAACCGAAAAACATTCGGCGTTCAAAAGGCTTAAATTGCCCTTGCAGTAAAGAACTATCGGCGGAGTATCTATAAGTTTTAAAAGCTGCGGATAGTTCTTTGAAAAGTAAGTTACGCACTGTATGCCCGCACTTTCGAGCCCGTCTAAAACCTTGTTGCGGTAAGCGCCGTCGTAAAAATCCGCCTTTACTTTATTATATACGCCGTCCGAAAGGCTTTTAATCAGACTTTTTTCATATTTCACAAAATCGGGCTCGGAAGAAGTTAAATTGCAAAGCAAAATTCTTCTTTGCGCGTCCGAAAGCCCGTCAAACGAACAAAGCGTTATTAAATTTATTTCGTCATCGGTGTAGTTCAACTGTTTGCCTCGTAACTTCTGTACGAAGTAGCTTCAAGAATGTGTTCGGGTTTTATCTCTTCCGAAAAATCCAAATCCGCGATTGTCCTTGCAACCTTTATAATGCGCGAACGCGCACGCGCGGATAAGTGAAGAGTTACAAACGCCGTGCGCAAAATTTCTTCACACTCGGATGAAAGAGGGCAATATTTTTTAATTTGCTTTTCGCCCATATTCGCGTTTACAAGGTTGGGGTCCCCCTCGAACCGCACACGCTGAACGGCGCGCGCCTTTTCAACCCTTTTCTTTACTTCCGCACTGCTCTCTTCGTTACTTTCGCCCGACAAATCTTCGTACTTGACCCCGTCAACTTCAACCTGCAAATCAATCCTGTCCAACAGGGGGCCCGAAATTTTGCTTCTGTATTTATGGACCTGAGCGGGTGTGCAGGTGCAGGCAAGCGTTGCCGAACCGTAGTTGCCGCAGGGGCAGGGATTCATACTTGCGCAAAGCATAAAGTCTGCTGGGAAGGTAACCGCCCCGCCCGCACGCGCAACCGTTATTACCCTGTCTTCAAGGGGTTGGCGAAGGGCTTCGAGAGTTCTTCTACTGTACTCGGGCAGTTCGTCCAAAAACAGCACGCCCTTGTGCGCCATAGAAATTTCACCGGGGTGTACCTTAGTACTGCCGCCTCCGCAAAGCGCGACCACCGTCGAGGTGTGGTGCGGCGTTCTGAACGGGCGCAGGGAAACAATTCCCTCTTCCGTCAAACTGCCCGCCACCGAATGAATTTTTGTAACTTCCAACGCCTCTTCAAATGTCATGTCGGGCATAATCGTGGGAATACACCGTGCAAGCATTGTTTTGCCCGCGCCGGGAGGCCCTACAAGAAGAATGTTGTGCCCGCCCGCGACGGCTATTTCCAAGGCGCGTTTTGCCACCTTTTGACCGCGGACGAGGGATAAATCGTAATTGTATTTTTGCGCGCTTACGGTCCCGTTAAAACTGCGTTGGGATAAAGGCTCGAATGTCCGTTCCCCCGTGAGAAGGTCCACAACTTCCCTTAAACTGTTCAGCGCAAAGACGGTTAAGCCTTCTATATAGCTTGCCTCGTTGGCGTTTGCCGCAGGAATAATAAAGTTGGTGTAGCCTTTGGCTTTTGCGGAAATGAGAATGGGTAGAATGCCCGTAACGGGGCGCAACGCACCATCCAAAGCAAGCTCGCCCAAAAACACTATTCCTTCCGTCTTTGCCGTCAGCTGGTCGCCCGCAATTAAAATACTTATTGCAAGTGGCAAATCGTATTGTGAGCCTTCCTTTTTTATGTCCGCGGGGGCAAGGTTTATGGTAATTTTGTTTACGGGAAATAAAAGTTTGCTGTTTTTTATTGCCGAGCGCACGCGCTCTTTACTCTCTTTAACAGTAGCGTCGGGAAGCCCCACCAAATCGTAGGAAACCATACCTTTGTTTATGTCGGTTTCCACCTCGACGGGAACGCCGTCAAGCCCGCAAAGCGCAAAACTTGTTATTTTAGATAACATTTATTTAACCTACTTTGGTAAATTAAAAGCTCCCGCGCATAGCGGGAGCTTTTTTTAATTACTTGATTTCCGATATCTTTGCAGCCTTGCCTGTAAGTCCGCGCAGGTAGTAAAGTTTTGCGCGCCTTACCTTACCGCGTTTAACAACG
>JAIDQV010000037.1 GCA_029062045.1 Clostridia bacterium
ATATAGCACAGTTGGTAGCGCGATACGTTCGCAACGTATAGGTCAGGGGTTCGAACCCCCTTATCTCCACCAAATAAAAAAGCGGCGCTGACTTCGGTCAGCGCCGCTTTTATTTAAAACATTACAAGAAGAAAACCCACTATTACGCCTATAAAAAGTACGAAGGCAGGAAGTTTACTTCGCCACATCAATATCGATTCCGGCAACAGCTCGCCGAAAACCACGTACAGCATAGCCCCGCTGGCAAACCCCAAGGACAAAACCAGCATAATATCGCTAATTCCGCCTAGTGCAAACCCTAGCAACGCGCCAAGCACCGTGGGCAAACCGCTTAAAGCAGTTAAAAGCACCGCCTTTATTTTGCCCATTCCGCCCGAAATCAACGGCACGGACACCGCCATACCTTCGGGCACGTTGTGAAGTCCTATTACTATTGCCATAATAAACCCGCTACCCGAAAACAGGTTTGCAACAACGTCGGCAGAAATAGCGTAAGACGCGCCTATGACCATACCCTCGGGCAAGTTGTGCAAAGCTATTGCAAACATCATTACAAGCCCGGCAACAAACAGGTTGGATTTTGAATTCTTGTGGGTTTCATAGTGATTAGAGTGAATAAGCTCGTCCAAATTATCCGCCGTAGTGGGATGATTTTCGTCTATATGCTTTACTTCGTGATTTGTTCTTTTATCAATAATAAAGTTTAATAGGTATATAATGCCGTAGCCCGCAACAACCGCCGCCACTACGATTAACGGCGTCAAAGAAGGCAGCGTACCTTCCTTCATCATTTCAATCGGTTGGCTCATTAAATCGAAGCACACCACGGCAAGCATAATTCCGGCGGCAAACGACAAAAGAAGGCTTACGATTTTATTTGAATCGCGCTTTAAAACCGCGCCTATCACACCGCCAAGCCCGGTGCCGACAACGCCAGAAATAAAAGTTACCACAATTATAGCCAAATAATCCATGAAGACCATTATAGCACGTATGCGCCATAAAGCAAGTATATACGGTGCGTTTACCGTTATTTATAAATAATCAAGACAAGTTACCGCTTCGTTCCGCTTGAAAAAGCCCGTTTGCTTTGCTATAATTTAATTATGAGCTGGTTCAACTACTACGGGCTGACGATTATGGCAATTATTATGATACCCAATATCATTTACGTCGTAAAACACAAAGCCGATAACGAAAATACCTATAACAATAAAGCCGTAATAATTTTAGAGCAAATTGGCAGGTACGGCTGTATGGCTTTTATGGCCTTCAACATTCCGTACACATATTTTAATTTCTGGTTTGATTACGCTTTAATTTGTTACTTATCCGTAAACAGCGCTTTGTGCCTTGCCTATTTGATTTTCTGGGTTATTTGTTGGAATAGAAGGGGAAAATTGAAGGCGCTATCGCTTTCAATAATACCCACTGCCGTCTTTTTATTCAGCGGCATAGTTTTGGCGAATATCCCGCTTATTGCCTTTGCGGTACTGTTCGGAATAGCGCATATCCTCATAAGCTATAAAAACGCAGTTTGAAAAATTAAAAAAGCCCCGTCCGCCGAACTTACGGCGGACGGGGTTTTTACGTTAAAATTACTTCGCTTTTATGCGTTTTTTAGCGATAGACCCCCATATATGCCCCGAATAACGGCTTTTTCGCTTTGAAATTGTGCGCAAAATCAATTTGTAAATTTCCCCGAAAGGTAATATGGAAAGGGCTATTCCGAATACCGTCAGCCACTGCACGGCACTAAGTTTTTCAAGCCCGAACGCGCCCGACAAGGGGCTTACGCACAGTAAAACGTTCAAAATTACGCCAACTAATACGGTGATAAACAAAATTTTGTTTGAAAAGAAGTGTTTAAACGCTGACTGTCTTTCCGAACGGATATTGAAAGACTGGAAAAGTTCAAGGAAAGAAATTGTCATAAAAGTCATGGTCGTAGCCACTTCGTTGCCCCATATGTGGAGGGCAATCGCAAAAACGCCTATTGTTGCCACCGTCATAAACAGCCCGTAAATTCCTATCGAACAGAGGGAAGTTTTTGAGAATAAGCTCTTTTCCGCTCGCTCAGGCGGGCGTTTCATAACGTCGTCGTCTGCCTTTTCCATACCCAAAGCAAGCACAGGGAAACTGTCCGTTATGAGGTTAAGCCAAAGTAGCTGTGTCGACAGCAAGAAGTTGAATTTAAACAGAAACAGAGAAGCAATAAGAATTGCCAGCACTTCCGCAAGGTTCGTTGACAAAAAGAATTGTATCGTCTTTTTGATATTCGTTGAAATTCTTCTTCCCTCTTTTACTGCGGCCACTATGGTGGTAAAGTTATCGTCGGAAATAACCATATCGGACGCGCTCTTAGTTACGTCCGTACCCGAAACGCCCATTGCAATTCCTATGTCTGCACTCTTTATGCTGGGCGCGTCGTTTATGCCGTCGCCCGTCATTGCAACCACCATGCCGCGGCTCTTCAACGAGTTTACGATTATATTTTTATGTTTGGGTGATACCCGCGCAAACACCTTGCACCTTGCAATAGCGTCGCCCAACGCTTCACCTTCAAGTGCGTCAAGCTCGTCACCCGTCATAACTTCCGACTTATCACTTGCAATATTCAGCTTTTTTGCAATAGATAACGCCGTACGCACGTGGTCGCCCGTTATCATCACCGTAGAAACGCCCGCGCCGCGGCACTCTTCAACAGCGTCGCCAACACCCTCTTTCAGCCCGTCGGACATTGCGCACAGTCCGATAAACGTAAGTCCCTCTTCTTCGATTTTTCCGCCGTAGGGTTTATAGGCAAAACCCAAAACTCTTAAAGCCTCGTCCGACATTTTATCGTTTTCTTCAAGCACGGCATTTTTCTCTGCCGAAGTAAATTCTTTTACACCGTTTGAAGTAAGTATGCGCGTACATTTATTTATAAGAATATCCGGCGCGCCCTTGGTAAAGCCAAGCCTTTCCCCGCCGACTTCGGCAGCAACCGTCATCATTTTCCTTTCGGATGTAAACGGAAGCTCGGCAAGGCGTATAAAGTCAAGTTCAAAGCCCACGTCGTCGGCGCAGGTTTTTAAAGCTACTTCCGTGGGGTCGCCGATATAGTTTCCCTTGTCTCCTTTTACCGACGTACACACCGTCATACATTGAAGTAATTTTGCGTTTGCCCCCCGAATATGCTCGATTGAACGCCTTTTTCCGTCAAAAAACGAAGTTACAACTTTAAGTTTATTCTGGGTTAAAGTTCCGGTTTTGTCCGAACAAATTACGGTGCAGCTTCCAAGCGTTTCAACCGATTTCAGCTTTCTTATAACAACGCCTTTCTTGCTCATTTTCTGTACGCCCATCGCCATTATTATGGTAACGACCGCGGGCAGGCCTTCGGGAATAGCCGCCACCGCTATTGCGACCGAAGTCATAAAATTCTTTAAAATTCCGTCATCACGCACGAAAATTCCCATAATGAAAATTACGGCGGTTACGGCAAGCACGAACGCCGAAATTATCTTCCCCAGCTTATCAAGACTGTTTTCAAGTGGAGTTTTTGCCGGCTTTCCGCCTTGAAGCATTGCGGCAATTTTGCCCATTTCGGTTTGCATGCCGACGGCTGTTACAACGGCGCTTGCGTTGCCGCGAACCACGTAGGTTGAGCCGAATAAAGTGTTCGTCATGTTCCCGAGTGCAACGTTGTTGCCGTGAATGCGCTTTTCGTTCTTTTCCACACTTACGCTTTCGCCGGTCAGCGCGGACTCGTCGCAGGTCAACGAATTACTTTCAACTACGCGACAATCGGCGGGGATAACGTCCCCTTCTTCAAGCAAAACAATATCGCCAACCGTTATTTCCTCGTTCTGGATAACTATTTCCTTCCCGTCGCGGCGGACCTTGCAGGTGCTTGCCGACAGTTTTTTCAGATTTTCAATCGCCTTATCCGCCCTGTACTGCTGAATAGTACCCACAAGCGCGTTTAAAAATATTATTGCAAGGATAATAAAAGTATCCGTTAAATCGTTTCTGTCGCGCGAAAGAAAGGCTATAAGCCCCGAAACTGCCGCCGCAACTATTAAAAGCACGGTCATAAAGTCTTTGAACTGTGAAAAGAAAAGTTTGACTATCCCCACACTTTTGCCCTTTTCAAGCTCGTTCTTGCCGTATGTCTTTAATCTTTCGGCGGCCTCTTGTCCGCTTAATCCCGCGGTTGAAGTTTTTAGCTTTTTAAGCGTTTGCCTCGCCTCTTCAAAGCAAAAATTTGACATAAAATACCTCAATTTCTCTTTAAATAAAGTATTCGGGTTTGTCCGCGTTTATTCTAAGTTACAAAAAAACGCCCCGACGGATTGTCCGCCGGGGCGTTTTTAATTGCTTTTAATCTTCTTCGATATGATGCTCGTCCTCGTCCGTAGGGTCGGGGAATTCCGCCTTATCGTAGGCTATACCGTTTTTGTCGTAATAGTCTTTAATAGCGGCGCGGATAGCCTCTTCCGCCAAAACCGAGCAGTGCATTTTATGAGCGGGCAAACCGTCCAACGCCTCGGCAACCGCCTTGTTCGTAAGCGTCAACGCCTCGCTGATAGGCTTGCCCTTAATAAGCTCTGTAGCCATCGAGCTTGAAGCAATCGCACTTCCGCAACCGAAAGTGTTGAACTTAACGTCCACGATAATGTCGTTTTCGATTTTTAAGTAAATCTTCATAATGTCGCCGCACTTGGCGTTGCCTACTTCACCTGTTCCGTCAGCGTCTTCAATTTTTCCGACGTTCCTGGGATTAGTGAAATGGTCCATTACTTTTTCGCTGTATAAAGCCATTTTTTATCTCCTTTTTGTCTATATTTCTCGGCGGCCGTGGGGATACATCAGCCGCCTCGGTCACCGCAAACACTACTTATGTGTTTGCTCATCTCAACCTTGCAAAACAGCGCACTGTGCTGTTTTGAAAATCAAGGTTTCGTCCCCATATATGCTTGAATTAACGCACTTTTTCATTAAATTAAGTGCGGTTTTAAACCCTTTTCAAGTTCTTCCCAAACGGGTGAAATACTGCGCAAATACTCTACCACTTTGGGTACTTCTTGAATGATATATTCAACCTCTTCCGCGGTGTTATATTCCGACAAACTGAGCCTTAAAGAGCCGTGCGCAATCTCGTGCGGCAGTCCCAAAGCAAGTAAAACGTGCGACGGGTCAAGTGAGCCCGAAGTGCAAGCCGAACCGCTTGAAGCGCAAATTCCCTTTGCGTCCAAAAGAAGCAGCAGGCTTTCACCCTCGATACCCTCGAAACAGATATTCACGTTTGAAGGCAGCCTCTTTTTTCTGTCGCCGTTCAGCTTGGAGTGCGGCACTTTCAAAAGCCCTTCGATAAGTCTGTCCCTAAGTGCGGAAAGTTTTTTAGCGTTTTCTTCCATATTCGCGCACGCTTCTTCCAAAGCTGCCGCCATTGCCGCTATGCCCGCAAGATTTTCCGTTCCTGCGCGTTTGTTCCTCTCCTGTGCGCCGCCGTCGATAAAAGTATTCAAAGGTATGCCGCGTTTGCAGTAAAGCGCACCCACGCCCTTTGCGCCGTGGAATTTGTGCGCCGAAAGGGAAAGCATATCGATATTTTGTGCCTTTACGTCAACGGAAACGTGCCCAACCGCCTGCACCGCGTCAGTGTGGAATGTAACCCCCTTGGCCCTGCAAACCGCGCCTATCTCTTTTATGGGAAGAACCGTTCCTACCTCGTTATTTGCAAACATCACTGTGACAAGGGCGGTGTCCTCTTTTATTGCCGTAGCCACTTCCTCGGCAGTTATAAGCCCGTTGGGGTCAACTGCAAGATAAGTTACCTCAAACCCCTCTTTTTCAAGTTTTTTAAGAGTATGAAGAACGGCGTGATGCTCGAACGCAGTTGAGATTATATGCTTTTTGCCTTTGCGTGCGCCGTTTAGCGCGGCAGAGCGTATTGCCTGATTATCGGCTTCCGACCCGCCCGAAGTGAAGTAAACTTCCCTAGGCTCGCAGTTTAAGCATTTTGCTATTCTTGCACGGGCGTCCTCTAAATGTTCTTTGGCAACTTGTCCAACAGTGTGCAGAGAAGACGGGTTCCCGTACACCCCTTTTAAAAACGGCGTCATCGCCTCGATAGCTTTGTCGCTCATTGCGGTCGTCGCCGCGTTGTCTACGTAAACAGTTTTCAAAACCTTAATTCCTATGCGTTTAGTATGAATAAATTATAAAATTAAATTCCTATCTTGTCAATAGGAATTATATACAAATGCGAAATATTTTTTTATTAATATTCTTCCTCTTTAATTTGCTTGGCAATAATTATAAAGGTTATGGCAACGGCAACTTCTAAAATACTTAATATAATAGTCCAGTCAAACGGCGAACCTTTAACAAGCCCTACAATAGTTATAATAAGCCCTAATGCACATAAAATGAGGTAAATCCAGGTAAGTATGATATGCGCGCTTCCCTTGTATTTTCCAAGCGAGGCAAGCAAACCGAGTATTCCCGTTGCAAGATAGAACGCGCATACAAGGCAAGCAATAGCTATGGTTATTCCCAATACAACGCTTACGATTTTTTCGGGGTCGGGGATAGCCGAACTTATTTGCGGGTCGGAAAACATACCCAAAACCTGTTCGCGCACAGAAGGCAACTCTACGATTGCACTTATAATATTATACAGCCCGAAGCCTAAAACAAAAATGCTTAATACCAATAATACAATTCTACGAACGCTCAATTTCATAATTATTTCACCAAATCCGCAAGTGTTTTAGAATTTAAAAAGTTCATTATAACTTCGTCAAGCTCTTTAAAAAGGGGCAAAGTTTGGCAAGTGCACGCGTTTTCGCAACCGTTTATAAGACAGGAAACGGGCGCAAGCGAGCCTTCGCCTTTTTCAAGAATTTCCGCAACGCTGTATTCTTTTGCGGGACGCGCAAGTTTATATCCGCCGCTTTTGCCGCGCGCACTTAAAACGAAGCCCGCCGCCGAAAGCTGTGCCGCCGACGCTTCAAGATATTTGACCGATTCTTTCTGCCGCTCGGCAACATCGTTTAGGGAAATAAACCCCTCGCCCTCGTGCTGAGCCAAATCAATCATAATTTTAAGGGCGTTACGACCCTTGGTAGTTATCATCATATACAAAATACCTTCCACATTTGAAACATTAAAACGCAGAGAAGCGAGCAAGACAAGGAAAGCGCGGATTTGCCGCAGGGAGTTTACTTAGCGTAAATGACCAAGGCAAAACGTAAACTTGACGCAGTATTGCGACGCTTATATGCGTTTTAACCACCCAATTCAATCATTTTTTCAATGCACTTAACAGCCTGCACGCGCAACTTTTCGTCCAAAACTATTTCTTCGCCGCCGCGCCCTAAAACGCAGTTTAAAACGTCGGGCAAGGTGGTCAAGCGCATATTGTGGCAAACCAAGTCCTTTGAAAGAGGATAAAATTTCTTGTCGCGCAGTTTATACTGCAAGTGCTGTACGATAGAGTTTTCCGTGCCTATAATAAATTCTTTTCCGTCCGACTTTTCGGCAAAATCCATAATGCCGGAAGTTGAACCCACAAAGTCCGCAAGTTCGACAACTTCTGGACGGCATTCGGGATGAACCAAAAACAAGGCGTTGGGGTGCGCCGCTTTTGCTGAAAGTGCGTCATCTTTTTCAATTCTAGCGTGCGTGGGGCACCCGCCCGACAAAAGTTTAAAATTCTTTTCGGGCACCTGTTTTTGCACGTAAGTTCCCAAATTAATATCTGGGATAAACAGAATGTTTTTTTCGGGCATAGCACGGCAAATTTTAACCGCGCTTGAAGAAGTAACGCAAACGTCCGCAACCGTTTTAAGCTCTGCAGTGGTGTTCACGTAAGCGACTACCGCGTAATCGGGGTACATTTTTTTAACTTCTTTTATAACGTCTTTATCGAACTGCTCCGCCATAGGGCAACCCGCTTCGGGGCTTGCCAGAATAACTTTTTTTTCGGGTGAAAGCATTTTCACCGTTTCCGCCATAAACCGAACGCCGCACATAATAACGGTGCTTTGAGGCGCGGTTTTTGCCTTTACCGAAAGGGCGTAGCTGTCCCCCGTAAAGTCCGCGACCTCGCAAACTTCTTCGGACATATAGCTGTGGGCAAGGATGCAAATATCCCGCTCTTTTTTCAGTTCTATAATTTGCTGCTGTAAATCTTTAATCATCGTAAAAATTATACTACAACCCGCGCGGGCGGTCAAGTAATTGAAAGCCGCCGCACTTGAATAGCGCGGCGGCTTTTATATTTACTTCTTCTTTGCCGTCGTTTTTTTTGCGGCGGGTTTTGCCGCCTTTAAATCTTCGGGCACTTCAACTTGGGGGATATGCGACAAATCGTTTTTAACCCCTTCGAACTGCTTCTTTATGCTTGACTTAACCTTTTGCGCCGTCTTCTTTTCTTCCTCGGTTTCCTCTTTGAAAGGAATTTCAAAGATAATCGACTCGTAAGGTCTTAAATCGAATTTAAGTTTATATTTTCTGCCGTCGCAAAGCTCTTCGATAGCGTCGATTTCAACAAGGTTATCTTCGGAATAGGTTGTGAAAATCCTCTTGTATTTTCCCGAAACGGGCGCGCCTACGCCCATATCCTTTCTGAAAACGGGCGCAAAGTTGCAAACGAATATAAGCGCGTTGTTATAGTTCCAGGGGTTGCGCCTAATGAAGGTGAAAATATTGCGGTTATAGTCCCCGCTGTTTATCCACTCGCAGGTAACGGGTCCGCCGCAGTCGTTGTACAGAACGGGGTAATTCCTGTAAATGTGCAAAAGCGTGCGGTAACAGTTCATTACGTCGCGGTGTCCCTCGTCGTCGCACAGGAACCAGTCAAGTCCCGTCTTAAAGTTCCACTCGCGCTCCTGCGCAAAATCCTGGCCCATAAACAACAGCTTTTTACCGGGGTGTCCCATCATCATCGTGTAGCAGGTTTTAAGACTGCCCAGCTTATCCATTTTGTTGCCGACTTGCTTGTTTATCATCGTGCCCTTGCCGTAAACAACTTCGTCGTGCGACAAAACAAGCATATAATTTTCGTTAAACGCGTACTCGAATGTGTGCGTCATTAAATGGTGATGATAGGGTCTGAAAATAGGGTCGGTGTTGTAGTATTTAATGCCGTCGTTCATCCAGCCCATATTCCACTTTAAGCCGAACCCGAAACCCCCGTCCTTTGCGGGCTGGGTTACGCCTGCAATAATAGAGCTGTCTTCCGCGATTAAAAATGCGTCCGTCTTCTGTCTTAAAACGCTGTTAAGATGACGGAAGAACTCGAAACTTTCCAAATTTTCGTTGCCGCCGTACATATTGGGGCGGTATTCGCTTCTGCCGAAGCTGTTATAGAACATAGCCGCAACCGCATCAACACGCAATGCGTCGATATGGTATTTTTCTATCCAGAAGAACGCCGAAGCAATGAGAAAGTTTGAAACCTCTTTTTTGCCCAAATCGAACGCCTTCGTGCCCCATTCGGGATACTCTGCGCGGAGCGGGTCGCCGTATTCGTAAAGGGGAGTTCCGTCGAAGTTAGCAAGCCCCCAGTCGTCCTTGGGGAAGTGCGCGGGCACCCAGTCCAAAATTACGCCTATGCCGTTTTTATGCATATGGTCGACGAAGTACATAAAGTCTTCGGGCGAGCCGTATCTTGCCGTGGGACAGAAATAGCCCGTAACCTGATAACCCCAGCTGGGGTCGAAGGGATATTCGCATATACCCATAAGCTCGATATGCGTATAGCCCATATAATTTACGTATTCGGCAATCTCGTGCGCTAAGCGGCGATAGTCGAAGAATTGGTCCTCATCCCACTTAGACAAATCTTTTTTCCAACTGCCGAGGTGTACCTCGTACACCGCCATAGGTTTTTCAAGGAAATTTTCACCCTTCTTTTCTTTGCGCCACGCACTGTCGCCCCACTTGTAGTTTTCAAGGTTGGTTACAACCGAAGCGTTTGCGGGGCGCTTTTCCGAGCCGTAAGCGTACGGGTCTATTTTGTAAACCTCGCTTCCGTCCGCGCGAACGACTAAGTATTTATACTTAACCCCTTCGCACATACCAGGCACAAACAATTCCCACATAGCGTCGTCAACTTTTGTCATAACGTCCGCCCAAGGGGTCCAGCCGTTGCCGTCCGAAACTACGCAAACGGCTTTTGCGTTGGGTGCCCAAAGAACGAAGTGAACGCCGCGCACACCGTCAACTTCGCGTACGTGTGCGCCCATTTTGTTGTACAGCTCGTAATGAGTGCCGTGATGGAACAGATATCTGTCCAAGTCCCCGAAAAATTTTTCCATAAAATCTCCCCCTATAATAAGTTCACAAATATTTCACGCTATTCTGCGCGTAAAATATTTCGTGATTTTTAGGGGCTTCTCGCCCCTCGTGCCGCAATCTCTTGGGGCACACA
>JAIDQV010000038.1 GCA_029062045.1 Clostridia bacterium
CCTCACCCGAAGCAAAAACTATCGCCTCAATTATATTCGTCAAATTGCTCATCTGTTACCTCTTTCATATCCCAGTCAGGGTTAAGTAAAATCGTAATAGGTCCGAAAGTGAATTCCTGCCTAACGTTTATAAATTGGTGTTTTAGCATTTCCAAAAGCGCTTGGAAAGTTGTAACAACCTCGTTTTTAGAGAAAGTTTTAAACAACTCTTCAAACAGCACTTCTTTTTTCTCTACAAGCGTATCACGGATAAACGTAACCTTTTCTTCAACGGTATAAACGTCCTTGGGGATTTCCTTTATATTGTCCTTTTCGCGCTGTAAGCTCTCGTTTTTGAGCATCATCTTCGCAAACGCTTCCAAAAGTGCGCTTACGGTGAAATCCTTATAAACTACCCTTACCGTATTCAAAGATTTATCGGGTTCTTTATATATGTAACCAACCGTTTCCAACTCTTTTAATTTGGGGGTTTCCTCTTTGATTAGTTCATACTCGCGCTGTTTAAGTTGCTCGATTAAAGCACGCTTGTCCTCGTCTTCGTCACCCCATTCTTCGCCCGCAACTTCAACAACCGGAAGCATACTTTTTGACTTTATGTAGATAATCTGCGCCGCTATTGCAAGATATTCGCTTTCCTTGTCAACATCGCGGTGAGGCTGGGACTTCATAAATTCAATGTAGTCCAAAAATTGTTCCGTTACTTTGGAAACGAAAATATCTTCGATATTTATCTGCGCAATGTTTATAAGATGCAGCAGTAAATCGAGAGGACCTTCGAAGTCGTCCAAAACGGTATTATAATCTACAACCGATTCGAAATTTTCTATATTAAATGCCATAATTAAAACCTATTTACATAAACGGTATCGGGAAACCGAATATCCAATTCCAAAGTGCAGTTATGGGGAAGCCTATTATATTTCGAGCAAACCAGCCTACCCAACCCAAAATATCAAAATAACTTACATACGGTAAATCGGTATATCTGACAAGAACACCGCAAAGGAAACTTTCCAGAACGAGAACTATCAGAATATACATACCGTAGTTTCTTAAAAATCTGCGGACGGGATTTACTTCTCGGGTAAACGCCTCTACAACCCTGAACCCGTCCAAAGGATACAGCGGCAACAGGTTGAACACTACAATACCTAACCCGTAGAAGTAAATAAAGTAAATTGCGTAATAAATAACTTTTACTATTACGTTAAGCCACTGATTATCTGAAAAGAAACCGTAGTTTGGAATATAGAGGTAATTCAAAACCAGCAAAGACAGCGGATACGCAATAAATGCAATAACGTAGTTTGTAACAACACCGGCTATCGCCGTACAGAAAAGCCCTTTACGGTAACGGTGAAAATTGCCCGGATAAATTGGAACGGGTTTTGCCCAACCGAAACCCACTACCGCACACATTATAAAGCCCAAAGGGTCAAGGTGCTTTATAGGGTTTAAAGTCATTCTGCCCTGCATTTTCGCCGTAGGGTCGCCGCACTTATATGCAACAAAAGCGTGCGCAAACTCGTGCGGGGCAAATATGAAAATGACTGCAATAAGTCCGGCTGCTATTTCGATAAAATAACTCATTTTTTTAATCTGTCGGGGATAACGTCGTTTCTTACAATATCTTCGTAAGTCTGGGGCTTTACTATGTATTCCGCTTTGCCGTCTTTAACAAGAACTGCCGCGGGAATGAAATTTCTGTTATAATTGCTAGCCATTGAATAATTGTAAGCGCCCGTAGTTAAAACGGCAAGTATATTGCCCGCCTTTGCCTCGGGCAACGGCACGTCAACCGCGATAATATCACCGCTTTCACAGCACTTGCCCGCTATGGTAACCTTTTCAGTGTTTTTCTCGTTTGCTCTATCGGCAAGGAGAACGGTATATTTTGACTGATACAATGCGTATCTGGGGTTATCGAACATACCGCCGTCTATCGCAACGTACTTTTTTATTCCCGGAATATCCTTAATTGCGCCGACCGTGTAAAGCGTTATTCCCGCCTCACCTACTATCGAACGCCCCGGCTCTATTAAAAGATACGGGCGGTTTAGTTTATGCTCTTCGGCTTTCGCTTTCACTGCATTAATCAAAGCCTTCAAATAGTAGGCGTAATCGTTTAGTTTAAGTTTGGGGTCTTCGTCGGTATACCAAACACCGAAGCCACCGCCTATATTCAGTTCGGTAGCTTCAAATCCTAATGACTTTTTCATTTTTGCGATAAAGTCCATTACTTTTTCCGCCGCCAGAACGAAAGACTGCTTTTCAAATATTTGAGAACCGATATGGCAGTGATAACCTTTTAAAACAAGGTTCTTTTTTGACAAAACGTGGCGCGTCATTTCTTCCGCCGCACCGTCGTTAATAGAAAAGCCGAACTTGCTGTCTGTTCGCGCAGTCTGAACGAATGCGTGAGTGTGCGCTTCGACACCGGGGTTTGTGCGGATTAAAACGTTTTGCTTTATTCCGCGTTTACCCGCAAGCCCGTCTAAAATATCCGCCTCGGTGTAACTGTCAACAACTATATTGCCTATGCCGTTTTCTACGGCAAATTCAAGCTCTCTTAAAAGTTTATTATTACCGTGCATATAGACTTTGTCTGCGGGGAAGCCCGCTTTAATCGCGGTATAAAATTCACCACCCGAAACAACGTCTACACCTATATTTTCCTCGTTAGCAATAGCATAAATTGCCTTGCAGGAAAATGCTTTGGAAGCGTACAGCACCAAACCGTTTCCGCCGTATTCTTTATCAATAGTATCTTTATAGACGCGCATCATGTTGCGGATATGCGCTTCATCGAAAACGTAAAGGGGCGTACCGAACTTATTTGCCAAATCAACAGTATCTGCACCGCCTATTTCAAGATGCCCAAAGCCGTTGATTTTCAAAGTTTCTCGTTCGTTCATAATATGCCTCCACTGTCAATTTTACCATCAGAGGTAAAAATAGTCAATCGAATTGAAAAAATTTATTGTGTGAAACACAAAATAGGCGTACGGCTTACGCCGCACGCCCTAAATATAGTCTTATTTATAAATTCCAATCGTCAGCTATCTGAACGAAATAATCACCGAAACTTGCCCTTTCAACCGTTTCCGCGGCGACCACGTTTACCGTATCGGCAAGAACGCCGTCTTTGTAAACTTCAATTTTGCCCACAACAGTATCAAGCGCAACGGGCGCCTTTACGTCGTATGCCGTTACTTTGTGAGTAATTTCGGGTGACTTATCCAACGCAGAGAAGACATAGCTGTTTCTTTCCGGTCTAACGGCAATGCTGTCCTTCTTTCCTCCTCTCACGGCAAACTCGTCGTTCAAAGTTACGTCCTTATCAAGCACTACTTTGTTTTTGAAGTTAGCAAAACCGTAATCGAACATTTTCATAGTAGAACTGAACCTGTCGTCGCTGGACGAAGCGCCGAGAACCACGCTCACAAGCCTTAAATCGTTTTTCTTTGCCGTGGATGCAAGGCAGAAGCCCGCTTCGTTTGTAAAGCCTGTCTTACCGCCGTCGCAGAAAGAATACTTTCTTATAAGTTTGTTTGTGTTCGTCATCGAAGTAGTTCTGTTATCGGGATGAACGAAATCTTCAAGCCAGATTTTGCTGTAACGGAAATAATCTTCGTTTTTGATAAGATTAGAGAACATAACCGCAACGTCCTTAGCACAAGAATATTGCGTTTCTCTGGGAAGCCCTGTGCAGTTTGCAAAAAGCGTATCGGTACAGCCTAATTCGGCGGCTTTAGCGTTCATTTTTGCAACGAACTCTTCCTCTCCGCCCGCAACGGTTTCCGAAAGCGCAACACAGCTGTCGTTTGCAGAGCATACGATTATACTTTTTATGAGGTTGTCCACGGTGTATTCGCAACCCTTATCCAAAAAGACTTGCGAACCACCCATTCCCGCAGCGTTTTCGCTGACGGTTACTATATCGTCCAAATTCAGTTCACCCGCCCTTATCGCATCGAAGACAAGGGTTAAAGTCATAACTTTACATACGCTCGCAATGGGCGTGCGCAAAGTTTCGTTTTCTTTATAAAGGCATTCACCCGAACCGTAATCCATCAAATAAGCCGATTTACAGTTTGAAACAAGTGAAGTTTTTGCGTTATTTTCCAAAGTAAAACCTGTGGCCACGCCCGAAGACGCAAGCATACAGGTTGATAAGATTAATGAGCATAACTTTTTCATAACCGTAGTATGCGGCAAAAACGAAAAGTTATACTATGATTATTACCACCCTAAACACAACGTTTATAAGAAGCATTAAAATTATACCGTCTATAAGCGCCAACGCCAACGGCACGAAGAAAGCGTATTTTGCATCGAAGTTTTTACAGATTTCGGTTATGACACAGCATATTGCGAAGGATAAAACCGTTGCGGGTATGAAAACGAAAATCGAAACAATTATCCCGCCCACCGAACTTACACAAATAAGAATTACCGTATATATTCCGAAAAACAACCCTTTCAGATACAGAAATACAAGGGTAACATATTTGAATTTTGTAAAGTAGCAGATGAGAAAGAATACGTAAAAATAGAGAACGTCCGCAAGAAAGTGCGTAAAAAACAACGGCGTATTTTTAAAATTGAAAACGTTGTACACATAATCATTTGCGAAATTGATAAAGTATACGTTCGTTGTAACGGGCTTATACAGTACAATTCCGCAAACTATGGAGCACAAAAGCGTTATAATAAACGCCCAAATATACCTTTTATCACATTTTTTTACGGAAAACGACAAATTCCTCATATACAATTATATGAGGAATTTTCAATTAATATGAACTTATTGTTTTATCCAAGCAAACTTTCAAGCGCGGTTAAAATAGCTTTATACCCTTCGGAATTTTGTATATCCGCAAGCGAAGCAGCGGTTGCACCTTTGTCTTCGGCCGAAATGTAGTTTCCGTCTTCCGTTATCGTCATGCCAAGCGCATTAAAGGAACTATTATCTAAATAATAGTTGCCATCGAAATTATGTTTCGGGTTACCAGAAAGATTTAAATTGCTCTCGTAAATATTCGCACCGGATACACCAACAATGTTACCGAAATAAGAAATCTCTTTGACGCATTCGCCAATAAAATAGCAGTTTGTAACGCAACCACCCAAATATACGACTGAGCTGTTACTGGGTAATTTCTCTTGACTAATGAACCCAACAATACCACCGGCGCGAGCAGGATCATCGCCTGTAGCAGTGACTTGTATTTTGCTTTCACTTATACAGTGGTCCGTAACACCGAAATAATAAGTAGTACCGTCACTTGTATATACTTTAGCAATTTCGCTACAACCCAAGATTCCGCCTACGAAAAGACTTTTCGCCGTAGCCGCAATATCTCCAGCCGAAACACAATAAGAAATCCCACCGCATGACTGGGCGGCTATTCCCCCAGCGTATGCCGCACCGATACCCTCCACCGTTATTGCACCGTAGTTTTTACATTTTTGAATAGTGCCAATATTTCTTAAAACTATTCCGCTTATTATAGGGTTCCAACCCGCATTTTCGGAAGTTTGTAAGAGGTCAGCTTTATTTATGTTACCCGAAAGCACACCGTTGTTGACAGCGCAAACGCCTGCGACATCGAAAGTATCCGAAACTATTTCACCGGTAACGGTACAGTCTTGCAAATATCCGTTGTTGATGCCCGCCACTCCACCGAATGTGGCGTTTGCACCCGCTTCGCCTTTAAGCGAAAAATCCGAATAGTTAACAGTGCAGTTTTTAATTGTTCCGAAAGCCGCGTCGTTTTTATAAGCGTTAATTAAAACTATCCCGCCGAAATCCAGCTCTTCAATGCCTTCCGTTGAGGTTGCAAGTGCGTTTATCTTTCCGCTTACGTTTACTGTAACACCGTCTATCGTGCCGAAATTAGTTTCGGCAACCAACGCGGTTGCCTCTGACGTAGAAAAATCCGCGTTTATATTCACCTTTACATTTTCAATTACAGAATTCTGGGAAACCGATGTAAATAATACTTCCCCCGAACTTTCGATGGTCAAGTCCGAAATCTTTCCGTTCAAATTACCCAGAGTTGCGCCGTTTTTAACAATCAGTTTATGCCCGTTACCGATAATTTTGCAGTTAACTTCTTCAACAGATTTTGTCAAAACAATATCCCGTTTAAGAATATATTCGTTTTGTGAAGTAAAATCTATTTTAAACGCATTTACAGTAACCGGTACGCATACGGCGACGCTGACAACCAAAACCGAACACAGACAAGCTGTTAATATATTTTTCTTTTCACGGTAACTTAACGGTCTTCTGTCAATTAAAATATCGTCCCCGACGAATTCCACCTTCAAAGAGTACTTAATGGAATATATCGATTTTAGACGCTCCTTTACCGCCGCCGAAGGTTTTGTCAACGGATAAACGCGCTTCAAGCGCCTTGTCTTGTCCAAAATTAAAAGCATTTCAAGTGGCGACACTACCTCGTCGAGATAAAGTCTTAAACACTTGCCCGCTTTTGCCGAAAATTTCTTGGATATTTCTACGGGTTCGCGCAGAGCATTGAAATTTGTAATTTTTAAAAACTTTTCCTCGTATGCGGAAAGTATTTTGCGCGATTTGTAGAGATACAGCAACGACAGCACGGGAAATCTGCCCAGACGGTACACACCGCACTGAGCCTTTTCCATTAAAGCGCCAAACGCTTTCATATCGTCTTTTTTTATAGCTTTAAGCAAGTTTTCTTCGGTTAGTTGAGCCATATCCCTATACAATGCTATTTTTTCTTGATTTTAACTTTCCTGTCTTCCGCCCATTTATCGAACGCGTCAAAAAGATATTCTTCATTTACAGAACTGCCCTCGACCAACTTTTTTAAAAGTGCAGAGGTTTTGGTAAACTCCGAAATAAGTGTGGCAATGTCCTTACCCTGCGCTACCACAGCCGCCGACAATTCTTCGTTTTCCTTGCGGATAGCCTCGATTTTGTCCGCATTTTGTTTTAATACGGAAGCTATATCCTTATTGATAAAGTCGCTGATTTTTTCAACGTTCGTATTGTACACGTCAAGCGATTTTTGCAATTCTTTGAGATTGTAGGACGAACGCTTTTCCGCTATCAGAGTATCTATGCGTGCAAGTTGGGTTTGTGCGCTTTTCTCTATTTCGCTAAGAGAATCTATTCTGTCTACAACTTCGGAAAAACGCGAAGACATATCCTTTACCGCCTGCGCATATTTCTCGCCCGAAGAGGCGTATTCTTCAATTCTTCTGCCAAGCTCTTGCCCGCTCTTCGCCTGCGCATTAATTTTTGCATGAACCTTTTCAAGCTGATTTGCGGCATTTCCTGAAAAACTCTTGGTAAGATTGTCAAGGTCATTCCTTATCTCTTCATAGGTCTTGCTTACCGAATGTAAACTTTCCTGCAAGGGCGCAATTAAGTTGCGGTATGCTATAAAACTGTCAATAAGCTCTTTTATCGATTTTTCATCCATTATCTTTTCCTCTTTAAATTAGCGTTTGCGGTTTTAAAGTTTACCGCAATTTCACCGCTTTCTTTATTAAGTGTATCGAGTATTATTTTCCTTGCCACATCGTTATCCTCAACCAAGGGATAAAAACGCACGATGTCGGGGTCTAGCACGCCGCCGCCTTTTGCGCAAGCATCCATTAAAGGGAACAACTTCTCGTCGCCGGAGCGTGTGAACATTTCCCGCGCCTCTGCGTCCATACCCTGCCGCCAGTATTCTATGCCAGCATCGCGTATCTTGCCGTAGCGCAGGAATTTCTCGTGAACGGCTATATAGACAAGTTGTTTTTTGCGCAGTTCGTCGGAAGACAACCTATCCGCAGTGTTCCGCGCGTTTTCATACTGTTCAAGCGAACAGAATTTTTCAATTCTTTCAATTAATTCGTCATCGTCAATTTCAAGTTTGCCAGCGACTTCCTTTAAATAGCTGAGCGCACTTTCTTTATTCTTCCGTTCGAAACATTCGTTAAACAGAGCGTTGAACGTTTCGGGGTAGTCGGACTCGGCTACAAACAAATATTGTCTGGCACGGGATATACCGACGTAAAACAAATTGAAATAGTATCTGAAAACCGAGTTTTCGTCGGCAGTCTTTCTGTTTAACGACATCTTGTGCAAATACCGCCACTTATCGGCGTTATCGCTTAAAACGTCGGCAAGTATTACGGTATTTCTCTCTAAGCCCTTGGCTTCTGCCACGGTAAGAATTTCCGTTTTACCCAAAACCTTTCTCAGCTCTTCTTTCCTTTTTTGCGACGCTACCACGACGGTAACGTTTTCAAATCTTTTTTCGCCGAGAGAATAAACAAAACTTCTATCTTTTACGAATACAGCTGAAGACGGCAATGGCGACGGAACGCTTTCACCCTTCAAAACAAAGCTGTGCGTGCCGAACCTCTGCATATTCATTTCGCCGAGCTTTTCGGCAATTCTTTCTATTGTTTCAGTACTTCGGTAATTGTGTTTAAGCTCGTTTACGCCCGTAACGTCGCCGTACATCAGCCGCTTTAAATATCCGAAATTGAAATACGACGGGTTAATCATTTGCAAAGCGTCGCCAACACAGAACAACTTTCTGCACAACTTTTTCATAAGACACAGATTTACTTGCGTGAAATCCTGCACCTCGTCTATAACGCCTACGGAATACTTTGGCGAAGAAACTTTACTTAAAATTTCACGGCTCATAAGATTGTTGTCTGTATAGCCGTGCTTTTTTAAAAATTCGGCGTAGTCGGTTGCGACGGAATATATGATTTCGCACTCGCTTCTTGTAAAGCTATCGCTTCTGGCTTCAATATATTCTTCCCGCCCCATCATGTCGCGGGGTTCGGAAAGCTCGTATTTGCCGAAAATCATTCCGTAAATTTCTTTGTAGATAATCTCGGCGGCAATGTGTTTTATCTTTTCAAGCGCACCCGAAAGACGGTAATTTTTCGAGCCCAAATACTCGTTCAAAAATACGCTTTCGCCCGCTATGTGCTTTTCTTTGAATGTTTCTGCGTAGATATCCTCTATAAGACGGTAATCCACCTTATCTTTCAAAAATGCGGAAATGCGTTTCAACGCGGAAACAATCTCACCGTCTTCATCAACGGAAAAGAGAATACCGAGTTTATTTTCTACCGCTTTTTTATGGTCTGCGTCAAGAAAAACGACGTTTCCACATTCATACGCCGATATGAAAGCGTCAATATTTTTTGAAAAAAGCTCTACACGGCTGCGGGTTTCGGTCAACAGCCCGCGCGAAAAAGTGGTATAAAGTACCGCGCCGCGATAATTTCGACATGCGCAATACACGATTTTTTCTATGCAAACGTTTGTCTTACCGCTTCCCGCGATGCCTTGAACAAGCATATTGGCGTCTTCGGTTTCAACAATTTTGCGCTGGGTTTCGTTTAGATAAGGGAAATTGATAATGCCGTCCGAACCCGACACAAGATACAGCCTTGTTAAATCCTCTTGCGTTACGGCATCTTTCGTTTCGCGCAAAACAAAATTTATTTTGTCCCTTGCCGAAATATAGTCGTTTAAACGCCTGTCCGTTCCGCCCTCGGAAGAATTTGCGCTCATAAACGTGTAAAAAACCATATCACGGTCGGACGGCTTTTTCTCTGTTTTACAATAGACATAAAGAGTATAAAGCCCGTCTTCCGTCTGCGCCGAAAAACAGCCGGTAGAAAGCCCGCCGACCTCGCTGAATACGCTTTCGGCAACGCGAGAAATGAACGCGTCAATAGAAATTATTCTGCGCGTCTTGGTAATAAAACCCTCTGTCTTGTAGACCGTTAGGTTTGATGACAAGGCTATTCTGTTTGTGTCCACCGTAAATTTTTGTATCATAATGCTATAAGACCGTTTATATATGAAGCAAATTGCCCCTCGTCAAACGGAAATGGAACTTTTGTAAACGCTTTAAAACGCGTATCGGTAAAAGTATTGCCTGCCGCATCAAATGAAATAGCTGTATTCTTTTTGGAATATTGCGCATTAATATCCGCTTCGATGCGTTGTTTCTCTGCCTGCTCGCTTTTCTCTTTCAACTTCTTTTCGATATTTTCCAAAGCGCGCTTCTTGTTTTTAAGTTGCGAGCGCTCGTCTTGACAGACAACGCAAAGTCCCGTTGGCAAATGAGTTACACGCACCGCGGTTTCAACTTTATTGATATTTTGCCCGCCCGCACCATGAGAATGGAAAACGTCAATCTTCAAATCACTTTCGGAAATTTTTTCGACGGTTGACGCAGGGGTCACAGCAAAGCACAGCTCTTCGCTTTTAGACTGGGCAATGTAAACTTTGTGCGCGCCCGTACGCGGCATAAGTCGGGTGATTACGTCAGCCCCCTCCGTAATAAAAGAAATTTCTTGGACGTAGCCGCTTTTTGCGGT
>JAIDQV010000039.1 GCA_029062045.1 Clostridia bacterium
TGGTTTTATTAAAGCGTTAAACCAATCCATACCAAGTTGCACAAAAATACTTCCTAAAACAGCAACTAATACAATTACAACAAACGAAATTATTATTTTTATAATTTGATTTTTTTCCATATATATAAATATATCTCAAAAAAATTATTTGTATTCATTTAGGTTCCAACTCCGCCAACAAAAAAGGCACCGACATTTAGTCAGTGCCTTTTGCTATATATACGATTAAACAGTTCAAACTTTTTCTACAGGAATCCATATTTCGCTATAATCTTCGTCGGGGTTGGCGCACGAAGCCGTGTAAAATTCAATATTGTAGTTTCCCGCAAGCCTGTATGCCTTGCACGACGGCAGCCACTCGCTCCAAATTTTTGTATTTACGTCCTGCAACGCCTTAGGCAAGGCGCCGCGGCAAGGAAATACCGCCCACGCCCCAGCGGGGATAACCTTTGTTTCATACCCTTCGGGTATATCGTTGCTCGGCAAATAGATATCAGCAATATAATAATCGAATTCCTTGCCATACTCGTCCACGCAAATGCCGAACATGCCGCAAACGGTCTTATCACCACTTTCCATGTGCTCTTGCCAAAACTCGGGAATTTTTTCGTACGAGTTTTCAGTATTAAAACGTCGCCGTTTCCCCATTACTGTGAACTGCGCTTTTTCTAGTATTTTGTACTCTAACATTTTCCTGCCCCCAAACAAAGTGTGTTTTGTTGTATACATATATAGTACTTTTTATATTCGTATTTGTCAATGCTATGCTTACTGTCCACGTCATACGCTTGACTAATACATTTAGTTATGAAATAATTGAATTATTGTAAGTTCTAGAGTTTATGAGGTTAACCTTTATGTCAAAACCCGAAGAAAAAAACGCTCCCGCAAAGTATTTGTATTATGATTATCACAACGGTCATATCGCAAGAGAAGAAGTCGGAAACAGCTATTGCGCGAGTAATCGCTTTGAGTTCTACATCGACGGCAAGTGGATAAATGACTATGATTTGAGTTTAAGCCTCTCCGACGCAACGATGTGTGTCTTGGGGTATTCAATGTTCGACTATGAAGAATTGACCGAGGAAGAAGCAATGCGCCGCATATCCGAAAGCGATAACAAATAGTAATTATTACTGCTCAACCGCAACAAAAGGCACTGACAAAAGTCAGTGCCTTTTTTATGTTCAATTCCCGTTATTTAAAAGTTTACATTATTCTGTATCACAAGCGCATAAAGAAGCGTTGAAAAAGTTTCAAAGTGCTTCATAATACGTCCGGGGAAATACTTATTAATATATTCCAAATAGTCGTTTTTAGTATTCATAAGCATACCTACAAGATAGGTCTCGCCATAGCCGTCGTACTCTTTGTAAGGGCCGGGGATTTCCCAGTTAGTAGCTTCAAAATAAACGTATGGTATTCCTTTTGCCTTGAAGCCCTTGTGGTCGCTCCAGTTACCGGTAGAAGGTGAAGCGTAATCGGGCGTCTCATATCCGGGTGCGGGGTTATCCCATGTCCAAGGGTTACTTTTAAGCGAAAGCCCCAAAGAGGTTGCAACCGCCATTGCGTTATCGTACGCTTCGGTCTTAGTAACAATTTTATTCTCATCGTCCTGTACGCCGCCGTATATATATGCATAATCTCCGCAAACGAGCGAATCAAGGTTAATCATATACAGTGTATTTGCAATTTGTTCTTCGGTCATCGAATTCGCATAAGTCGTAGAACCGTAACAACCGTATTCCTCTTCGGTAAAGAATACAAATGTTATCGTATATTGAAGGTCCATATTAGCTATTTTTTCAGCAGTGGTAAGCGCAAGCGATACGCCGGAGCCGTTGTCGCCGGTTCCGTCGCCGTCGTAGTGTGCGCCTACGATAATCTGCTTTTCGCTCTTGCCCTTCTTCGTAATCGCTATATTAGGAGTAGTTATATTTACTTTCACGTATTCACCGTTTTCGGCTTCAACATACTTCCTGTTTTCTTTATTGTAATACTTCCCGTCCGTTTCATAAGAATCGACAGCGGACAACTCTTCATCTAAGTTAACGGTTTTCTTATAGTATTGGGAGAACGTTGAAGGTTGATAAACAATGTCCTCTTCATTGTAGCCCGCATTAATTAACGTAGATGCAATCCATTTCTGGGCATACTTAAAGTTTTCACCGGCGATGCAGTCCCTGTCCTTGACCATTTTGTCCATGTACTGCAATTTTGCATAGCACTCTGCTGCATATCCTGTTGACGATGCATTATATGTATTTTTGATTTCTTCTAACATTTGCTCGTATTGGGCAAGCTGATTTTTCAAGTCGTCGATTTCCGAATCAGAGTTACTGCAACCCGTTGCACCTACAACAAGACAAGCAGACAGCGCACCCGTAAGCAATAATGTGGTAATTTTTTTGTTAAACTTCATTTTTGTATCCTTCTTAAATTTTATATTCACGATTATATTCATAATTTATAGCAATGTCAAGCGTTTTTATGCATAATCATACATTTTTTTGAATGTTTATAACTTAACATATTTTGTTAATTTTAACATTTTTCACACACTTTTCAATATAGAAAAATACGTATAACCTTGAAAACTGATTTTGCTTTTGATATAATAAAAGAAAACGATTAATTAGGGTTACGTAATGGAAAAGAAATTAAGTGATTTTTGCACTTGCAATGACCGCGCTTGCCCTCTTCACCCCGCAAACCATGACAAGGGGTGCTCTCTTTGCATAGAAAAGAATATCAAAAAAAAGGAAATCCCGTCCTGCCTATTCAACGCCGCAAACGGCTATCCGAGTAAAGACGGATACTCTTTTGAAGCGTTTGCCAAACTCATACTCGGCAACAAAACCGACAATTAAGCCTGCTTGCCTTTTATATCGCAAATTGACAAAAACGGTTTAAAATGATATAATAATTATGTAAATGAAAGAGAAGAAATTTAAACAAAAGCGTCAAGGATGGTTCCGCGCGTTAAAAGGTATATTGAAAGTGCATTTCAAAAAACCGAAGTTCATTTATTCGGGCGGGAAGCCGACTAACGGTTCGATTATACTAAGTAATCACGAAGGCACTTCCGCCCCCATGATGCTTGAAATTTATGCGGATTTCCCCATAAGAATGTGGGGCACTTACGAAATGAATTCGGGGCTTAAAAGCGTCTATAAATATCTGTCGCGCACATATTTTCACGAGAAGAGACACTGGAATTTGCACCTTTCGAAATTTGTTGGATTTCTTGCTTGCCCCTTCGTTAAACTTTTTTATAAAGGTTTAAATCTTATTGCAACGTACAGGGACGTGAGACTGTACAACACCATTTCCGAAAGT
>JAIDQV010000004.1 GCA_029062045.1 Clostridia bacterium
ACAGTACTTGAAAAAAGACAAGTACCGCCGAGGAAATTCACAGAGAGTGCGGGGCGCTGAAAGCCGCATATTTTCCGAAGATAAGGGAAACCACTTTTATTAATTCAAGTATTTAAAGAGCGGTTTTTGCGTTTGCGGCAAAAACAATTAAGGTGGAACCGCGCATTTTGATTTTGCGTCCTTAAACGAAGTTTATTTTCGTTTAAGGATTTTATTTTTTGGAGGAAACTATGAATATCGTATTGAAGAATGGTGACAAGTTAGAAGTTCAAAAGGGTGCAACTTGTTTAAATGCGGCAAGCGCGATAAGTGAAGGGCTTGCCCGTTCGGCTGTTGCAGCCAAGGTAAACGGCAATCTTTGCGATTTGTCGCATGTTTTAAACGACGGTGACGAGCTTGAAATCGTAACCCTCAAAGACAAAGAAGGGTTGGAAGTTTACCGTCACACTTGCGCACACGTTCTTGCGCAGGCAATTAAGAACATTTATCCTACCTGTAAACTTGCAATCGGCCCGGTTATCGAGAACGGTTTCTATTACGATATTGACTTCAATACGCCCATAACGCAGGACGATTTTGCTAAAATCGAGACTGAAATGCAGAAAATTATCAATTCAAAGACGGTAATCGAACGTTTCGAGCTTCCCAGAGAAGAAGCACTACAGCTTATCCATAAATACAAGGAAAAGTACAAGGAAGAGCTTATTAAAGACTTGCCGCAGGACGCTGTAATTTCTTTTTATAAGCAGGGTTCTTTCACTGATTTGTGCAGAGGTCCTCACCTGCCTAATACGGGAAAAATCAAGGCTTTCAAACTTACTTCGCTTACGGGCGCATATTGGCGCGGCAACGAAAAGAACAAGATGCTTACCCGTATTTACGGTACGGCTTTCGAGAAAAAGGCTCAGCTTGAAGAATATCTTGTTGCCGTAGAAGAATCTAAAAAGCGCGACCACAATAAGTTGGGACGTGATTTGGGCATATTTATGACGAGCGACGTTGTGGGTCAAGGCTTGCCTATTCTTATGCCTAAGGGCGCGAAAATTTTGCAGATTTTAACGCGCTTCGTTGAAGACGAAGAGGCTAAGCGCGGATTTATGATAACGAAAACGCCGAATATGGCAAAATCCGACCTTTATAAAATTTCGGGGCATTGGGACCATTACCGCGATAAGATGTTCATTTTGGGCGAAGTAGACAAAAACGGAGAATCACCCAAAGGTGAAGAAATAATGGCACTTCGTCCTATGACGTGCCCGTTCCAGTATCAGATTTATAAAAACGGTTTAAAATCTTACCGTGATTTACCTTGCCGCTATTCCGAAACGGCAACCGAGTTTAGAAACGAAGCCTCGGGTGAAATGCACGGACTTATCAGAGTTCGTCAGTTTACCCTTTCCGACGGACACATTATCTGTACCAAAGAACAGATTGAAGACGAGTTCAAGCGTTGCCTTGACTTATCGTACTATTTCTTAGATGCTTTGGGTATGAGGAACGACGTAACTTTCCGTTTCTCAAAGCGCGGCAAGTCAAAGTCAGACAAGTACATTGACGACGATGAAGCGTGGAATAAGACCGAAGCAATGATGAAAGTCATTCTCGACGATTTAAATCTCGATTACGTTGAGGCTGACGACGAAGCGGCATTCTACGGACCTAAGCTCGATATCCAAGCTAAGAACGTTTACGGCAAAGAAGATACGCTTATCACAATTCAGATAGACTTTGCCGCAGGACACAGCTTTGATATGCAGTACGTTGACGTTGACGGCACAAAGCAGACGCCTTACGTCATTCACCGCAGTTCCATAGGCTGTTACGAAAGAACGCTTGCGCTTCTCATTGAAAAATATGCCGGTGCGTTCCCGCTTTGGATGTGTCCTACTCAGGTCAAAATTCTTCCCATAACAGACAGAACGCTTTCATATGCCGAAGAGGTTTGCGAAAAACTTACCTATGCAGGTATAAGATGTGAAGTTGATAAGCGCAACGAAAAGATAGGTTATAAAATCCGCGAAGCAAAGATGGATAAAGTGCCTTACGTTTTGGTTGTCGGCGATAAAGAAGCAGAAGAAGGCTCCGTGAACGTCAATAAACGCGGTGTCGCAGAGAAGGAAACGGTTTCTTTCAAGTCCTTCCTTGAAAAAGTTGTCAAAGAAGATAAGGAAAAAGTTATTTTCTAACTTAAAATTATTTGACAATAAGTTAAATTGCTGGTATCATATTACCGTAAAGCAAAGGCACTCCATTTCGCAGAACGGAAATTTTGTTCGGCACAATAATGATTTTAAAGGCGGATTATCGTCTTACATTAGTTCGGGT
>JAIDQV010000040.1 GCA_029062045.1 Clostridia bacterium
TGTCAGGATAGGGATATAGCAGCACTAAACAGTCCCGTCGGTGTGCCATAAGGTAGCTTTGGAGGAGCTACCTGCAAGGTTTACGTTTCGGCTTATTTCGGCAAAAAAGACTGCACAGCTTATTTAGAATACGAGAAGCCGCCGTCGCTGAGCGACGGCGGCTTTTTCCATATTATAGAAAAAAGGGCGGTTTTGCCGCCCGATTTTTTATGCGTTAAATACTGTAAATTGCAAAATAAGACTCGTTATCGACATCAGAACAAGGTACAGGCTGAACCACTTGTAGTTGGCTTTTTTGATGACTTTAAGCATAACCTTTATTGCGAAAAGCCCCGCGAGTGCCGAGATTATGAAGCCGAGTGCAACGCTCCAACCGAGCGTCGCGCCGTAGTCCGCGAAGTTTTGCTGAATTTCGCCCTTGTAGAGCCCTAACACAAGCTCTACGAGGAACCCGCCCAAAATGACGGGGATACTCATAAGAAATGAGAATTTTGCGACGTCTTCCCTGTTGCAACCCGCCAAAGTGCCCGCACATATCGTTGAACCGCTACGGGAAATACCCGGAAGAACGGCAACCGCCTGCGCAAAGCCCATCGGAAGAGCGGTTTTTATGCACAGCGGCAAAACACTTTCGCGGCGCTTTGCCACTATTTCCGTTACGAAAAGCAGTGTTGCCGTAACAAGGAAAAATACGCTTAGAACTATGCCGACGCAGCTGCGCGCAAGAAGGATATCGTCCAGCTTGCAAAATTCTATTATTACCCCCACTACTGCGGCGGGGATAGACGCAAGCACCAAAAGACCCAGCGTTTTAAACGGCTTTTTGAAAAGAGCGATGATATCCCGCCAAAACACCACGCAAACGGCAACCAAAGTGCCGAGGTGAAGTATCAGCGTGAAGAAAGTAACGTCTACCTTGCTATCGAATATCGCGTTGAAAAACGCTACGTGCCCCGAAGACGATACGGGTAAAAATTCCGTCAAGCCCTGCACTAAGCCCAGGATTGCCGCTTGCCAAATTTCCATATTTTAAGCCTTAATTTTTCTTGTCAAGCTCGAATAAATTCTTATATGCCGATTCGTGTTTGGTTACCGTAGAATCAAGTTTGAAATCAGTTATAATTTTATTTTTTCTGGTAGTGCTTATGTTGGAAAGGTTTTTGCTTTTGTACCACTCGTAGAAGAGGTTTTCGAAAGTTCCCTCTTTATCGATGTTTTTATCCCATTGAGGGTCATACTGGTTTTTGCCTGCATCGAAAGTATAGGTAACATAGATTAAGTGCCAACCGTAGTCGCCTGCGCAAACAACGTATGAACCTGCACCGCCTTCAAAATTCTCATCACCGGCAATTGCAAGATGTGCGGCGTATTCAAACTCTTTAATGTAGCTTGTGTCGCCCGCCTGAACGGAATAGCCGAGATATTGCGAAAGCACGCCTGTATCGGTTGTGTATGCGTATTGAAGCTCGTTTACCGCGCTTAACGCTGCGTATTGCTTGCTTTCCTTCCAAAGAAGGTTTGCCCTGTTGTACTCTTCGGTTTTGTTCTCGCCGAAGTTGACTTTACCCGTTGTGTAAACGAAGTTGGAATAATCGATAACGTCTTTGCCGTTTACCTTTGTGTAAAGAGCTTCGCCGTCGGCCGCAATAGCCTTGCCGTAGTTGTTTATTTTGGCTTTATCGTAAGTGGTGGTGCCCTTGTCGTTTTTCATTACGTGGTCGATATACGCAACGAACTCGTCAAGCATAGATTGCGTACCGTTTACATCACCGTTAATTGAAAGTTTGTTGGGGCTGAGAATATAATCGTCATCCCTTTTAACAACTTTGCCGTTGTAAGGATACAAGCCTGCGTACTTATCCAAGGCTTCGTACTTGTCGCGATTGGATACGTTGTTTTCAAAGAACAGCCAGGAGCTGTTTTTGCCGTTGTCGTAATAATCGATGCCGTCCGTTGCCTTGAAAGCGTAGTCCGTTTCACCGTTGAACCAAGCCGCACGCTGGTCGGTGGTTTGAATTTGGCTTAAAAGTTTGTTTCTTTCAACGTAGTATTCGGACGTATAGCCGCCGTCTAAATCTTCGTCGGCATAAAGCGATTGAAGCGCCTTCAAAGCGTCGTTTTGAGAATCGCTGAAAGGAAGCAAAATGTTATATACGAAGCCGAACTTGCCGCCGCCTTCGGTGTCCTCGGTGTCGGGTGCGTACAGAATGAACGAAGTATCCGACATGCTGTCCATATCCGAAGTGAAATTGCTTTCGGTTTTATAACTTTCGGTTTGCGAACCGATCTTATCCTCGTATTCGGCTTTTATATAAGCGTAATCGTCTGCTGTTAATTTAACGTTCAGCTCGTCTTCGTAAAGTTTATAATACTTGTTGATAATGCGCTGTTGAAGCTGGTTAACATACTCGTATTGAATATAATTGAGGCTGAGAACGTCGCTTAAATTTTCCGTTTTGGCATCAACCAAGTCGTAAGACGACGAAGTGAGGTTGGAAATGAATTCGTTATAAGCCTTTATACGCGTTGCATTAGTGGTGCCTTCGAGTTTGTCCTTTTTATATGCGCCGCTGTTGTCTATCCTGTAGTCTTTTACTTCCCCGTCTTTATCAACGGTTTTATAACCAGTGTAAATGCCGTAATCCAGCTTACCGTCCTTTGAAGGATAATAGTTTTCTTTCTGGGCGTCAACGCCGTCGGGGGTTGTACGCGTATCCGTACCGTTTGACGAAGTTTCTTCCTTTAAAATATCCTTTTCACGCGAGTCGATAGCGGAATTTATCATGTAGTAAAGATTGTAACTTGCGATGTTGATGTCTTCAGCGTCCAAAAGATACTCGTACTTTTCCTTGTCGCTTCCCTTGCTTTTATAGGTTGCGATTATGCTATCGTCAACAGAGACAACTTCACCCTTGTCGTTCTTGGTAGACGCCTTATTGTACAAAAGGTACATCGTGGAATACTGAACGAGAACCGCGTTATCTATAAGCTGGTCGAGAAGATAGTTGAAAGTTTCCTCGTACGAATTGTTTTGTTGGTAAACAGAGTACCCGTAGTTTATAAAGTATGCGACGAGTTCCCTCTTTATGATTGAAGTCGAACCCACTGCGTCCTTGCAATTTTCAAATTCCTTGTCAAGGGCTGCGGAATTGGAAATATCAACCACAGCGACAACTTGGTTCATATCCGCTGCGGTATTAGTCGAAACGAGCGAGCAGCCGCCAAGGGTTGCCGCAACAGCAATCGACGACGCAAGAACTCCGCATACAATACTTTTCTTTTTCATAATTTTTGCTCCAAAAATTTACGTGCATTAAAAAAATCTAAATACTATTATATAACGCCAAATAAAATTATGCAAACGATTTTAGCTTAAACTGAGGGCGAATTTGAGAAATTTAGTCATGTCCAACATAGTTTTTGCGGGCGACGGGCGGGGTGCAAAGATGATAAGCGGCGCCTTCGCCATGGAAAGTTTTACGCTTTGACGGTATTTATCGAGGGCGGCGGTAAGCCTTTCGTCGCTAAGCGAGTTGATTGAGGGAAGCTCGAAAGAGCCTTCCGTACTGTCAACGCAAATCTTTTTAACGTTGAATTTTGCCGCAAACGACTTCAAAACCGCAATAATCAAGAGGTTTAAAACCTCTTCGGGCATGGGACCGTAGTTGTCTTCAATGGAAAGACACACGCGTTTGTAGTCTTCAACCGAACGGATTTCCGCAATTTGCTTGTAACAGTCAAGTCTGCCAGCACTGCTTTCGACATAGGCTTCGGGGATATACGCTGTGGCTTTGACGTCGAGCTCGGTCGAAAGCTGTTTGTCGCCTGTGAGTTCTTCCTTCAAAAGTTTGGAATACAGCTCGTACCCCACTTTGTCCATATGCCCGTGCTGTTCGGCGCCGAGGACGTTGCCCGCGCCACGGATTTCAAGGTCGCGCATGGCGATTTTGAAGCCCGAACCGAGTTCGGTAAAGCGCATAATTGCTTTGAGGCGTTCCGCCGCGTCGCTTGTTAAAACCTTGGAGGGTTTGAACGTGAAGTAAGCCTGTGCAAGGCGCGAACCCCTTCCCACTCTTCCGCGAAGCTGATAGAGCTGTGAAATGCCAAGACGGTCTGCATCGATGACGATTATCGTGTTTGCGTTGGGAAGGTCTATTCCGTTTTCGATTATCGTGGTGGTAACCAAAATATTCTTTTCGCCGCGGTAGAAGGAAAAGACTGCGTTTTCGAGAACGTCCCTGTCCATTCTGCCGTGGGCGTAAGTAACTTTGGCTTCGGGGAGAATTTCCGCAATTCTACCCGCGAAAGAGGAAATGCTTTCAACACGGTTGTAGAGAATGAACACCTGCCCGCCCCTTGAAATTTCGCGTATGCAAGCGTCACGGATTAGAGTTTCGCTTTCTTCGACGACGTAGGTTTGAACGGGCAGCCTTTTTAACGGCGGCGTGTTGATTGTGGAAATATCGCGGATACCTGCAAGCGACATATGTAA
>JAIDQV010000041.1 GCA_029062045.1 Clostridia bacterium
GGTTGCTCCGTCGACGAAGTACTTTATTTCGTCGGTGCTAAGCTCGCCGCCGTCGAGCGTCTTTTTTATAATATCGTAAATTCTCATAATGCGTACCCCGTTAAATTGGCATAGCTCGCCGACTTTACCGACGAACCCCAGCCGCCCTTAGATACGAAGTCGGCAAGTAAATCTCTTGCATACTTTCCGTCTTGCGAACGCGCGACTTCCGTAATTCTGTTCGGTCCGTACGTCGAAGAATAGCTGTCTACTACTATGTAGTAATAAGAGTTATCCGAAACGTCGTCCGAAGTTATAGTGCTGTAAACGTGATAGTTTGTATTTGTGGTATCGAGAAACTGCTTTTTTAAATAATATCCGCTTATTCTGCCCAGAACGATTTCGTTATCAAAGGGCAAAACAGAGAACAGACTAGCGTAAGTTACGTTGCCCGCGGAAACCTTATACGGCGAGCGCGGTTTTAAATAGCCGCCTCCGAGAACTATATCGTACTGACCCCACTCTTCTAAGCCTTTCAAATAGTAAAGCTGGGCAACAGTATCGCAAATAGCGGCTTCGTTTCTGTTTGAAATGTTTGTGCCCAAAACCGTGGTGTACGGGTTGCCGTCGGGGAAATATTTATTGAAAATTTCCTCAATGACGGGGTCGTCGTCTAACTTGTTATTTGCATAAACGTTTTTGCTTATAAGACCGGGCGATACGGTATATTGTGCTGTTACCATATTATAGGAAACTTCGGCACAGCTTATATAGCTGTTTTCGCCGCCGCCCTGTAAATGGTAAACGCCGTACTCGTCCTTTAAAATATAGCGCTGATGGGTATGCCCTTCAAATACGAGGTCGACGTATCCGTTTGAAAGTGCGGTATCGTAATAGGACATATCGTTATTCGTAACCGAATTTATGCCCGACGAGGAAAAGCTGTCGCCGCCGTCGTGAATGGAATATACGATAAAATCGCACCCTTCTTCATTTCTGAGGCGAGTTGCCTCTTTCTTTACAAGCGAGGTCAGCGCGGAACCCGTTGCGAAACTCAGCCCTGTTTTGAAGTCGCCAGAAATTGAACTTAAACAATCGCCTATTGCGCCTATGATACCGATTTTAATACCGCCCTTTTCAACCGTGGTAGACGCTTTACAGTAATCGACGGGTTTATTATTATATGTAACGTTTATTGCAAGGAAGGGGAATTCGGCAAGCTCGCTGTTGGGCGTAAGCACGTTGGCACCCCAGTCGTATTCGTGGTTGCCGAGCGTCATAGACGAAAAGCCGACTTCGTTCATCCACTCCGTCATAAGCCGGCCCTTGTTGGTTGAAGATTCTACCGTACCCTGCCACATATCGCCTGACGAGAGTAAAACCTCTTCACGCGCATTATCTTCGTATAAATTTTTTAAATACGTAGTAAATTCGTCCAACCCCGGTTGGCTGTCGGTATCCATAAATTTGCCGTGTAAGTCGTTGACGGCATAAAAAGAAAGCTCTGCCATAACGCTTTCTTTACACTCGTCGCAAATTTTGTCGTTGTTCGCATCCGTGTGTTTATGCTTGCCGTCGTCGGGTTTGGGTGTATCATCCGGTTTTGGCGTATCGTCGGGTTTAGGCGTGTCGTCGGGTTTAGGCGTGTCATTCGGTAAAGTTATTTCGGGAAGTTCGGGGAGACTGTCCAACAGACCTTCCAGATACTCGCAGCCCGCCATCATACATATCATGCTCACGGCAAGAATGACCACCGCAATTTTACTTAAAATCTTTTTCATAAATTCTTATTTGTAAATGAATACGGCAACATCTCGCCGAGAGTGTGTACTTCTATCTTCTCCTCGTCACCGAGAACTATTTTAAAATCTTTATCACAAAACTCTGCAATTACCTGCCTGCAAACTCCGCAGGGGGCGCAAAACCCGCCCTTTTCGTTTGCCCTGCCGCCTACGATGGCAATCGCCTCGAAATCGCGTTCGCCTTCGCTTACGGCTTTGAAAATTGCAGTGCGCTCGGCACAGTTCGTGGGCGTGTACGACGCGCTTTCGATATTGCAGCCCGTGTACACCTTACCGCTTTTTGTAAGCAGTGCCGCCCCTACGCAAAAATGCGAATAGGGCGAATAGGATTTTTTGCGCGCTTCCAGCGCCTGCATCATAAGTGGTTTGTAATCTGTCATTTGGTTACCGCCTTTAAGAAGCTCTCTCCCTTCGTGCCAGACTGCTCAACTCCGAAATATTCCAGCACGGTTGCGCTGATATCCGAAAAACTTGCGCGCGTACCGAGGTTGACGCCGTTTTTAACAGACTTGCCGCAAATGAGCATAGGCGTGTATTCGCGGGAATGGTCGGTGGACGGCGTTGAAGGGTCGCATCCGTGGTCGGCGGTTATAAGCAAAACGTCCTCTTCCCGCATTTTTGGAAGGAAAGAGGTTAAAAAGTTATCGAACTCCGTCGCGGCGGCGGCATAGCCGGGCACGTCGTTTCTATGCCCGTACTTCATATCGAAATCAACGAGGTTGA
>JAIDQV010000042.1 GCA_029062045.1 Clostridia bacterium
GTCCGCGACGTTCACCACTCGCACTACGGCAGACTTTGCCCCATAGAAACTCCCGAAGGTCAGAACATAGGTCTTATTTCTTCGCTTGCAACTTTCTCGAAGGTCAACGAGTACGGCTTTATCATGAGCCCCTACAGAAAGGTTGAACACACCTACGACAAAGAAGGCAAGGTCATCGATACTTGGGTTACAGACCACGTAGATTACCTCACCGCAGACGAAGAGGACAGATACATCGTAGCACAGGCAAACGAACCGCTCGATATAACCAACCGTTTCCAGAACGACCACGTCGGCTGCCGTTTCCGTGATTTAATCACGCAGTACACCGCAGACAAGGTTGACTATATGGACGTAAGCCCTAAGCAGCTCGTTTCGGTTGCAACCGCGCTTATACCTTTCCTTGAAAACGACGATACCAACCGTGCGCTCATGGGCTCGAACATGCAGCGTCAGGCGGTTCCTCTTATGAAGACTGAAAGCGCAATCGTTGCAACGGGTATCGAAGGCGCTATCGCACGCGACAGCGGCGTTATAGTCCGAGCGAAGAACGCGGGCGTTGCAGTCGGCGTAGCTTCGGATTGCATCAAAATTCAGGAAGAAAACGGTCTTGTAACCGAATATCCTTTGAAGAAGTTCGCGCGTTCCAACCAAGGCACTTGCCTCAACCAGCGTCCCATTATCAACACGGGCGACAGAGTTGAAGCGGGCGAAATCATTGCGGACGGTCCCGCAACCAACAACGGCGAACTTGCCCTCGGTAAAAACATTCTCATCGGCTATATGGAATGGGAAGGTTACAACTACGAGGATGCAATTCTCATTTCAGAAAAACTCGTACAAGACGACGTATTCACTTCAATCCATATCGAAGAGCACGAAACCGAGGCAAGGGATACCAAGCTCGGTGCGGAAGAAATCACAAGGGATATTCCCAACGTTTCCGAAGACGCTCTTAAAGATTTGGATGCAGACGGTATTATCCGCGTAGGTGCTGAAGTTCAGCCCGGCGACATCTTAGTCGGTAAAGTTACCCCCAAGGGCGAAACCGAACTTACCCCCGAAGAAAGACTTCTCAGAGCAATCTTCGGCGAAAAGTCAAGGGAAGTTAGGGATACCTCTTTGAAGGTTCCCCACGGTGAAGGCGGTATCGTCGTAGACGTAAAAGTATTCACCCGTGAAAACAAAGACGAATTGTCCCCCGGCGTTTCCAAGCTCGTTCGCGTTTATATCGCGCAAAAGCGTAAAATACAGGTCGGCGACAAGATGGCAGGACGTCACGGTAACAAGGGCGTTATTTCCCGCGTGCTTCCTCAGGCGGATATGCCTTTCCTTGCAGACGGCACGCCCCTGCAAATCGTTTTGAACCCCCTCGGCGTTCCTTCGCGTATGAACATCGGACAGGTCCTCGAAGTTCACTTAGGTCTTGTTTGCAAACAGCTCGGCTGGAAAATCGCAACCCCCGTATTCGACGGCGCAACTGAGCAGGATATTAAAAAGCTGTTCCAAGAGAATAACATTCTCAACCCCGAAGGCAAGGTTGACGGTAAAATTCAGGTATACGACGGCAGAACTGGCGAACCCTTTGAAAACAGGGTTACCGTCGGCGTACAGTATATGATTAAACTTATCCACCTTGTCGACGATAAAATCCACGCGCGTTCAATCGGCCCGTACAGCCTCGTTACACAGCAGCCCCTCGGCGGTAAAGCTCAGTTCGGCGGCCAGCGTTTCGGCGAAATGGAAGTTTGGGCACTCGAAGCATACGGCGCGGCGCACATCCTGCAGGAAATTTTAACGGTTAAGTCGGACGATATCGTAGGCCGTGTAACAACTTACGACACCATCGTCAACGGCACCCCCAATTCAG
>JAIDQV010000043.1 GCA_029062045.1 Clostridia bacterium
CGTAATAATAATTTTCATCGTCTTTTTCGGGTACGAAAAGCACTTCCGTTAAATAGCTTACATTTTTCTTTGCATCACTTAAACAGTACGAACACTGCCCTGCGAGCAAATACTTCACGGTTAATTTTATTTCAACGCAGTCGTCGTCGAAAATTTCATACTCGCCCTCAACCTTAACTTCCCCTATTTTGCAAAGAGGCACAAGGCACAAGTTTTCGGGCGGAACGTAATCAAAACTGAAACTTCCCGCGTATTTTCCGTGGGCGATAAGCCTTTTAACTTCTAATTCCATACCAAAGTTGACTATAAAATTATATTATAAGGGTTAATCTTTGTCAACCAATTATCGTGATATCACGAAAATATTTTTACAAAAGTTCAGCCGTTTCTCTTGCGATAACAAGTTCTTCGTTGGTGGGAATAATAAGAACTTTAACTTTTGAAGATTTTGCCGAAATATCGCGGATAGAACCGTCGTTTTTAGCTTTGTTCATCTTTGCGCTGAACTTAACACCGAGGAATTCAAGCCCTTTACAAACGTCTTCTCTTACCGTGGGGGTATTCTCGCCGACGCCTGCAGTGAATACTATGCAGTTAAGTCCACCCATTGCCGCCGCATACGCGCCAACGTATTTTTTAACCTGGTATGCAAACATATCAAGCGCAAGAATGCATCTTTCGTTGCCCTTCTTTGCACCGGCGATTAAATCTCTGAAATCGCTTGAAACGCCCGAAATACCGGCAACACCGCTTTTCTTGTTGAGGTAGTTTAAAATTTCTTCGTGGCTCATCCCCTTCTTTCTTGCAAGGAATTCAACAGCCGATGCGTCGATATCGCCCGAACGCGTACCCATGAGGACGCCTGCAAGCGGTGTAAAGCCCATTGAAGTATCAATGCATTTACCGCCGTCAACTGCCGAAATGGAAGAACCGTTGCCGAGGTGGCAGGTTACGATTTTAAGTTCTTCGGGCTTCATGCCGAGGTATTTTGCCGCTTCGCTGGCAACAAACTTGTGGCTTGTGCCGTGTGCGCCGTACTTTCTTACGCCGAACTCTTTATAATCGTTATAATCGATGCCGTAAAGGTAAGCCTTTTCGGGCATGGTCTGATGGAAAGACGTATCGAATACGAGCGCCATAGGAGTTTTGGGCATAACCTTCATACATGCGCGAAGTCCCATTGCCGCCGCAGGGTTGTGCAAAGGAGCGAGCTCGAAAGTCTTCTCTTCCAAAGTTTTCAAAACTTCGGGTGTAACAAGCGTGGTCTTTTTGAAGTATTCGCCGCTTGCAACTACTCTGTGACCTACTGCGTCGATTTCGTCCATTGACTTTATAACGCCGATATCGTCATCGCGCAATGCTTCCAAAACCAGCTGAATTGCAACTTCGTGGCTGGGCATAGCTTCTTTGTAAATTCTTTCTACGCCGTTGCCCTTTGCCTTTAAAACCGAGCCCCTTAAACCTATTCTTTCACAGTTGCCCTTAGCGAGAACCTTTTCGGTTTCCATATCGATGAGCTGATATTTAAGTGAAGAGCTTCCTGCGTTAACTACTAAAATTTTCATGTTGATTAATCCCCTTTAATTATTCTGCTTGTAATGCCGTAACCGCTACGGTTGCAACTATATCGTCCACGTTGCATCCGCGCGACAAATCGTTCAAAGGTTTTGCAAAGCCCTGACATACGGGACCGATAGCCATATATCCGCCGAAGCGCTGTGCAATTTTGTAACCGATATTGCCCGCGTTGATGTTGGGGAATACGAATACGTTTGCGTGTCCCGCAACTTTTGAACCGGGCGCTTTAAGCTGTCCGACTTCGGGTGCAACAGCCGCGTCGAACTGGAATTCGCCGTCCAAAGCAAGGTCGGGTGCCGCTTCTTTTGCAAGCGCGGTTGCCTGCTGAACCTTGGGTACCGACTGAGTAAATTTATCATCGTTGCCGCTGCCCTTCGTAGAGAACGAAAGCATTGCAACCTTGGGTTCGATACCTGCAATATCTTTTGCCGTTTTTGCGGAAGTTATAGCGATATCCGCAAGCTGTTCCGCCGTGGGTTCGATGTTTATTGCGCAATCCGCAAACACCGCAACACCGTCGGGGTTGTAAGGATTATTTTTATCGGGAGCAATCATAATGAAACAGCTTGACACGGTTTTGATACCAGGTGCGGTTTTAACAACCTGTAAACCGGGGCGAAGCGTGTTTGCCGTTGAATGGCACGCACCGGAGACGTAACCGTCTACGTCGCCTGCTTTAAGCATAAGCGCACCGAACATTGTTCTGTCCTTTGCCTGCTCGGCAGCCTGCTCTTCCGTCATGCCCTTAGCTTTTCTTGCTTCGTATAAAATCTTAGCATATTCTGCGGTTTTTTCGGAAGTTAAAGGGTCGATAAGCGTAATACCCGTAAGATCTACATCGGGCGCAACTTTCTTGCACTCTTCTTCGTTGCCGATAAGAACTATCTTCGCAATACCTTCTTTGGTAATCTGCGCAGCAGCTTCAACTACACGCTTGTCCTCGCCTTCGCATAAAACTATCGTTTTATTGCGCGCGGCGGCTTTTTCCTTGATTTCTCTCAAAAGTGAAGGCGTACCGTTTACTGCGTCTACAACTTCTTTTCCCGCTTTCTTGATTTTGTCAAGCAATGACATATCATTTTCTCCTTAAAATGCTTTATTTTTAACGCAAACCGCTATATAATGGGTTTGTTACAACATTACCATTATATACCAACTTTTTTTGATTGTAAAGATTTAGAATGAAAATTTGTGGAATTATTTGCGAATTTAACCCCTTTCACAACGGGCACGAATATATTTTAAAAGAAGCGCGTAAACTTTCGGGTTGCGACGCCGTTGTGTGCATAATGAGCGGGAACTTCACTCAGCGCGGCGATATTTGCATAGTTGAAAAGCATACTAGGGCAAAACACGCCGTCTTGGGCGGTGCCGATTGCGTTATTGAGCTACCCGTGGCATTCTCGGTTTCACCCGCGGAAATTTTTGCAAGCGGAGCAGTAAAAATACTTTCTTCCATTCCTGAACTGGATACTCTTGCTTTCGGCTGTGAAAGCGGAAACGAACGCGATTTTTTAAGCGCGGCGGAACTTCTTACTAACGAAAGCGAAGATTTTAAAACCTATTTACGCAACAAACTTGACGAAGGTGAAAGCTATATCAAAAGCTATGCTTTTGCGTTTGAAAAAATCGGCGGGAAGGCGGAACTTTTATCCAAGCCGAACAACACACTCGGTGTTGAGTATACAAAGGCCGTTTTACGAACGGGAAAGAGCATAAAACTTTTACCAGTAAAACGCTTGGGTGCGGATTATAACGACGGCACGGTAAAGCAAAACTTTTCTTCGGCAAGCGCAATACGCATGAACTTAACTTCGCCTTTAATAAAAGACAATGTTCCGCCTTTTACTTATAACGATTTATATGACTTCACTGCCGAACAAGCAAAATACGAAGATTGTTTGAAACTGATACTTTCCCGCACTTCCGCCGAAGATTTAACCAAAGTTTACGGCTGTAACGACGGGCTTGAAAATACGTTGAAAACCTTACAGACTTTGCCATTTAAAGAAATTGTAAGTGAAGCAACTTCTAAACGGTTTACCTCTTCACGCATAAAAAGAATTTTGTGCGCAAACTTTTTAAATCTTTATCAAGCGGATTGCAAAAAGTTTTTATCTTCCGATTTGTATATTTCTCCTCTAGCCGTAAAAAGAGAAAGTGCAGACAAAGTCTTGTCCGCACTTGCGAAATCACCCTATCCTGTTTTAACTTGCGGTAGCGACGAGCGTAAACTTTCCGAAGCCGCCGTACAGTGCAAAAAGCAAGACGACTTTGCATACTTGCAGTGGCAACAGATTACAAATATAAATGCTGTGAACAAAATTGTTATTGTATAAAATTACGGCGCGAGCATCAGCCCGCGCCGTTCCTAATTTATAACGAATTTAAATATGCAACTTCTTGCGGGGACAGCTTTCTGTATGCGCCCCTGTCAAGCCCTCTTAAAGTAATCTCGCCTATTTTTATGCGCTTTAAAAGGGTAACTTCTTTACCGATTGCGGCAAACATCTTTCGTATTTCCCTGTTCTTGCCCTCGGTCAAAGTTATATGAATTTTTGTGTAGGCCTTGTTCGTTTCAACGATATGCGCTTTGCACTTTTTCGTCATATAACCGTCAATTTCAACACCGCTTCTTATCGGGTTCAAATCCGCCTCAGTCAGCACGCCTTCTATCTTTACAAGATAGGTTTTGGGGACTTCATTCGAAGGGTGCGTAAGTTTTTGCGCAAGTTCGCCGTCCGTGGTCATAATTAAAAGCCCTTCGCTGTCGTAGTCGAGCCTGCCCACGGGGTAAATCCTGCCCGCACCTTGCGGCATTAAATCCATTACGGTTTTTCTGCCCCTTTCGTCCGAAACAGAGCAAATATAACCCTTAGGTTTATTCAAAAGATAATATTCGTTCTTTTTTAAAACGACTTTGTTGCCGTTAACCGCAACCTCGTCATCAAGTCCCACTTCAAGTCCCAAAGACGCCGTTTTACCGTTTACGGTAACTTTGCCTTCGGAAATAAGTTTATCACACTCACGCCTTGAAGCGACCCCAGCCGCGGCTAAAAATTTGTTAATTCGCATAGCTATATACTATACAAATTTTCTTTAAAAATCAAGCCGTTTACATCGTAAATTTCAAGCCTTGCCACTAAATCGCCCTTTTTGATTTTGGTATTTTCAATCAAAGGAACTACTTTAAAGTCAAGATTTTCACTGTTTCTTACAACTAATTTACAAGGTTTTGACAACGAACACAATATAGAGCCCGAAGAATATACTGCGTTTTCGCTTAAATTCAGCAATTTGTAATTTTTGAAGGCAATGTCTAAAAGAGCTTTACTTCTTTCATACATATCGGGGCAATTAAGAACAACGGTTACCACGTTCATTCCGTCCCTTTCCGCAGATGAAACCAAGCACCGCCCCGCCTTTACGGTATAACCCGTTTTAACGCCGTTTGCCCCTTCGTAAGAATAGAGCATTTTGTTTTTATTGGCGTAAGTGCGGAATTTGCCCTTATAATTATGCGTGGAAACCACTTCCTTGAAAGTTTCGTTACGCATGGCGTAGCAGGCAATTTTGCACAAGTCTCGGGCAGTCGTGTAGTGCTCGCTATCGGGCAGTCCGCTGGGATTTTTGAACTGAGTATTTTCCGCGCCCATTTTCTTAGCGCGGTTGTTCATAACTTCAACAAACTTTTCCACACTGCCGCTGTGATGAATGGCAAGCGCAGTTGCGCTGTCATTTCCCGAACGGAGCATTAAACCGTACAGTAAATCTCTCACATCGATTTGCTCGTTCTTTTTAAGATAGATGCTTGAGCCTTCCACCCCGACCGCTTTATCGGGCACGGTGATTACTTCGTCTAAATTACAGTCTTCGACTATAATTATCGCCGTCATAATCTTTGTGGTGCTTGCCATGGGAAGCCTGGTATCGGCATTGCCTTCTTTAAGCACGGTTTCGGTTGTAAGTTCCATAGCGATTTCTGCCGCAGCACTTGCCTCCGCACTTTGAGGTTTTACGGCAAATAACGCACCGAAGGTTATACAAACTATTAAGCTGGTTAAAAGTAAATATTTTTTACGCATTGTCTGTCAGTTTATGAATAAGTTCTCCTGTTTTATCTATAAGCGTATCAATGGCATCATCGTCCATTTTCATAAGTCGGCAACCCGTTCCGTCGTCAACCAAAAACCCTTTGGGTTTTACGGTTATAACAGTGCCGTTGCCGCCCGCAAGTTGGAACCCGTCGGCTTCTTTAAAAGTTTTCACGTCGCCGTACTCTCCGCCGCCGCTTAAATTTACAACTGTAACCGACGAAAGAGGAATAACTTCCGTACCGCTTACGGTAACTATAGACTTACCCACGACAGTGTCTGCACCGGCAACTTTTTCTATTGAAAGCGCGGGCGCGTCAAATTCTTTATCTCTGCTTCTCTTAATTTTTCCGTTCATTTATTTTCTCCATAATTATAATTAAAAATATTTTTGCAACAACCATAAGATTTATTACGGTTACTGCTTTGGCGTAATATCTTATGTCCGAGTGTTCGGCGTTCAAAATCACGTAGTTTCTCAGTTTGCCGTAATTCCCGTTCATCTGTAAAAATTTATAGATAGCCGTTGTAAGTCCGCTCTGTAAAAGAAGGATATACGCGTTGCCGTCTTTTCGCATACCGTAGTCACCGAGCTGAACGATTTTATAGATGCAAAGCTGGTTGAAAATTTTATAAAAATTCAGCTTGAATTTGGACGGGTCTACCTTCTTCTTTTTTCCGTTTACTTGCATTTCCCGCGGGTTGTTTTCGATGGTGTTTGCATTAAAAAATCTTATGCCGTACACCCCTGCGTTTACGCTTGCGTATTTGTTGGCGGTATTGATATAAAAATAGTTAAATATGTGAATTGGAAACACCGCCAGAAGAAACCCGACAGCCGAAAGCCAAACTAGAACGTCTGTCATACCGTTATTATTTGTAACTACAATTAAAATATACAAAAAAGGACGGGCAACCCGTCCTTTTAATTTGCATTTGAATTTTATCAATTAATTTTTATTACGTCGTCATCCTCGTCGAAATCGGGAAGTTCGTAGCCGTTTTCGTCAACAACGGGCTTCTTCTCCTCAACCTTTTCCTCAGCTTTAGGCGCTTCCGTGCCTTCTTCAACGTAAACGTCCTTTTTGTAAAGGTAATTTGCATCGTCCTCGTCTTCGATAATGTTATTGTTAAGCTCTGCAATTTGCGCCATAAGCTCGTCATAGTCGGGCAGTTCGTCGATTGAATTGAGCTTAAACCTCTTCAAAAAGTTGTCCGTAGTCGCGTACATTATAGGCTTGCCGACGGCATCCTTTCTGCCGCAGGGAACTATCATTTCAAGCTCTAACAAAGTATGTATTGCATAATCGCAGCTAACCTGCCTTATCTCTTCAAGTTCGGGCTTGGTTACGGGCTGTTTGTATGCAATAAGCGCGGCGCATTCCAAAATAGTTTTCGTGAATTCTTTTTCTTTTATTGGAATAAGAACTTCCGAAATCTGCTGTTTGTATTTGGGGCTTGACGCAAACTGTAACTTACCGTTGAAAACAAGAAGCTGTATGCCGCTATCCTCGTTGTATTTTTCTTTAAGCTCGTCAACGCACTTGTTGACTTCTTTGACGCTGCAACCCAACTTTTCAACTATATACTTGACTTGTACAGCCTCACCCGAAGCAAA
>JAIDQV010000044.1 GCA_029062045.1 Clostridia bacterium
CCGTAGAATGCCGCCGCCGCATATTCAACGCCCGTGCAAACCATATCTTTGAAAACGAACGATCCTACTTGTGGCGTTCTTTCATCCACAGGAAGTTTTTCCGTCGTCCAAACATACTCGGTGTGCCCAGTTTCGTCGCCCATATTATAGTACATATTTATAACGAACGGAACTTTGACATTCTTCATTACGATGTCAGAAAAAGTTACGCCGTCGCACTTACCTATTCTTCCTCTGCCGCGGCGGGTCTTAATTCTGAGGCCTTTGTCCGTCCCTTCGAAAAGGCATTTTGAAACGGAAATATCTTCTATGCCGCCTGAAAGTTCACTTCCGAAAACCACGCCGCCGTGGCCCTCACGCATTAGGCAGTTTCTTATGGTTACGCCTTTGCAAGGCACTTTGTAGCGTTTTGCAAACTCGTATGTGCCAGATTTAAGCGCGATACAGTCGTCACCTACGGAAATTTTTACGCCAACTATCTCAACACCGGTGCAACAGTCGGGGTCAATACCGTCCGTTGTAGGCGAATCGGAAGAATTTTCAAGCACCAAATCGTATAGCTTTACATTACTGCAAAAATATGGATGAATGTTCCAGCTGGGCGTATTCCTTACCGCAACACCAAGCACGGTTACGCCGTCGCAACGGTTAAAGAACAACCCCCGCGGACGCCATGCCCCCCTCTTGACTCTGTGATTAAAATACCAGTCGCCTTGCGCCGCACAGCAATCAATTTCGCCTTCGCCGATAATTGCGATATTATTTTGTGCGTAGGCTGTAAAAACAGAAGCAAAACAGTCGTCCTCTTCACCTTGCCATGTGCCGATATTGCGGCGGCAGTTAATTCCGTCAAGCACTCCGGGCAAAATAGGATAATCACCGCGTGCGGCAGCCGCACAAATTTTAGCGCCCTTTTCAAGATAAATAGTTATACCGCTTTTCAAAAATACGGGTTTTATTGAATACTGACCGGCAGGCACCGTTAGAACGGAATTGTCCGGCAAACAGTTCATAGCAGCGGTAAACGCGCCTGTATCGTCGTGAATTCCGTCACCCACCGCGCCGAATTTTTCGATACTTATTTCCAGGCTGGCCTGCGTGGTTTTGAACTTAACGCTTTCACCGTTCACATTACATATGTAATCCGTGTTGGAGGCAAGTCCGAAAACCGAGAAAACATTGCGGTTTTCCTGCCGAACCAGCTTATCGTTAAGCTCAATTAAAAAGTTATTGCCGCTGAAATAGGGCGACAAATTGCCGTCAAGTTCAAACGTTGCGCTTTTAGGGGTTATTGCAAGAATTTTCATAAATTATACCGTTATCAATCCGATTAAAAATACTGTAACAAAAATGGTCACTATCGAGCATAAGCTCGTCCAAACTACAAGCTGTGTGGCAAGTTGTTCGTCGTTTTTCATCTCTCCCGCCATAATTGCACTTGAAACCGCAACGGGCGTTCCAAACAATGCTATTAGCGTGGGATAAACTTCCGCACCAAAAGTGAACAAATCCGTGTAAGTGCTTAAAAGCAACGCCACGCCTATGCCGATTAACGGCGCAAGCAAAACTCGCCACGCTGTAGCTACAATTATTTCCTTCGTCATTCCCTTTACAGCTGTAAACTGGAACTGTCCGCCCAAAACTATAAGCGCCAAGGGCGATGCAATGGCTTTTAAATTACTAGTGCATGTATAGAGAAATTTTAAATGCACTTTGAAACTGAAGACGAGGTTTCCGTCAATATCCACACCGCCGCAAGCCCTTTCGATTTCTCTTACAGCCACAAAAACAAGCCCTACAAAAACGCCTATAATCAAAGGGTTTTTTATAATATTCAAGAGAATTTTTTTAACGCTGTGCTTTGACTTTACCGCTTTTACACAGGGTGAAGACTGTGTGCCTTCCTCCATAGCTTGGTCATGGATAGTCAACTGTTCTGTTGCAGTTTCTTCGACAGGAGTTTCTTCCTCTGCGAAAATTGACAGAGCAATAACCGCAAGAATATTAAAGATAGGGATTGAAAAAGCTGAAACAATACTTGCAAGCCCTTTATCTCCGCCAAGGCTTTCAACAAGAGCAAGTCCGATTATTGCGAAGTTGCTTCTAAACGAACACTGCAATATAACGCCGCGTCTATTTTTCTTTTTCGTGGTTAAAATTGCCGTAACCAGCCCTAACCCGAAAATTACTAAGATTGTTATTACCGAATATAAAACTACGTCCCATCGGATGTCGGCAAAGCTATCCATCCCGTCGTAGATATTAATAAACAGCATACACGGCAAGCAAACCTTGAAGACAAACTTGTTTCCTATCTTAACAAAATTGTCGTTTAAAAACTTGAAACGCTTTAATAGGTAGCCCAAAAGTATAAGTAATATTATTGGCACTACGGCGTTTAATGAAGTTACTAATACTTCTACCATACGTCTCCTCACTGTTATCTGTATAAGTTTACCAAACCCGCCACATTTTGTCAATTATAGAAAGAGAAAAACCCCGCAGAAAACTGCGGGATTTTATAATAGATATAGAATTTACACTATTCCGTGCGCCATCATTGCGGTTGCAACTTTGATAAAGCCCGCTATGTTTGCACCCATAACGTAGTTGCCCTCATAACCGTATTCTTTAGCCGCGCTGTCAATATTGTGATAAATGTTTATCATAATGTTTTTCAGTTTACTGTCTACTTCTTCAAATGACCAGAACATTCTGCCCGACGACTGCGCCATTTCAAGTGCCGACGTTGCTACGCCGCCCGCATTTGCCGCCTTTGCCGGCAAGAATACAACGCCGTTGTTTTGGAACACGTCGATAGCCTCTAACGTGGAAGGCATATTAGCGCCCTCGGCAACGTATTTTACGCCGTTTTTAACAAGTATTTCAGCTGACTTTTCATCAATTTCATTCTGAGTTGCGCAAGGAAGTGCAACGTCGCAAGGAATAGTCCAAATTCCACTGCACCCCTCTTTATAAGTCGCACCTGCAACCCTTTCAGCGTATTCCTTTATACGTCCGCGCTTAACTTCTTTTATGTCTTTTACTATATCAAGTTTAATTCCGTTGGGATCGTAAACGTAACCGTTGCTGTCATACATCGCGACAACTTTCGCGCCCAAACTTTGCGCTTTTTCACATGCGTAAATAGCAACGTTGCCTGAGCCGGAAATTACAACGGTTTTACCTTTAAAGCTGTCACCACGCGCCTTCATCGCCTCTTCTGTTATATAAACGAGCCCGTAGCCGGTAGCTTCGGTTCTTACAAGGCTTCCGCCATAAGAAAGCCCTCTGCCCGTAAGAACTCCGACGTGCTCGTCGCGTATTCTCTTATACTGTCCGAAAAGATATCCGATTTCTCTTCCGCCAACACCGATATCACCTGCGGGAACATCTGTATCTGCGCCGATATGACGATAAAGCTCGGTCATAAAACTTTGGCAGAAGGACATAATTTCTCTATCGGATTTGCCTTTGGGGTCAAAGTTGGAACCGCCCTTGCCGCCGCCTATAGGTAAACCTGTTAAGCTGTTCTTTAAAATCTGCTCTAGACCCAAAAATTTGATAATGGAAAGATTTACGGAAGGATGAAATCTTAAACCGCCCTTGTAAGGTCCTATCGCGCTGTTGAACTGCACGCGGTAACCCTTGTTTACCTGCACATTGCCTTTATCATCCACCCAGGGAACTCGGAACATAATGACTCTTTCAGGTTCAACAAACCTTTCCAAAAGTCCTGCCTTTTCGTATTCTGGATGTTTTTCAACTACGGGTGCAAGTGTGGTTAAAATTTCGGTTGCCGCCTGATGAAACTCGGGCTCGTTAGGGTTTTGCTTTTTTAAATTCTTCAAAACTTTTTCTACGTAATTCATAGTTCTCCTTAAAAAACACAATAAATATTTTTTTCGGTTTTGATTATATCACAATATATATTCATTTCCAAACGAATAATTATTCATTTGAATATGCAATTACTTAACCGAGGTATAAGTAAAATTTATACAATAAAAGCGGGGCGCTATACCCCGCTTACGATTGCATTAAATTCAGTTACTGAAATAAACTTTCCGTGCCGTGTTATAGAAAATATCTTCAAGCTCATTTTGCGCAAACGCCCCGCTTTCCACAACAAAATTTATTAAATTTTCATAGCTTTCACGGGCAAGAGTCGAAGGCATATCACTGCCGAACATTAGTCTGTCCGCGCCCACTATTTCTTTTGCGGTCTTCAAGTGTTCCACAGCTGTCGGGTAGGGATAAATTTCGGGCCTTTGATTATGCGCTAATGCTGCGTAATCGAAGTATATATTGGGGGCAATCAGTTTTTGAAGCGATTTTTTCAATAGCTCGTTATCCCCTCTTTGAGGTGCAAGTAAATGGCAAATTACAAAAGTTATTTGCGGGTATTTTTTTACTACGGAAGCAACCGCATCGACTTGCCAACAAGGGTTATTCGGTCTACCTATATCAAGCACTACCGTCAAACCTTTTTCGCGGGCATGACCGTAGCAATCGTTCATTACTTCGCCGTCAAGGTCAACTGGCGAACGGTTAGCCATAAGCCCCGAGCCGTTTGACAACTCGAACTTGACTACTTTAAAACCCAAATCATCGAAAAGGTGTTTTCTGATTTCTTTAACATTTACACAAAACGGGTCATAAGTCGCCGCACCAACAAATCGGTTTGGATAATTATTCACTGCCTTGTAGGTGTATTCATTTTGAAAACCTAACCAGTTTCCTTGTAAAAGTACGGCCTTTTCAACGCCGTGCTTGTCCATAACTTTTAAAAGCGCTTCTGGCGTAACACCCAGATCCCCCATTTCCGGCGGAAACATTTGAAACACCTCACCGGTAGAATACTGAGCCTTGCCGCCACCCAATGCCCGTAATTCACCTCGTGAAGTGAAGCCCGCAATATATTGCGCGACGTGTGCATGTGCGTCAATTATTTTCATTTTTGCACCTTCTTTTTCGGTTTAGGTTCGGGAAGTTCGGCGTACATTTTTTCAAACAATTCTCTCAAAAATTCTCCGTCGTCAATATTATCGACTAAAATCATCGGTTTCGCCCCTTCGTAAGGCAACTGATATTCGGCATCCGGCATTAGCTTTTTTGCGCTTTCAACGGGTTTTATTAAAAGTCTGTTGTCACAAACGTCTCCGACCAGCTTACCCCTATAATAAACAAGATACTCCCCCATCATGGGTCGAAATGTCAGCCCTTCACCGTTAAACTGTTCTGCAATATAATCTAAAAAATCTTTATTCGTCGCCATAACCGTTCCTTATTACTTTTATTTGAAGCTTTTCAAGTGCATTTAAAAATATTCCGTCCTGTAAAATTGTGCCGTCGTCCAAAATCATGTCAGTAATTTCGCCTTTCTTATTCATAAATTCTATTTTAGTTCTCTGCCCGATAGGGTGCATATAAACATAATCGATTGTTGCCGCATTAATTGCGACATCTTTTTTGAAAACCCTAATATATTTGAACACACCTTCTTTAAAAGAAAACTCCTCTTTATAAAAGATATAAAGCCCTAAAATTGACCCCGCCAAAGAGCATGCGGGAACGACTTCGATAAACCAGATAAATTTATCCTTTTCATAGATACGACACGCAACGACAAGCAAAATCATCATAAGAGCAAGCGCCACGGAAGCAACCATAAAGGCGATGGAAACTTTAAAAGTTATCGGTTTGTTTTTGACAGTAAATTCGTTTTCCATAATTTCAAATAAAAATGCGCCCGCTTGAACGGGCGCATTTTTTGGCGCGGAGAAGAGGATTTGAACCTCCGGACGGGTATTAGCCGTCACACGATTTCCAATCGTGCGCCTTAAACCGCTCAGCCATCTCCGCAGTACTTTATTGATTTTAAACGATTGCGGTTAAAAAATCAACTTATTTAATGAAAATATTATTAAATTTTATTTGACAACGGCTTTTTTTTACCTTATACTCAACTTATGGTATAGAACTTTTAGAGTTCGTGCAAATACCCGCGCGGTTAAAACCGCATTATTGATTGAGTTAAAAGCTCAAATTTTATAAGTTGATTACTTTATAATCAAAGCCTTGAAGGGCGTCACTTGTGAAACGGTCAATAAGAGTAGTAAAAGTATTTGCTATATAGACTCTAAAAAGTCCAAAACACGATATAAGTTTAAAGATGC
>JAIDQV010000045.1 GCA_029062045.1 Clostridia bacterium
CTTTTATTTTAATCAATTATCAATAGAAGAAATATCGTAAGGGGTAACCTGGTAAACGTAATAGTTAAGCCAGTTTATGTAAAATAGGTTTGCGGAAGAAGTCCAGTTCATTTTGACTTCCGTCAAATCTTTATCCGCAAAATAGTTGACGGGCGGTTTAATATCCAGTCCCGCCGCAACGTCGCGCTCGTACTCGTTTTTAAGCGTGTACCTGTCATATTCCATATGCCCCGTTACAAACACCTGGCGGTTGTCTATACTTTTTATTATAGACGCGCCCGCCTTCTTTGAATAGGCCAGAATTTTCAGCCCGCTTATATTCAAGATGTCCTTCGCGTAAATAACTGTGTGCCTCGAATGCGGCATATGAAACTCGTCCGATATTCCCCGCATAAGCGGTTCGGCAACTCCGTCGCGGATGCGCTGATGTGCGAATATGCCGAAGCACTTTTCCTTTAAAGAATGCTTTTTTATGCCGTAAAAATGATATAGTGCGGCTTGCGCACCCCAGCAAATGAAAATGGTAGAGGTAACGTTGCTTTTCGTCCAATTAAAAATTTCTTTAAGCTCTTCCCAGTACGCAACTTTTTCAAAAGGCATATTTTCAAGGGGCGCACCGGTAATTATCATACCGTCGAACTTTTTACCCTTAACTTCTTCAAAAGTCTTATAGAACTTGTCCAAATGGCTTTTGTCAACGTGCGTTGCTTTGTACGTGGAAGTTTGAATAAGCGTTATATTAACTTGCAACGGCGAGTTGGAAAGCAGTCGCATAAACTGCGTTTCCGTCGTTTCCTTCGTCGGCATAAGGTTTAAAATGGCAATCTCGATAGGGCGGATGTTTTGCGCAACCGCTCTTTCCTTGTCCATAACGAATATTCTCTCGCCCGTAAGTATTTTATAGGCGGGTATGTCTTTGTCAATTACTATGGGCATTAAACTTTCTCCAAAGCCTGTTCTAAGTCTGCGATAATATCGTCGGCGTTTTCTATACCTACGGAAAGTCTTACAAGGTTGTGCGGAACGCCCGCCGCCTTCAAATCTTCTTCGGAAAGCTGTCTGTGAGTAGTTGAAGCAGGGTGCAGTACGCAGCTTCTGACGTCGGCAACGTGCGTTTCCTGGGTGATAAGCTGTAATGCTTCCATAAAGGTTGCGCACTTTTCAGCGCTGCCTTTAATGCCGAAGCTCATCATTCCGCCCTGTCCGTTGGGCATATACTTCATAGCAAGTTTGTGGTACTTGTTGTCTGGAAGCGAGGGGTGGTTTATCCACTCGATTTTGGGGTGCTTTTTAAGATAAGCGGCAACCTTCTTAGCATTCTCGCTGTGCCTTTCCATTCTGAGTGCAAGCGTATCGCAGCCTATGTAAGATATGAAGCCGTTTTGGGGACTCATAATGGCGCCCAAGTCGCGAATCATCTGTGCGCGGCACTTCGTTCCGAAGGCAACGGGCAAATCTGCATATACCAGTCCGTGATAGCTTTCGTCGGGTTCGTTAAAGGAAGGATAGCGCTCGTTTCCTTTAAATTCAAAATTCCCCAAATCGACTATTATTCCGCCCAAAGCCGCCGCGTGTCCGTCAAGATATTTCGAGGAAGAATGAACTACAATGTTCGCACCCCATTCCTTGGGACGGCACAAAATAGGCGTTGCAAGCGTGTTGTCAACAGCAAACAAAACGCCGTGCTTTTTGGAAATTTTTGCAATTTTCTCAAAATCGAGAACGACGATGGCAGGGTTTGCAACCGTTTCTGTGAAAATCATTTTAGTTTTGCCGTCAATAAGTTTTTCAATCTCGGACGCGGGTGCGTCGGGGTCGAAAAACCTGCACTCAATACCCAGTTTGGGAAGAGTGGTTGAAAACAAATTGTAAGTTCCGCCGTATACCGCCGACGACGAAAGAATGTTATCCCCCGCGCCCGCAACCGTAAAAACTGCAAGCGTGGTTGCCGACATTCCCGAAGCGCAACCTATCGCGCAAGCGCCGCCTTCAAGTGCGGCAACCTTGCCCTCAAACGCTGCAACAGTGGGGTTAGCTAAACGGGAGTAGAAGTACCCGTCGCTTTTTAAATCGAAAAGGTCAGCCATTTCCTGCGTTTTGGGGTAAAAGTAGGTGGTGGATTGGGCGATGGGCGGTATCCTTGCCTCGCCCGATTTGGGCGAATATCCGGCTTGTACGCAAAGTGTGTCTAACTTGTAATTCTTCATAATAAAACCTCGTAAGTTTATCTGTAATTTTTAATCTCTCTGTCCAAGGCGCTGAAATTGGTTTTGCCGTGCTTAAACACTTTACCGTGCCGTCCTGTGTGCAAAATCAAAAAACGCGCCTTAGATTATACCTACCTGTAATTTTTAATTTCTCTGTCCAAGGCGCGTTTTTGGTCGCGTTCGGCTATCGTGCGCTTTTTGTCGTAGTTCTGTTTGCCCTTGCAAAGCGCAATTTCAACCTTTACAAGCGCACCCGAAAAATACAGTTGAAGGGGAACGATTGTAAAGCCCTTTTCGTTCACCTTGCCCGCAAGGCGCGCAATTTCGGCCTTGTGCATTAAAAGCTTTCTGTCGCGTTTGCTGTCTTTTGAAGAGAACGCTCCCGCCTTGTCGTAAACGGGTATGTGCAGATTTTTAAGTGTAAGTTCACCGCCGCGAAGAAGGCAAAAACTGTCCTTTAAATTGCAGTTGCCAAGTCTAAGCTGCTTAACTTCCGCACCTTCCAAAACTATTCCCGCCTCAAATTTTTCCAAAACGAAATATTCGTAAAGGGCGTACTTGTTGTAAGCAATCTGCTTCATAAATTCATTATACCTTCATAACGGTTAAATAGCAAATTTTTTAAACTATAAGTTTAAACAGAACTCTCATTCTACCCAAGTCGCAGTCCGCAACTTTAACTTTCACCTTGCCGCCCAGTTTAAAAGTAAACTTCGCGCCTGCCAAGGTGAACTTTTCTTCATAGAATTTATAACTGTCTTTGGGCAAATCTTCCAAGGGGATAAACCCCTCAACAGTGTTATCAAGTTCGGCAAATATGCCAAACGCCGTAACGCCCGATATGACCGCGTCGTATTCCTCGCCCAGGCGCTCTGCCATAAAGTACAGCTTGTACAAGTCGTCAACCTTTCTTTCGCACTCGTCGGCAACGCGCTCGCGTGCGGAACAGTCAACGCCTGCGTCGTGGGCAAAGTTTGCCAGCTTATCAAATTTTTTACCTTCCAGAACCGCTTTTAAAGCGCGGTGAACGAATAAATCCGGATAGCGGCGGATAGGGGAAGTAAAGTGGCAATAGCACTTAGAAGCCAGCCCGAAGTGCCCGAGGTTTTCTTCCGAATACCTCGCTTTCTGCATAGACCTAAGCATAACTTTATTCACCACAGAATAAAAAGGCTTATCTTCTATCGACTTTAAAATTTGCTGAAATACGATAGGCTCTAAATCGTCACCGCCGTATTTTACTTTGACGCCCAAATCCCGCAAGAAAGAAAAGAACGTGTTCGCCTTTTCGGGTGCGGGTTGCTCGTGAATACGGTAAAGACAGGGTGCGCCTTTGCTTTCCAAAAACTCGGCAACAGCCTCGTTTGCCGAAATCATAAACTGTTCTATTATGCACTGTGAAATAGTACGCTCGGCGGGAGGTATCACAATTTCGCCCTCGTCGTTTACATAGATATGCGCCTCTTTCACGTCAAGGTTTACGCTTCCAAGCCGCTCGCGCCGTTTTTCCATAGCAAGGCAAAGGGACTGCATATCGCTTGCAACTTCTACTAAATCGGGGTACTTGTCGCAAGCAAATTTTTCGCCGTTCAAAAGGGCGGTAATTTCAGTGTAAGTGGTGCGGTGGCGACTGCAAATAACGCTTTTGCAAATCTTGTAATCAAGCCTTTCGCCTTCGGGCGTAAAAGTCATAATACAGCTCATCGCGTATCTGTCTTCGCCCTCGTTTAACGAGCAAGCCCCGTTTGAAAGCTCTTTCGGAAGCATAGGCAGAACTCGGTCGGGGAAGTAAACGCTAGTCCCGCGCCCGTACGCGTCGTTGTCAAGCGCCGTTCCCGTCTTAACGTAGTGGCTTACGTCGGCGATGTGTACGCCAAGAACAAAGTTTTTGCCCTTGCGCTCTAATGAAACGCCGTCGTCAATATCTCGCGTGTCTTCGCCGTCGATGGTGATAATAAGTTTGTTTCTGAAATCTTCCCGCCCGCCTAATGTAATTTTTTCTTCGGCAACCTCGCGCGCTTCTTTAAGCGCAGAGTCGGGGAACTCTTCTTCCAAATTGTACGCGCGGATAATAGAAATTTCTTCGGCTTCAAGCTCGCCGCTTTCGCCCAAAACCTCGATTATTTCACCGCCGGGGGCTTTGTTTTTGGGGTAAGAGGTTATCTTGCATACGACCTTTTCACCGTTTCTTGCACCTAAAGAAAGAGAGAGCGGAACAAAAATTTCAGGCTGTTTGGGGTTGTCGGGGTAAACGTAAGCGCGGCTTCTGTCGCGCTCGAAAGTACCGATTACGACTTCGCTTCCGCGCGCTAAAACTCTTAAAACATAAGCTTCGTCCTGCGTACCGCAAACGTGCGCCGCAAGCACCCTGTCGCCGTGAAAGGCCCCGTTCACCGAATGGCGGGGCACAAAAAAGTCGTGCCCGTAACTTTCGTCGTCGGGGATAATAAAGGCGTAGCCTTTGTCGCTTCCCTGTACGGTGCCCGTAAACTTTTTATCTCTTTTATTTTTTAAAATTTCGTGTTTATATTTCATATGTGCTAAAAAAAGAAGACGACCGAAAAGCCGCCTTCGTAATTTCTTGTATTCTGTTACGGTGCTATAATCTGTATGATATAAGCAACCACGGAAAG
>JAIDQV010000046.1 GCA_029062045.1 Clostridia bacterium
GTTTGAGTTGAGAACGGTCATAAGATATTTTACGACTGCCTGAGGATAGTAGCCCGCCTTTCTGTAATAGTCCAAAGAAAGCTCGGGGTCCTTGCGTTTTGAAAGTTTGCGCTTGGTGCCGCCGTCCATCTTCATAAGCGAACATGTGTGCGCGTATCTGGGGGGCTTGAAGCCGAGAACTTTGTGAAGCTCGATATGGACGGGAAGGCTGGAAAGCCACTCTTCACCGCGGATTACAAGCGTGGTGCGCATAAAGTGGTCGTCTATGGCGTGGGCGAAGTGATACGTGGGAATACCGTCGGATTTTAAGATAACGACGTCCTGGTCGTTTTCGGTGACGGTGATGTCGCCCTTTATCGCATCGCGGAAGGTGGTTTTGTTTTCTATACTGCCCTGCGATTTAAGACGTATAACGAAGGGCTTGCCCGCCGCAAGGTTTGCGTAAATTTGGTCTTCGGTTAAGTTCCTGCATTTTGCGTACTTGCCGTAGTAGCCCGTGGTTTCTTTGTTCTCCGTCTGCTTGGCGCGGACTTCGTCAAGCTCTTCCGCGGTACAAAAGCAAGGATAAGCCAAACCCTGTTCCAAAAGCCTTTTAACGAAGCTGCGGTAGATTTTTGCGCGTTGGCGCTGATAGTACGGACCGTAGATATTGAGCGGGCTTTCTATTTCCGCGCCCTCGTCGAATTTTATGCCGAAGTATTTTAAAGAGCGGATTACGCTTTCAACCGCGCCCTCTACTTTGCGCTTTTCGTCGGTGTCCTCGATTCTTAAATAGAACACGCCGCCCGTGGTGTGCGCCGCCCTTTCGTCGGCAAGCGCCGAATAAAGGTTGCCTAAATGTATAAAGCCCGTGGGCGAAGGCGCAAGGCGGGTTACTTCCGCGCCCTGCGGTACGGTGCGGGGCGGGAAAATTCCTTCGTATTTTTCGGGTTCGAGTAAGTCGTTATCGGGGATTAGCGCCGAAGCAAGTTTTTTCAAGTCCATTTTTATTCACCTCTTTTACGATGAAAATTTTTTAAAAGCGCGCCGTGTTTGGATACGTACCAACGGTAAGTAAACCAGAGAATAACCAAGATTTCCAATACGGCGGCAATAATATAGATGAAGTAAATTTTAATAAATTCGGGTGTGAAGGTTTCCACGAAAATATGGAAAATTAACGCGCACGACCAAACTATAAGCGAGCTTGAAATAGCGTTTGTAAGCCTGTTGCCCCAGAGCGCCGAAAACACAAGCAAGACTATCGATGTCGGCAGGGGCGCAACTACGAAAACAAGGTAGGAATATTTTTCGGTGGGGTCTATGAAATAGAATATCATAAATATGCCCGTGGCGATAAACCAGACGAGCACGGCGGCAAGCGTAGTAATGAAAATATGCTTGCCGTTTACACGCTTTTTGGGAGGAACGGGCGCGGCAAGATTTTCTCCACTTACTATATCGTCAAGGGTAACGCCGTAAATTTCGGCTATTTTGGTTAGCACCCTTATATCGGGAATGGCTTCGCCCCGCTCCCATTTGGAAACGGCTTTATCCGAATAATTGAGCATTTCCGCAAGCTGAAGCTGGGTGAGTTTTGCGTTGGTGCGAAGTTCAACCAGGTTCTTTGCGATTACGTCCTTTAAATCTTCCATAAGGGTATTTTAGCATAATACAGTAAAAAACACAACAAAAAACGCAACTCTACTGTGAGTAGAGTGTGAAATTTTAGCGGTAGAGTTGAAAAATAAACCGTTGAGAAAAACCGCGGCGTAATAGGTTGTATTTTTCGAGAAAAGTGTAATAATGTTATTATAGATAAAATATTGCCGAAAGGCAGCCCGAAAAGGCTTGTTTTTAAGACTTGGCGGGGCGGAGAAATTTTGAAATGAATAAATTCGATATATTTGCGGATTCGGGAAACAATATCCCCGACGAGCTTGTTGAAAAATACGAATTAGGCGTTATACCCTATCTTTGCACGGTGAACGGCGAAGAAAGAGCTTGCTATGAAAAGGGCACACCTTTTGCCGAGCTTGCGCAAAAGTTTTACGGGGATATACGCACGGGTGCGGAAGTTAAAACTTCGCTTATAGGCGAGGCTAGGTTTGAAGAATACCTTACCCCCTCTTTGCAGGCGGGGAAGGACGTAATACTTTTTACCATTACCCAAACGCTTAGCGGAACTTACGCGCAGGCTGTTGCCGCAAAAGAAGAGCTTGAAAAGAAGTTCCCCAAAAACAAGGTTTACGTTATAGATACGGCGAACGCTTCGATGGGCTCGTGTCTGCTTGTTTTGAAGGTTGCCGAAATGCGGGCGCTTGGCGCAGGTGCGGAAGAATGTGCAAGCTGGGCGGAAGAAAACAAGTACAAGGTACAAAGCTACGTTACGGTTGACGATTTGAAGTATTTGAGAAAGGGCGGAAGAGTTTCGGCCGTGGCGGCTATTGCGGGCACGCTTTTGAACATTAAGCCCGTGCTGTGGGCGAACGACACCACCCCCGCTAAGCTCGAAGTTTTTTGTAAAGAGCGCGGAAAGAAAAAGGCGCTTATGACGATTTTAAAGGCCTTTGACGAAACGCAAGAAAATGCCGATACCCAGACGGTGGCTATTGCGCACGCCGACTGCATAGAGGACGCGAATTATCTTAAAGAGGCATTGGAAAGTAGGGGCGTAAAAAATATAATTACCGAATACTACGACCTTTGCACGGGCGGGCACGTAGGACCCGGCACGATTGCCTTGTTCTTCTTCGGAAAGGACAGACGCGGCGAAGTAAAAGAAACACAGAAAAAGGGACTTTTCAAAAGCCGCAAGACGGAAGGCGCAAATTAATATAATTTAAAATAAAACCCCGCAGGGCGTTTGCCCTGCGGGGTTTTTATTAATCCGACGGAGGATTAATCATTGTAATTAATTCGTCTGCGTCAACGCTGTAATTTTCTTCCGCTTCGCAGCTTCGCAAATTCAAGGAATCTTGTTTTTCCAAAGGTAATTGCTCGGCCAGCAGTTCGCAAATTCTGTAACGGATAATATCCGACGCAAACAGAATTTTAAGCATTTCTTGGCCGTCTTCGTCACGGCACATATCGAGTATCTCGCCGGCATCGTCGAACTGAGGAACTTGGAACTCTGACGTCACGTCGCTTACATCGAGTTTATACTTTTCGAGCGCGTTTACCAAAACCAAGAGCTGGTCTTTACTTATTGCGGTAGTTTGACCTACGCCGTAGTATTCTTCTTCCCTCATATCGTTGATGACGTCGCCGTTACCCTCTTTTACGGCAATCACACCGAGGCTGTCTTTCCTCACTTGGAAAGTAACCCTTGCACGGATGATTATGCTTTCGAAAATAGCTTCGCGCTTGCTTTCCGACGGGATGGCTATGGTCGTATCATTACCCCAATCCTTCTGGTCCGAAAGCGAGGAGTTTTTATCGTCTGTCAAAAGCGTGTTCAAAGCGTCGGCAAACAGTTTAAGCTCTTCGGGGTATATGATGCTGTTTTTACTGTCGTATATTTCCCGAGGGATAATAAACATAGTTTGCGTAAGAAGCTGCCTGGTCGTAGTTGCGACGAGAATGTACGATTTGGGCTTTTGCGTTTCTTCGTCGTAATAATACTGCCCGTATTCGCCCAGGTTCTTAATACTGACTTCGCCGCCTTCCACGTCGCCGAAGAGGCTTAAAAGACATTCTATTTCACTCTGTCTGTAAACTTTGAGGTCTTCTTCGTAAGCCAAAGGATGGTCGCAAATTTTATCGTTCTTTTCAAAAACGCTTTGCAGGTTTTTGGTTACTATGCCCTTTACTATCGTTGAAGCGTAAACCGTACCCAAAGTTTCGACGGTCAATTTTTCTTTGACGTTTTCTACCGTAAAGCCTTCTTCGTCGAATGAGTCAAGTTCCAGCGCGTTCACGGCTGCGCAAAGTTTTGAAAGCTCTTCTTTCTCATAGTAGCCGTCCGACTTAACTTCGGTGATAATGAACTCGTCGACTATTTCCGGAGTTAAAATCTTATCCACTTCCACCGTGATTTTATTGCGGAAAATTACCGACTCGTGCAAAACGGTAAGTTTTGTTCTGGGGTATTCTTCTCCTTCGTCGATATCCGCGGGATTGTTCATATTGAGAAGAAGCTCTTTGACTTTTCCGTTAATATCTAAGTTGTCGAACGAGAAGTCGTTATCCTCTTTGCCAAGCCCGAAAAGTTCGGCAAGGGCGTCGATTAAAGCGGGAAGCTCATCCGTCCACGGGTTGTTGTCGCCGTAGTTTTCAAGCGCCGCCTGCGAACCGTAATTTTTAATATCGTACGGCGCGGGGATGAGGTCTTCGGGGATACCGTCGTTGTTGACTATGGTTGCAACTATCGACGCGGCTATTATATTGCTGTTTTTAATTAAGCCTTTATCGCTAGCTATCTTTGAAAGTATCTTTTCCGCACTTATGTCATCCGAGTTGATTTCGAGCTTTTTGATTTCCAAAAATACCGAGACAAGCTCGTTCTTTTTGATGAGGCGGTCAATGGAATCTTCGTATAAATCCTGACAGGACTTAGCGGGGATGACGAGAATGAAGCCGTCGACTAACTCCGAACCCGCGTCCGTAATGAAGTTGGAAACGGTATAGTGAAGAACGCTTGACGAGAAGAATTTGTCAAGGTCCTCCTTTTCCATTGCGAAAACTTTGTCTAAGACGGTTTTTGAATCGAACTCGCCTTCGTCGCCGACGATATCCGAAATTATGAAGCCTGCGTCAAGCAGGACGTCAAGCAAATTCAACAGTTCGCCCTGCTGTCCGTCAACGGTTATCCAGGCGGAGATATTATCGGAATTTTCGGAAGTGTCAAGTGCTTTGGGCATTACGATAACGTCCGTATCGTTCAGAATTTGCGTAACGAAACGCGCAACAGTGCCCTCGAAAATTCTGTTGTTTTTTATAAGTTTGTAGACGACGCTGTCTTTGCTGAGGTAGTCGTCGATGTTGTCTTTCCACTCTCCGCCTTCGCTGACGAAAGGAAGAACGAAATCGACAAGGTCGCCCATGTTAGTCAAGAGACCCGAAAGTTCGGCCTTGGTTACAAGGTTAACGCACTCGCCTTCAACCGTTTCAAGCGCTGCCTCGGGAACGTAGAAGACGTCTGCGCCCGTTTCGATAAGTACGATGGAAATGAGCGAACGGAAAATTTCCGATTCGAGAAGATAGGAAGTTAAAGTTTTGCCGTCTTTGTCTTCCGTTTCCAGAACCTTTGAAATTGTGTTTAATATCTCTTCCGTGGTAGTTTCTTCACCCGCATTGAACAGGGTATCCAACGAGTCTGCGTTTTCGCCGAAAAGAAGTCCGACGCATTGCAAAAGCTGATAAAATTCGCCGTGGGTAACTATATTACCGTCTTTATCGTAAACGTTACAGAAGGAAATGTTTTCAGACAAGTAGATGTTTTCGGAAACGCCCTTAAAGGCATCGGTAATTGTTGTATAGACGAAACTTGTCGAAAGCGCCCTGCCCAAAGCCTTGCTATCGGTTAAAAGAGTGCATATGTGGTTGTATGCCTTGATATTGGCTGTATAATTATCGTCGTCTTTATTGAACAGAGTTTTAAGTACTTTCAGCGCGTCGACTTCTTCCTCGGTTGAGTTTTCGATTAAATTATTATATAAAACCAAAACGTCGTCTACCGCGCCGAAAAGGGACTGAATTTCGCCTATCCAGTCAATGCCGTCTTCGGCGATTTCGGCATAGGTTACGCCGGGCTTGCCCTCTTCGGTCAAATACATATTTTCAACCAGGCAGTAGAGCCTGCCGAGAACGGGGTTTAAATTTGCCTTTCTTTCGGTGCTTAAAATTGAAAGTTTGGAAATTTCGGGAACTAAGCGTTTTACAAGTTGAAGGGTATCGCCCGTTTCTTCGCCCGCAAGCATCGAAAGCACTACGTTTAATACGAGTCTAACGTCGTTTTTGTTGAGAAGGTGTTTTACGGTTAGGTAAGGGCGGATATTCTCCCCTTCCGCTTCCGTCTTGCCCGTTGAAGCCATAAGTTCGCTTTCGTCGGGAATATTCGCGGACAGGTAGCCCTTTTTGAAAACTAACTTTATAATTTCCTTTTCGCTTTCGCCTATTGCGTCGTTTGTGAAAGAAATTTCGTCGATATGGCTGACGATGGTATTTACGAGCGCCATCGAAAGGTTGATGAAATAGCTTTGGTCGTTGAACGCGTCTATAACCGCATCGAAGTCCTCTTTAAAGCCGGGACGCGTCATAACCTCTAAGACGGTGTCGAAGGCGTTGTCGGATACCTCGCCGTTGACGATAGCGTTAACTTCGTCGGGGCCGTACTTTATTAAAAGATTGAACGCGTCACGCGCAAATCCCACAAGTGCGCCGTATTCTTCCCTGAATTTTATATTTTCGGAAATTTCGAATTCTTCGTCGTTAAGCTCGCCCGAAAAGACAAGGTCTGCGGCGAAGAGATAAAAAGGCGTATCGCTTGTATCCGAAATGGCGTTGAGGACTTTGAAGATGCCCTGCGCGCCGTAGCTTTCTACCGAGCGGTAAATTTCGTAAATGTAGTTTATATCGTCGTTGCCGAAGTCATGGTCTTCAAGCGTGCCTTCACCCTTTCCGCCTGCAACAACGTAGAAGGTACTGCCGACGAACGAAAGACCTAAAAGCCCTGCGACAATTCCGCGGGCAAGACCCACGGCGCCGCCGCTTAACCAATGCTTTTTGTAGTCCCTGTCGGTTTTGCCGTGCTTGAACTCTAACTTTTTATATCTTTTGTATTTGTGCTGTGAATAGCAAAGAACGTAGACGATATAAAGAATGAAGTCGATTACAAAGAACGCGCTTATCGAAATGACTGCGAAAATTAAGCGGTAAACCAAATCCACAAGGGTGTATATGTAGGGCGAAAGACCTTCAAACCCCGCGCCTGCGAGGGTGGGGATATACGCCGCGATTACTTCCTTCAAGGTGGTACAGCTTTCGGGAACGCCCAGCATATGTTGAAGAGCGTTTTCGCCCGCGAGCCAATTAACTAAGCTGACCGACGCCGCGTCCACTTCCTTTACGTAAACCATAACGAGGAAGAAGGCAAGGCACAGCACACCTGCACAGGTTGCGTGAAGGGCAAGGATGAGGCTTTTTCTGAGTCCTCTTCTTACACCCCTGAGTACTTTGATAAGCACGCCTACCGCGAATAAAATCGTGGGGCCCCAGCTTATTGCAAAGGTGATTAACTGCAATATTTCCCCGCGGTCGCCGCGCATTGCTATTTGCGCCACCTGTATGCCGAGAAAGCCGAGGTATGAGAAGACCATTCCGCCTACGAAGATATAAATGAGTATTCTGAAAAATACCCGTTTAAAGCCCTTGAAGGCAAGTATAAGAACAATAAGAAGTATGATTGCGCCGAATACGCCCAGCATTATCCAGGGCGGCATAAAATTGACTATACCGCACAATGCTGAAACTAGGTTATTCATATCAATCACCTCCTTTAAGATTTTTTAAATTCATTTTATTAAACTTGTGACCTTTTACGATATAAGTCCGGCAGGCGCGTTGCCGCCGAAAACATCGTCTATGGTATTTGTGCCGATACTTCCGTATTTAATATAATTTACACTTGTACAGCCGTTGAAGCTGTTTTTGAGAAGCGAGGCATACGGTAAAAATACTGTTTTAAGCGCCGTACAGTTATTGAAGGCGTAGCTGTGGACGATTATAGACGCTTCGGATTCTACCTCTTCGAGCTTTGTGCATCCGTTGAATGCGTATTCGTCGATATAAAGCATAGTCGAATTAAAGTATACGCTTTCAATATCCGAGTTCTGAAAAGCCTCTTTGCCTATTCGCAGTACCGTGTATTCGTTTACGGTTGCGGGAATAACGACGTCCTTTTCTTTACCGCTGTAACCTATTACGGATACGGTTTGCGCTTTTGAGTCGATTATTTTGAAGTCGAAGTTATCTACGCTAAACTCGTCGGTATTATTGGCGAAATGGAAAACCGCAAATATTATCGCGCCGACTGCCAGAAGGCAAGCTATTGTGTTGAATACGGCGGGGAACTTGGCTAAGTTTTTGCGCGTAGTGTTCTTTGCCGTAAACGGAAGCTCGCCTTTGCGCCTTGCGGGTGCAAGCGCGGGGTTGGGCGGGAAAATATATACGGGGGGTGCGGACGACGCTTTTTTAGCCGCTGCCTTGTCCTCGTCTTCGGCGTAATGCTCGAACTTGTAGCTGTTGTCGAGGAACTGACCTTCCTTCCATATAAACCTGTCGAACGCCGCCTGTATAAGCCTTACAGACAAAGTTTTGCAGGCGTAGTTTACGTTGAGTTTTGCGTTGGGTACGAAGGACTGAACGGGCTTTGCAAGGAACTTGTTGTAGATGACCACCGACTTTTCGATGAGGTTGTTGTCTATGTCGTACTGGCTTACTTCGAATTCCATTCCGAGAAGCTGTTGGTTTACGTTGTTGGAGAATTTGAAAACCACGTATTTCTTTTCCGCACGCTCGTTTTCAAAAACGATATATTCGTCTAACGTTACTACGCAGTCGTCGGAAGCGTACTTGATTTTTTCTATATTATTATACGAACTCATATTCAAGCGCACCTCCGTTTCTTATTTTTGCGTTTCTTCTTCTGAAACAGAGTACTGTTATAAGATAGCTTATAAGCGCAAGCGCGAAGCTGCCCGCAATAACTACGTAATTATACAGGAGACTGTCGAAGAAAAGTTTTGCGTATGTTACCTGCGCGTGGTAAATATTGACGTTGATAATATCGTAAAGCTCTACCGCGATATGGCGCACCGCGAAAAGGAACGTGAACAATAAAAGGCTTTTTAAGACTGCGTGAAGGCGAACCTTAGCCATCGGCAAAGGTCTTATTACGTTAGAGTTGATAGTAAGCCCGTCCGCCGTGCCTATAACTACGTTTACGAAGGCGCAACGCCGTTTTAACGCGATTACCTTAGAGCTGTCGCCCGTGTCGCGGTGGGTTACGTTGATAACGCCTATTACCCTTTTCAACGCCGAATACTGTACGACGAAGTAGGAAATATCCTGAAAGTTTTTGGTATAATTGCACACCAAATATTTATCGTACAGGGTTTTGCAGATAACGTATTTTTTGATGAAATTTTTAGTTTCACCCGAAGTGAAATAGATGGAATTTTTCGAGTTTGCCGTTTTAACTTGTTTTAAAAGCTCGTCTTGGGTGTAGTCGTGGTAGTAGCGGTTTTTAAGCAACCGTAACGCCCATATCAGTATTAGGCTGATAATACACACCAAGATAGATGCGGCGCATAAAATTCTCCAAACAAACATTGTCATAACTGTCCTCTGAAAGTTGTAAAAAGGTTACTTGTTTTCTTCTCCGCCAGTCGGCTTTTTAAGCGAGGTTTTTGCTTTAACGGTTGCGGTGGTTTTCGCCTTTACCGTTGTTGCCGCAGTTTTCGTTGTTGCCTTAACCGTGGTTTTTACCGCCGTTTTTACAGGGGCGGGCTGTGCGGGAACTTCCGTTTTAACGAGGTCGACTTTCGCTACGGGTTGTGCGGGAACTTCCGTTTTTACAGGGTCAATCTCGGCCACGGGCTCTACGGGGACTTCCGTTTTTACAGGGTCAATCTCGGCTACGGGCTCTACGGGGACTTCCGTCTTAACGGGGTCAATCTCCGCTACCGGCTCTACGTGAACTTCCGTGGCGGGTTCTTCTACAACGGGTGCGGGCTCCTCTTTTGCGGGCTCTTCCTCTACCACGTCGCGGATGAGGTCGCTGACGGTAAGAAGCTCGCCGTCGTCCTCTTCACCCGCGTCCGACACCGTTACGGGTGCGGGGGTGTATGCGGGCGTATCTTCCAAAAGAGTTTTAGTATAGTCTACGCTAGCCGCCCTTGCCGCCCTTCTTTCTTCAAGCTGTCTTCTCCTCATTGCCGAAGGGGTTTCGGGTACGGGAACTCTGTCCGAGAAAGTTTCGTCGAAGAGAGAAGAAAGCTCGTTTTCATACTCGGCGGGGTCGAACTTGACGCCCTTGCATCTTTCAATGTTGACGCCGCTTGTGCGCTTGTACGCGTTTACGGGGTCGAGCGCGATGTCTTCAAAAAGGCTCTTGTTGGAAATTTTTCTTGCAAGCGTGAACATAGGCACGACAAGCGCGAACGCCACGAAGAAGATTATTCCGACGAGAATTGCCAAAGCGACTGCAAGACCTAAATCGTTTACGAAGAACCCGAGAACTATTTCTATACCTGCGAGCAAGCCGAGAATTGCGCCCTCTACAAGCGCGGGTATTAAATAGTTGAGAAACAGCGTGCCCTTGCCGCGGCTTTTCATGGTGTTGAAGCAAATGGAAATTGCATCGGAAGCGCCTAAGTCGGGGTTGGTTTCAATTATGTATGCCGTGGGTGCGAAAAGCATAGGCATTATTATGCAGTACACTAAAAACACAAGCACTGCAGGCGCAACGAAAATAAGCATTATGATTTGCGGCGGAAGCGCGCTTACGAATATACTTACGACGTAGCCTACCGCACTTAACAGCCCGCCGGCAACCCCTATAAGTATTACGCCGGCAAGGAAGATTAACGCTTCCAAAACCGTTGCCAAAATCATAGTCCAGCAGGGTTTAAGTTTGCACGCAACCTTAAAAGACTGGGGTATGTCGACGGTGTTCTCCCGTTCGGCTATCTTTGCCTGCCTTACGTTTGCAAGCGCAAACATAGGCCAAAGAATGACCGTGAACGGACATAAAAGCTCCATTACTACCCAGACAAAATACTTAAACAAATTGCCTTTGTGCCAAAGCGTCCTTGCGGACGATTTAATTGCATGACCGAAATAAAATCCGAAACCTCGGTTCATATAGTAACCTCCGAACTGCCGCGGGCAGTTTCAAATTAATTATTTTTAAGTAATTTTACAGCATCATCATAACTGCAAGTTCAACGTTTACGCTAAGCCCAGCAAGCGACGGGCTTTCAAGTTCGTAAATTAAGCTCTTTTCCGAACGGACGCCGCTGCTGCCTACCTTTTGATAAGTTATCAGTTTGAACGTGAAGCCGCTTTCGTCCTTTACGACTACGATTTCGCACTCGTGCCCCGTCCACAGCCCTTCTACCGTGTAAAGGTCGGGGTTGAGAACTGCCCAGCCTTCCTTGTAGTTGTCGTGAATTTTAAGCACCGAGCCGTCCGAAACGTTGTCGTCTGTGTAAGCCGTCCAAGCGTTTTGAAGCGCCGCGTCCGTAAGCCCTTCCACCTTTACGCTTAACTTGACCGCTTCCACGGTTATCGTGGATTCTTCTTTATTGTAAACTTGCGCGTTATAGAATTTTGTTACGTCGTTGCCCTTAGCGTCAACGATTTTTATTACTACCCAGTTTGCGTAAACGCCGGGGTTCTTGATGGGCATTATGCTTCTTGCCTGGATGGTATGACCCGGCATAAGTCCGTCGCAGTCTGCGACCGTAACGTCGGATACCGCGTCTTCGAGCGAGCAGTTCAAATTGATATTGTTGCCCGTGTAAGCGAAGGTGTTGGGCTTAAGCTCTGCCTGCTTGTAGTAGACCGTACGCGTGCGATAGGAAAGAATTGCCAAGAAGTCTGCGCTGGTGTAGCCCTCTTCTTCCATCACTTCGGCATCGTAAGCGGTGTAAACTTGGTAGTTCATGTTGACGGGTCTGCCGTTTGCGTTTTTGATTTCGTATTCGGCTACCGTTACCGGCTGTATAATCGACGAAGGAGTAAGCGCAGCCGACGGGGTTATCGTCATAACGTCGCCCGGAACGAGCGTTGTAGCACTGCCGTTTTCACCGCCTATTATGGTGAAATCGTTCTCGGTAAGTTTAATGGTCTGCCCTTTGTACAGGTCGGATAGGGAGTTTGCTTTTACGTATATGACGTACGGTCTTACCGTAAGAGTTCCCCAAACGCTGTTTACCATATCGATTTTGTAGTCGTAATTTTGGCTGAATAACGCCACTACCGCGTAGGTGCCAACGTCGTCCACAGTAGTGCTTACGGCAATTCCCGCATCCCTGCGGAAGGTTGCGTTTAACTCATACCTTTCGTCATTTTCGTCGCCGCGTATAAATCCTTGCATATGCTCGCGCGCGATTTCGAGTATGGATTCTTTACTGAACTTGTCGAAAAGGTTTGAATTGCCGTAAACGGTTTCTTCGTTGAACGCGCTCATATCGAACGTGACGGCTTTTTGTATAATTTCAAATTCCGTGGGGTCGCATGCGACGAAGTAATCGTCTTTGGGTATTTCCGTTGTGAAAGTTACCCTAAGCTCGTACTTGCCTGCGTGGACGGGTTTTTCAACCTTGTTGCCGTTGAGGTAGAACTCGTAAACGGGAACTAACGCGTCGGCAAAGCCGTTGACGAAACCTTCTTCGTCTGCGGCGGTGGTGTGCCAATGCTCGTACCTGAAGAAGTTAATCCACCCGTCGGAATTTGCGTCTACTTCGGTAAAATCGCCGTATGTGAGAGAAGGTCCTTCGTAGTACGCTTTGACGGTTACAAGCCTTGCGGTGATTTCAAGCGTGCCTTCGCCGAAGGTTGCGGGAAGGGTGTAGTTTGCAAGAATTTCAAGGTTTTTGTTTGAAGTTTCTTCGTCGGACGCGTCGGTGAAGCTGATTGCTACCGTGTAAGTGCCGTTGCTTGTAGGGAAGGAAGCAAGAGGCACACCATCCTTTTTGTAGGTGTAGAAAGGTTTAAGTTCTTTCTTGTCGGCTGCGATTATACCTGTGCCGTAAACGCTTAACGAAGTGAAATCTTCCCCGTTTGCTTGGGCTGCGGCTTCGGAAACTTCAATTTGCCTGTCTTTTACCGCAAGTTGGGTTATAGTTCTGGGATTGATGGTAATTATAGCCGTTTCGTTAGCCTCGGTAGAAATCAAGTTGTAGTTCGAGGTAAGTCCGCCTGCTATTGTGTAAGCGTCTCTGTCGAATACGGCTGTGTATTTGCCTGCGTTGACTATTTCTTCAATTTCTTCGCCGTTGAAATACAGTTTATAGGCGCCGATAATTCTTTCATCCGAAACAAGTCCTTGCTGGGTAAACGGAATGTAATCGGTATTATAAACCGTCTTATCGTAAACACGGCTTGTCGGACGGACGACTACCTTCAAATCCTTCTTGTTGATTACGAGGTCAACGCCGTTTTCGCAAATTAATTCGTAGTTTACGGTTGAAACCAATCCGCCGATGATTGTTGTATCCCTGTTAAGCGTTACTCTGTACGTAGCCGCGTTCCTGGGCATGCCGTCGAAAGGTATATCTTGGTTGTCAATGCTGTAAGTTACGCCTAGGTACTCGATTTTTTCGCCGTACGCGAAGGAATTGTTTGCCGCAAGCGTGTAACCGTCCGAATAAGTTTCAAAATACTCGTGCGTGGTGCCGTCGTAAGTGAATTCCTTATTGGGGGTTTCAAGAATTACAGTTACTTTTTTAGGAGTAATTTTAGCTGAGCGCTTTTCGTAAACGGTAATTATATTATAGTTGTTTATACCGTTTTCAAGCTCGGCGTCGGCGTTGTTCGTTATCTTGCAAGCCGAATTGTTGCGCTTGTAGTAATACGTGCCTACGTCGACAGGCGCAATAATCATTCTCTGCGTGCAAGCCTCGTCGGAATAGAAGGTTACGCCGATTTCGAGTTTTTCCTGACCGCCGTCGTGAGTAACAAGACTGCCTTTGGTGATACTATCGTAATTGCCAATACCCGAATCGTAAACGAGTTTACCGCCGTACTCTTTACTTTCTACCTGGTTAAGAAGAACGGTGATTTCTCTTTTTTGCACGGTAAGTTTTGCCGAGGTTTTGGCCGTTACTACGTAGTTATCGGATGCGGTGAACTCGGTTGTTATCGTCACGGAACCTGCGTTGCGCAAGCGTGTAATTGTTTCTTCCACTACGTCGAGGGTATCGCCGTTTACAAGACCGGGCTTTCTGAAACTGCCGATTGCCGCATAGACGGTATCCCATTCCCTTGCCTCGTGCCAGGTGCCGTCGTAAGTTTCCGTGACGGCTTTTCTGGTATAGGTGATTTGCCTGGGGTTGATTTTGTAAACGCCGTTGCAAGTTTCGATAACGTAGTTGGAAAGTTTGCCGTTGCTTCCGTCGCTTTTGACGATAAGCATATCTACTATTTTAATGGTAAACGTGTTTACGCCAGTGCGCTCGGTTATTTCTACGGGGTTGCCGTCGCCGTCGACAAACTCTACTATAAGTTTAAGCTGTTCGCTGTATTCGAGAACGTTTTCGGGATTTACGAAGTTATCAAACTTGTCGGGATAGCCCTTGAACGCTTCGCCGTAAACTTCGTCAAGGTAGGAAATAGCTTCGACGTAGATAGTCTTTTGGACTATGGTAAGCGTAGCTTCGTCCTCTTCGCCGAAGGTTACTTCGTAGTTTTTGTAGCCGTTTATTTTTACGCCGTTTTCGTCGTATCTGCGCGTGTCTACAAAGCACAGTTCGTCGTTGAGGGTCATTTTGTAAACGCCTGCATCCCTTACCTTGCCGTACATTATTTCGGGGGCGTCCGACTTGTAATACATAATACCTACGGTGAGCGCTTCGCTATTGACAAGCCCTACCGTCTTGGTTTTATCGTACACGCCTATGCCGTAAAGGTTTGCGTCTTCGCCGTAAGTTACCGAAATATCTTCAAGCGAGATATGAAGTTTGGCTTTGGTAACTTTTAATGTGCCGCGGTAATAGGTTGTTACAACGTAGTTATTGTTTTTACTTGTAAATCTGGTTGCGTTGAGTTTTGTGCCTGCGTCGTAAAGCTCGGTTACGGTTGAAGGGTCTGCCGCTAAAACGCCGTTTGCTTTGTCGGCGTCAGCGCCTAAAAGCCCTTCCTCCCGTACGTTGTTTTCGTTGATGTGGAAAGTTTCGTCATAGTCGGTAGTGGAAAGCGCTTTACCGTCGTAAACCTTTTCCGCCGAGCCCGTAACGATGCATAAAGTTCTTGCCGTTACGGAAATTTTGCCGTAAATGTAGTTTAAGATATAGTTTTCGGAAACGGTGTGTCCGTTTAAGCCGTCCTTTGCCGCAAACTCGATTGTGAAGGTGTTTTCCTCTTCACCGTCGTCAACGTTTACAACGGCTTTCGACTTCCACACAACGTCGTATTCGTCGACTATTTCGGACAGGTCGTCGGTAAAGTTCCAGGTATGCGCTGTGCCGTCGTACACAAATACTTTGCTTTGCGACGTAACGTCTACGGAACGGGGCAACATTGTAAGTTTGCCGAACTCTGCATCTATAACGTAAGTTGCGTGTGAGAAGGTTGCCGAGTTTTCTTCAAGACTTTCCCAAACGTTGGTTATCTTTACGGGGGTTACGGAAATACTGTCAATCTCCTCTTGGGTGAGATACCTTATTATGCCGTTTTCGTCGTAGAAGTAAGCCTCGTCAATATCCGCGCTGCCCTGAGGGGTTCCGTCGTAGGTAAAGGTTTTGTCGTGAACTATAACTTTAACGCTTTCGCCTTTAATTGCAAACTCGCTTTCGCCGTAGGTTATATCGAAGTTGTTTGAATTAAGCTGAACGCTGTTGCCCCACTGACCTAAACCGTAAATTGCAACGGCGCAAGGCTTAACGGTGTACTTGCCTACCGCCGTAGGAACGCCGTCTATTTTTTCGCCGTCCTTGTAGTACTCTACTTGGGTTATCGCAAGGCTTTGACCGCTTGCAAGTCCCCTTCCGCCTATATCGGCGTAGTTGCCGATATAATTTACGGGATAAGAAACAGGGTCGCCGTGAACTACATCCGGAAGTTTATCGGGATTTACGGTTATTGCTCTTTTGTCTATTGTAAGAATACCGTCCGTAACTTCGATTTCGTAATTTCCCTCGGAATACGTTGCATAGCCGTTTTTATCGCATACGCTGAAACCGTATAAGCCGATATAGTACATGCCTACTTCCATATTTACGTCAACGCACAGTACTTTTTCATCGCTCGGAAGAGGGTCGTATCCGTAATCGACGTTGCCCGAGACGGTGGGTGGAATCATCGTCTCGTAACCGTTGTAATAGTAGTAAGCAAAACGCAATAACAGCTCGTTGTCGTTGTATTCGAGCGTGCCCAAAATATCGACGTGTTCGCCGTATTCGTAGCGACCGTGGGGCTGGTATCTTTCATAGGGGAGTTCGTCGCCGAAATCTATTTTGCTGTCGTGAATGGTAAGACTTAATTTTTTCTTTAAAATGGTTGCGGAAGATTTGCAGGTAAAGTCGTAGTTGTTTACGCCGTTTGATACTACCGTTGTACCGTCCTCGGCAAAAATTATGCTTGAGGATTTGTCTATGGTGTAGTAATAAGTTCCTGCATTTTTGGGCAAACCGCTTACTGCCTGAGTGCAGTTTTCGTCCGTGTAGAACTTGGCGTGAAGTTCAAGTTTTTGACCGTAGGCAAAATCCGCATCCGTAACCAAATGAGGCGTATAGGAAAGCTGTGTGCCGTAAACCGTGCCGTCGTTTTTCGCCTGGTTTAAAGTAAGCGTTATTGCCTTTTTGTGTACGGTAAGCGTGCCGATGTCATACTCAATAATATAGTTGTCTGCGCCGTTTTCTATCGGGGTACCGTCGGATTTGAAGAAGTTCGGGGTTCCGCTTGTTATGCCGAAAGAGCCTGCGTGAAGGCGGTCGTCTCTAATTCCGCCGCCGGCTACTTTCAAGTCGGTGAATTCAAGTTTTTCGCCGAAGGCAAGTTCAAGGGTTGAGGCGTTTTCATAGTTGCCTATTCCTTTGGGGTATTTTGCAAGGGCGGGGCTTTCTCCGTAAGTTACGTGAACGTCTGCAAGTACAACGTCTATTTTCTTTTGTTTTATTGTAAGTTTTGCAGTGTTTGCTATGGTGAATTTGTAGTTGCCGCCTCTTTCTTGGTTATCAACGTACAAGCCGCTCCTAAGTCTGTCAGAATTGTAAATTGTGATTGCAAAACATGTGATGTCGTACGTTCCTGCATTTCTCATTGACGTGCGGTCAGCGTTTCTTAAATGGAAATCACGTACGTAATCGCCATAAGCAAGCCCGTCGCCCGTTATAGATATATAATTGTCTAAGCTTCCTGAAAGAGCACTAAAACTATCAACGTCAATGTCTTCATAGCTTTTAGACCAGCGTATGGTGGAAGCGCTGACTTCGCCGTACTCTCTTTCTATATTCTTGAAAGTTACGGTGATTTCGCGTTGGTCTATTACAAGGGTGCTGTCTGCGGGGGAAGTTACGTTGTAGTTTTGTACCGTCTGCTCGGCGCCGCCTTTATAGAAGAACTTGCAGCCCGTAGTATTTAATTTTACGGTATAGGTGCCGGCGTTCTTCGCCTCTACCTCGTTGCCACCCTGCAAGTAGGTTACGGCGGGGGTCATAGTTTCGCCGTCGACAAGACCTACGCAAGTTGCCGTGTGGGTGAATTTTTCGCCGTATTTGACGTTGCCCGATAAAATATCGTCGACTTTTACGGTTACGTCCTTCTTCTCTACGGTGATGTCGCCGAAGTTTTCGGTTACGTCGTAGTTTGAGGTTACGTCGTTGCCTTCGTAGACGATTTTGTAATACTGAACGTTTGCGTTTTTATAAGTGCCCGCATCGCGCACGCCTGTAAGAGTTTTGGACGTGTCGGGAACGAAAGACTGGCCTTCGGGCAAGGTGCCGTCTGCCGAAAGCGAGGGTATGCATGCTTTAAATTGATACTCGCCGTTGTAGGTAAAGGTTAAGTTAGGCGTTTCTATTGAAATGCTGAGCGCGTTTACAGTAAGCCAACCGTAAGCGGGATTGACTGTGTAATTGTCGTAGCTGCTGCTTCCGTCAGCTTTTGAAATTTCATATTCTACCAACGTAATTTTGTACGGGTCTTTGCGCGCGTCGGGATACGTAACGTTATCGCCAAACTCGTACGATACTTTGGTTATTGTAAGCGTTTCACCTGCAACAAGCGCGGTTGATTTGCTTAAATCGTAATTGTTTTTGCCCGTGGGGTAACGGTAATTTTTATCGCCGTAGGTTACGGAATAAGATTTCAGCGTTACGATTATCTGGGCAGGGTAAACCGTAAGCGTACCGTATTCGCAAACGCCGTACTCTACCACGTAGTTGTCGCTAGGCGCGGTGAAAGTAAACGCGTTATCAACAGGGCTGTCCTTCACGTCGGTTACGGTAGGAACGGTGCCGTTATCGATTACAAGTTTATCGCTGCCGATAAGTCCTTTGCCGTTCTGTACCCATACGCCGCCTTCAAATACGACCATAGCGGTTTCATATTGGGTTGTGCTGTGCTTTTGACCGTCGTAGGTTGCCGTAAGACTGCCCGTTTTAACGTACAAGTGCCTTTGGGTTACGGTAAGAGTGCCGTTTGTCTGTTCAAAGTCGTAGTTTGATTTTACGCTTGCGCCGTTGTAGGTAATATCTAAAGTTAATGCGTTTTCAACCGCCGTAGGGGTGTAGTTTTTGACGGTGTGGTATTTTGTAACCGTTATAGCCTGTATAGGCTGCCCTGCGCGGCTGGGAAGACTGCCTTGGGTTATCTCGAAGCCCTTATCGAAGTGTTCTTCACCGTCGTAAATCCATTCCGAAGTATTTGTAGTAACCTTTAACGTGCGTTTGGTTACGGTGAACGTGCCCGCGTTAACGGTTATTTTATAGTTGCCCGTGCTGTCTTCGCCGTTTGATTTGGTTACCTTGGTATTTTGAGAAGTTATTGCGTAGGGGTTTTCCCTTACGGCAGGACAAATTGTACTGCCGAACTCGTAATTAACGCTGATAACTTCAAGGGTTTCGCCCGAAACAAGCGAAGACGAATTGGCTACATCATAGTTGTTTTTGCCCGTGCCGTACGTGAATTCGTCGCCGTAAACAATATTTTTTGAATTCAGCTGAATTGTAACTGCAAGCCTTTCTACGGTAAGCGTGCCGTAGACGTACTCTATTGAATAGTTTACCGTTACGTCTTCGCCGCCGCGGAATATTTTGAACAGGGTTGCGTCCTTTTTGCTGTCCGCAACGTTTGTAACCGAAGTTTTAACGCCGTCAACCTGCGCGGAATGACTTGCGGAAACCAAGCCTCTTATGCCGTTGCTTTCTTCTGCGGTGAAGGAAGGCGAAGTGTGCGCGTTTCCGTCATAGTAGTCCTTATAGTCGTCGGTTGTAATTTTTACCGCGCGCTTTAATACGCTAAGTTTGCCCCAAATTTCGGTGATAGCGTAGTTGCCCTTGTCAATAGTGTTGTCGCCGTCCTTTATATAATAGGTGAGAACGTTATCGACGGGGGTTGCGGTGTAGTCTTTGACGGGGATACCGTTTGCTACTTCAATGGTTTGATTGCCCGCAAGTTTCTTGGCGGAAGTAATCGTAAAGCCTTTTTCTTCATACTCTTCGTCGTTATAGGTCCAGGTATGTCCGTTGGACGTGAGCGTAATTGCGCGCTTGGTTATTGTAAGCGTGCCGTAGTTGTATTTTTCGATTATGTAGTTATCGCTTGGAACGGTGAAGGTAAACCTGTTATCAACGGGGCTTGCCGAAACGTTTGTAATAGAAGGATAAGTTGTTTCGTCAACGTTGAACCTGTCGGTGCCGATAAGACCGGGTTTATCCGTTTCAACCCAGCTTCCGTTTACCCGCTGTACAAGATTTGTCTTTGCAATGCCGCCGCCGACAAGAGGCGTTCCGTCGTACTCTTTGGTTACGTACGAGGTGTTTGTCGAAATAGGTCTTTTATTTACCGTCAACGTGCCGTTTGCCGTTTGCAAATCGTAGTTATGCTTTACGCTTGCGCCGTTGTAGAGAATGTCGTAGGTTAAAAGGTTATCTACCGCCGTAGGGGTGTAATTTGTAACCTTTGCCACGGGGGTTACGGCTATTGCTTGCCCTTCGGGTAGACTGCCTGCGGTTACGGTATAGCCGTTTTCGGTATGCTCGGCGCCGTCGTAAGTCCATGCGTTTGTGTTGGAAGTGAGAGTTAACGGGCGCAACAAAATTTTGACCGAACCGCCCTTAAACTCAATATTATAGTTTGCGGTTGTGTCGGTTGTGCCCTTTTTGATTTGGGCGGTACTCGAAGTTACGGCGTATGCGTTGGCGCGGACTTCGGGGTATCTTACATTTCCGAACTCATATTGAGGGTTGGTAACGGTTAATCTTTCGTCCGTTGCAAGGTCGCAAAGAACGGCATTATCGTAGTTGCCCGCAAGGGTTGAATATGCGTAGCTGTTGCCGTAAACCGCCGTGTAATCGCTGAGCTTTACGGTGATATTGCGTTTGGTTACGGTTAGGTCGCCGTAGTTGTAGGTGATTTGGTAGTTATCGGTAACGTCGTTGGAATACCAGCCGCTTCCGTCTTTGATTATAAATTTGGTTGCGTCCTTCTTGCTGTCGGCAACGTTGGTAACCGAAGTTTGATAGCCGCTGATTTGCGCATTGTGCCCCGAAACCAAGCCCCTGTTAACGCCGCTTTGCTCGGGTGTAAATTCGGGTGAAAAGTGCGCGTTTCCGTCATAGACCCCGGTATATCCCTCGGTTTCGATGATTACGGGGCGTTTTGTTACGGTTAGGTCACCGTAGTTATAGGTGATTTCGTAGTTGGTCGTAACGTCGACGCTTCCGTGGAATATTTTGAACGCGGTTGCGTCTTTTTTGCTGTCCGCAACGTTTTTAACCGAAGTTTTATTGCCGCTAACCTGCGCGTTGTGCCCCGAAACCAAGCCGCTGTTGACGCCGTTTTGCGACGTTGTGAAATTAGGCGACGTGTGCGCATTTCCGTCATAGACCCCGATATATGCCTCGGTTTCGATAGTTACGGGGCGCTTGTTTACGGTAATTGTGCCGAACTGACGGGTTAATAAATAGTTATCTGTAACGTCTTTGCCGTTTCCGTCTAAAATTGCAAAGATGTTGTAGTTATTGTTTTGTCCGACGTCAGTGAACTCTTTAAAAGAATTTACGGCTTCAACCCTATGACCTGAAATTAATCCGTCGGAGGAGAAGGTTTCGTTCTTTACGGGCGTGCCGTCGTAAACCTTTGTAGAGCTGCCCGTGGTTATTGTTATAGGTTTTTGGTTTATGGTCAAGGGCGCGCCGATATAGTTAATATCGTAAAGGTGAGTAACGTCTTCGCCTTCGTGCAAGATTGAAACGTCGCTTATATCTATGCTGTAATAGTCCGCCTCTTCGGGTGAAGCAACTGCGTTGCCGCCCCTTGTAAAGGTAACCGTCTTGTCGGAAATGCTGTCACCGCCGATAGCCAGAGTTTGCTTTGTCGCTTCGGAAAGTTCAACCGTCAAGTTTACGGGTTTTCCGCTGTAGGTTTGGGTAATATTTAACGTCTGAACGTTAATTATCCGCTTGTTTAGCGTAACCGTCTTTTTAACGGGGGAATATTCGTAACAGTCGGAAGAATCGTTGCCTTGCCCGTCAAGGATAAGAACTTTGCCGACGGTCACCTCTATATCCATACTTTCGCCCGCTTTGGGCAAATCGTATACACTGCCTACGCCGACTATTCTGTCACCGTATTTTTCACGCTCGATACCGTCAAGCGAACATACGGGCTGGTCGCCGTAAGTCATTGAATTTGAAATTATAGAAAGTTCGGCCTGCTTTTTGACTATCGTAAACTCTACGGGGTCGCTGTAACCCTTGCCGACGGTTTTGTTGGTTACCGCCCTTGCAAGGTAAGTGCCCACCTTAGTAGGCTGAACTTCGCTCCACTCTTCTTTATTCTTTAAAGTGTACTCGTAAGAAACCGAGCTTAAAAAGGCCTGCGCTTCCTGTATGGGTGCGTAATGCTCGCCGTAAGTTATTTCCGCAGGCAAAGTCATCGCAGCGGTAAACATACCCTTCGTTGCAAGAAGCCCCGAAACACCTGCGAGCAGTAATGCGAGCACGCCTATAATAAGAAATTTGAATTTTACTACAAATCTCTTTATTTTAGCGACTTTCTCTATTCTGTTTTTATAGCTATCGTAAGATATCATAAAAAACTTTGCCTTTAAACTTTTAATGTTTTAAGTCGTAACTACGTAATGCCCCGAAACAAGCGAATCGCCTACGTAATCGTAAAGGTCGGTTACGTCAAAGCCTGCGGCGTTGAATATACGGTAATTTGTTACCTCTACGTAGATGTAGCCGTTCATTGCATAGGCTGAGCCTTCGGGTATTTCAAGCCTGTCGCCCGCAACAAGCGAGGGCGCGGTGATGTACTTGGATATTTCGTAATAGAGCATTGCAACGTTGTTGGTTACGGCGTCTAAAACGACCACTGTAAATTCCCTTTTTTCAAGAGTCACTTCGGTTTTGGCTGCCGAATAATCGATATCGAGGTTGCCCGTTATATCTTCACCGTTAGCCGATATTGTTACAGCCGTTACTTTGACCTGCTGAGCCAAATAGTCTTCGGTAGGCGTTACCTCGTAGGAATAGGTTGATATTTCTGCGAAGGCTTTTTGAAGAACGGTGTCGTCGGGTTCTATCATGAAGACACTTCCCGCATCGAGCGTAGCCATAGTTCCGTCGTAGGGCTTAGAGCCTAATTCGGCAAGCTCGATACTGACTTTGTATTTTTTAATTGTCAGCGAGCCGGGGGATACCGTAAGCGCGTAGTTTTTAGCTTCTTCGTCATCCTTTATCTTTGCGGAATAGGAATACGTTCCCACATTCTTGTAACCTTCTTCGGCACAGACAAGGTCAAAATCGTCCACGGTTAATCCGTCGGGAAGCTGAACGTTTTCAAACGCTTCTTCGGCGGATACGGTCTGCGGCGCCGCGGTGTAGGTTTTGGAAATTTCTTTAAGTTTAAACTGCACTGCCTTTTTGTCGATGGTGTACTGTCCGCTTACTACGGAAATTACGAAGTTATCCGTGCAGTCGTCGTTGTTTGAAGAATTCTTAACTGCAATATTTTTTAAAGTATATACGCCCGAACCCGCGTTGACTAAATCTTCGACGTCGTTTTCGCTGTCAAGTTTAAACCCTGCGGGAAGTTTGGGTACGGTATCGTACAAGGTTGTGTTGAGCTCTGCCACGTAGTCGCCAAGGCTTGCGCCGTCGTATTCCTTATAAATATATTTGCTGTACACGGTTATGCTCATCGGCGTAACTTCCAAAGTGCCCGAAACATACACGCAATTATAGTTGCTCAGTTTTTTGTTGTTTGCAAACTTTACTTCCTTAATTTCGTTTTTTTCCGTGCCGACGTTCTGTATCTTTCCCGAATAGGTAACAGAAGAAATTTCTTCGCCCGACGCAAGACCTTCTACAAGGTACACGCCCTTTTCGTCTTCGTAGGAATGTTCTTTACCGTCGTAAACCCAGGTTCCGCTCTTTGCGGTTAGGATAAGCCCGCGCTTTTGGATTGTGAGGAAGTCGGTATCGTATTCTATTTCGTAGTTTTCGGTTACGGATTTGTTGTTTTCGTCGACAATGCGGAAGGTTTGCCCGTCTATATGTATGCGCACCTCTCCCGCGTCGGTTAACTTGGCGGGGTCGCGGCCGTCGGCGTAGTAATCCGCAAAAGCCGTTTGGTTGGGCGCAAGTTTAAGTTCGGAAGTTATTTCGTAGTTATCGCAGGTAAGCGTCAATCCGTCGTAAATTTTGGTTGCGCCGACGGGTTTTACCGTTATGGGGCGCTTTACGACTTTTATAGTGCCTTCCATTTCAAAGTTTAAAACGTAGTTTTCGGTTACGGGATTATCGAAAAGGTCGTAAACGAGAACGTGTAAATCGTCCTTTGTGAGCTGTTTGTTTGCTTCAAGCAATACCGTATCGGATACGGCAACTAATTTGTGACCGCGCACAAGCGTGCCTTCCGTAACCAAATAATCGTTGAAATCGATTTGCTTGCCGTTGTAGGGAACTTCGCTGTCTTGAATTTCCACGCTGATTTCTACGGGGGCAACGGTGAGTTTGCCCTTCTCGGTTTTGAAGGCGTATTCCTTAGTTACGTCAAAGCCCTTTTCGTCCAAAACCTTTGCTACAAGGTCGCTTTCGCTTTCGCCCGCGTTGGTTTGCGAACCGGTGAACTCAACGTGCAGGGTGTGACCCTTTAAAAGCTCGCCTTCGGTGAGGCGGTATTCTTCGGCTGTTAACGGCGTGCCGTCGTAGACTTTCTGTTTGTCCTCGATAGTAAGCACAAGCTCTATGGGGTCGGTGCGCAACACGTCCGTTGCATACAAAACCAGCACCGTTAAAAGCGCAGCCGCCACGGCGATAAGCAATAGTCCGATTATTAAAATTAAACTTCTGAATTTAGACATAATTTTTTCCTCAAAAGGATTATGTTGTATGGTCTGTCAAAAACGCATAGAAGCGAGTTAGGCAAGGATTGCGAGGAAAACCCGAAGGAGTTTACTTTGGCGTAAATGACTGAGGGTTGCCACAGCAGGACACAGCATAACGAAGTTTATATGCGTTTTATTTATACGTTTTGTTCTATTAGTCGAATGGTTTCTTTGCAAAGGGGTAATTTGTCTTCGCCGAAGAGTTCGTCTAAGTACGCGCACACTCCGTCCGCCATCTGTTTGACGTGTACGGGGTTCTTGCTTTCTAGCTTGCGGAATACCTTCCTTGCAAGTATATCGTCCAACGCTTCAAGCTCGGTTCCCCCGCACGCTACAAGCACGGGCACGTAACAGCGTATCTGCTTCATAATACGGTTACCGAACGTGATATGGAAGGTCCTTATCATGTACTCGTCTAGTTTCTTTAT
>JAIDQV010000047.1 GCA_029062045.1 Clostridia bacterium
ACAAAGCCCGTAAGGACTTCAAAAAACTCAACGACGAAATCAACGATGCCGGCAGAGTGGCAAACTCCTATGCGTTCATTTTAGGACCTATCAACAACAACCTCGGCTATCTTTCATACGTTTTGGTCGCGGTTGTCGGCGTAATTATGATGTATTGCGTGGGCGAAACGGGGCTTCTTTCGATATATTGCTCGGTAATGAATGCAGACGATGCAAACAGAGTTGCCGTCGTTGCGGGTATGCTCGTTTCATTCTTAATGTTTTCACGCCAGTTCAATATGCCCGTTATGCAAGTATCCCAACAGCTTTCAGCAATCGTAATGGCGCTTGCCGGTGCGGAAAGAATTTTCGAAATGGTAGATACCGAGCCCGAAGACAAGGGCGGCGACGTAACTATAACTTACGGCGAAATGGAAGAAGGCAAGTGGGCGTGGAAAAAGCCCAACCCCGACGGCACTTTCAAGTATATCCCGCTTAAAGGCGATATTAAGTTCGAAAACGTAGTTTTCGGCTATACGGAAGAAAAGGTAATTTTAAAGAATATCAGCCTTTACGCAAAGCCTGGTCAGAAGATAGCTTTTGTCGGTTCTACCGGTGCAGGCAAGACCACGATAACCAATCTCATAAACCGTTTCTACGACATTCAATCGGGCTCGATAACCTATGACGGACTTGATATCAAGTCAATAAATAAAGACGATTTAAGAAAGAGTTTGGGCGTGGTATTGCAAGATACGCACCTATTTACAGGCACCGTTATGGAAAATATCCGCTACGGCAGACTTGACGCCACCGACGAAGAGTGCATCGACGCCGCACGCCTTGCAAACGCTCATTCGTTTATAAAGCACTTGCCCGAAAAGTACGACACTATGATTACGGGCGACGGAGCCAACCTTTCCCAAGGTCAACGTCAGCTTTTGGCAATAGCCCGCGCTATGGTTTCGGAGTGCCCCGTATTGATTTTGGATGAAGCAACTTCTTCTATCGATACTAGAACAGAAAAACTTATCGAGCAGGGTATGGATAAACTTATGGAAGGCAGAACGGTTTTCGTAATCGCGCACAGGCTTTCCACAGTCCGCAACAGCCATGCGATAATGGTTTTGGAACAGGGCGAAATTATCGAGCGCGGCAATCACGAGCAGTTAATTGCCCAAAAAGGCAAGTATTATCAGCTTTACACGGGCGCGTTCGAATTAGATTAATCTAAATTAATTAAAGCCGCCGCAGAAAACTGCGTCGGCTTTTTCTTTGACGGAAAATTAATAAAAATAAGGACAAACAGTAAAACATAGTACAAACTGTCGAAATCATATGTTATAAAACCGAGATTAAGAGGTAAAGCGTATGTTCTTCGATTTGCTAAGTTTGTTGTTCGATAAAATTTTCTTCTTCACGGGAATGGTACAGGATAAGGGCACTTTCCCCAAACCTCTTTCCGCGGAAGATGAAAAAAAGTATCTTGCACTTGTTCGTCAGGGTGATAGTGAGGCAAAGGAAATTTTAATCCGACACAATATGCGCCTTGTCGCACACGTCGTAAAAAAATACGTTGGCGCGGCAGAAACCGACGATTTGCTGTCCGTTGGGTCAATAGGGCTAATTAAAGCTATAAACACCTATCAGGAAGGCAAAGGCACTCAGCTTGCAACCTACACCGCACGGTGTATAGAAAACGAAATTCTAATGCTTTTGCGTTCGGGCAAAAAGCACAAGAACAACGTTTCCTTGACTGACCCCGTCGGTACGGATAAAGACGGAAACGAGCTTACTTTAATCGACTTGCTATCCGAAAAAGAAGACAGCGTTTTTGCCCAAGTCGAAAAAAATATTCAGCGTGAAAAGTTCGTTGCCATTTTGAAAAAGTTTTTGTCAGAACGTGAATTTACCATTCTTTCTATGCGCTACGGGCTTGAAGACGGTGCGGCGCTTCCACAGCGCGAGGTGGCGCAAAAGCTCGGAATTTCCCGTTCATACATATCAAGAATCGAAAAACGCGCCATAGAAAAAGCGCGCGAACACCTAACCAAGGACGATTTTTATTAATCCCTCGTAAATAATTGCAAAAATCCTTAATCGGTGGTAAAATAACGCAAAAGGAGTTATTTTATGACCAACGTTATGGATACCCTTCGTGCAAGGGGCTTTGTAAAACAAACCGTTTACGAGGAAGATTTGTATAAGCTCTTGGGAAGCGAAAGCGTAAGGTTCTACACCGGATTCGACCCTACGGCCGACAGCTTGCACGTAGGACACTTTATGCAGCTTATTGCAATGAAGCATATGCAGGATGCTGGACACCGCCCTATAATTTTAATCGGCGGCGGCACTGCAATGGTAGGCGACCCCACGGGCAAAACCGATATGCGCAAAATGATGACGCGCGAAACTATCGACTACCACGTAGAGTGCTTCAAAAAACAAATGTCCAAGTTTATAAAGTTTGAAGGTGATAACGCGGCTATTATAGTCAATAACGCCGATTGGCTTTTGAAATTGAACTATATGGATTTTATCCGCGATGTGGGCGTACATTTTTCAGTAAACGAAATGCTTCGTGCTAAGTGCTTTGAAACCCGTTTGGAACGTGGACTGTCCTTCCTTGAATTCAATTATATGCCTATGCAGGGCTACGACTTTTTACACCTTTTCAAGGAATACGGTTGCGTTTTGGAACTGGGTGGCGACGACCAGTGGTCGAACATTCTTGCTGGGGCCAACCTTATCCGCGTGAAAGAGAAGAAGCCCGCATACGCAATGACTTTCACTCTTTTGACAACCAGTGAAGGGAAGAAGATGGGCAAAACCGAAAAGGGCGCAGTTTGGCTTGACGAGAACAAGACAAGCCCGTACGAGTTTTATCAGTATTGGCGCAACGTGGCTGACGACGACGTTGAAAATTGCCTAAAACTTCTTACCTTTTTGCCGCTAGATAAAATTGCCGAACTTGTTAAGTATAACGACGAGCGCATTAATGTCGCAAAAGAGGTTTTGGCTTTCGAACTTACAAAACTCGTCCACGGCGAAGAAAAAGCGGCCAAGGCTCAGTCAATGGCAAAAGCAGCGTTCGGCGGCGGTGGTGAGCTTCCCGAAAAGACAATAAACGTTGAAGCGCCCACTATAATACCCGTTCTTGTAGCCGCAGGAATTTGCGCAAGCAACGGTGAAGCGCGCAGGCTTATCCAGCAGGGCGGCGTATCGTTAAACGACGATAAAGTAACCGATATAAACGCGCCGGTTAAAAGCGGAGATGTGCTTCATAAGGGCAAAAAAGTTCACGTAAAAATCATTTTAAAATAGCGTAGACCCCCATATATGCCCTAAATAACGTTATTATGCTTGAAAAATACTTGTCCGTTGCGGGCGAAACGCAGACGGAAAAAATTATAGAAAAATCTAAATTTATAACAACTTCACGCCACGTTGAAAGTGAGGAGGAAGCGCGCGAGTTTATTGCGGAAATTTCCAAAAAATATTCCGACGCTACCCATAATTGCTATGCGTATATAAGCGATAAACTCAGCAATTTTCTTCGCTTCTCTGACGACGGCGAGCCGCAAGGTACGGCAGGTATGCCCATTTTGGAAGTTATTAAGTCCAAGCGTCTTGCGGAAGTCGCTGTGGTTGTTACCCGCTATTTTGGCGGAATAAAACTCGGTGCGGGCGGGCTACTTAGAGCTTATTCGGGCTGTGCCGCGGAAAATCTTGATGCGGCGCAAAAAGTTCTTTACGAAACTTGTTCGGAACTTAAAATTACAGTAGATTATCCGTCCGTTGATGCGGCTATGCGCTACTTTAATGAGACTAACGCCGATTTAATCAATACCGACTATTTAAACGAAGTCGTATTTACGGTTGCCGTAAAAAAGGCGGAAGAGGACGAATTTGTTTCGGCGCTTATTAACCGACTGAACGGCAAAGTTAAAACTGAAAAGTTAAGGGAATATTTCTTCCCGTTCAAAATATAAGAAGCTCGGCTATCAAAGCCGAGCTTCTCATGTATAAATTAATGTTTTTTCGTATCTGGGTTTTCTCAAATATCGTCTTAAAATTGAGCCTTGTTTGACTGTAAGCGCGCCTTGCGGACAGCTTGACACACACTTCAAACACCTAATACATTTAGTGGAAATGTTACCGTTTTTGATTGCGCCAACAGGGCATTGCCCCCCACATATGCCGCAACTAACGCATTTTTTGCTCTTTTTAATCTTAATAATAAGCCTGCTTCGCAAATCCGGTAAAAACCCCGCAAAAGGGGTCTTTTTTAATTTTGGAATTTTTATGGGTAACGGCGCACGCATTTTGCAAACAATTTCTTCCGGTACGAATACGGTTTCGCCGGACTCGCAATAAGTGTGCTTTGCGGGCAAGTACGCCGCCGCAACAATTTCACCTGTAATAAGTTTAGCCGCTTCATATATGGCATTGCCACAGTGCGCTCTTCCGTAGGTTGCTATAAGCGTTACGTGCTTAGCGTTGAGCGCTTTAAAAAAGCTCTTCAAAGGCTTGGGGTAGCTTTGGCAGTGTACGGGGAACACGATTGCAACGTTTTCAAAAATTTTCCCTTCAACGCTGCGGGTTTCGTATAAGTCATAATCAAGTCTTTTTGCCAAGTCTTCGGCAACGGCTTTGCTCTGTCCTGAACAGGAAAAATGAATTACGGCGTTCATTTCTTTAAAAATCCCTTCATAATTTCGCATTCAGGCACTTCTTTAAGAGAAAAGCCAAGAGTGTTCTCAATCTCGTAAATTGCCTGTTCGCGTGTAATATTTTTATCACGGCTCGCCAAAGAAATTTCTATCGCGCTGAACGGTATCATGGTGCTTCTCATATTGTAAAACCTTGAAAATTGTGAAAATTCCTTGCATTTTTCAATTTTGCAACTTGTGTGCAAGCCCTTGCCCGTATCTTCAGGCGGAACCCATCCGCATTCGTCAATTATCAGTTTCTTGATATTGATCCAATCGTATTTGCCGCCGCTTATCGCATCAAAGTCGACCTGGACGAAGGCAGGGATGTTTCCTGTCCATGAAGATTTTCTTACGCTCCTTTTAAGCGGTTTTAGCATTTCGGGCACTTCATGAATTGCAGTTGTAACGTTCTCAACAAGTTCGTTTTTATATCCGAAAAGTTTTATAATCTTCTTCGTTCCGAACGCAAGTTGCTTTACCGTCGTCAGCGTATGGAACTGCCCTCGCCTCAGGGGCGGATGGAAGGTCAGAATTCTTCCCAAATTAACTGCAAAATTAAGAAATTTGCTGTCAGGAAATTTATATGCTATTTTCGGCGCCATATTGTTGTAAAAAAGTCCCGTCATCTGTGCCGGTTCGTTTCCCGCAATAAAGTAAGGCACTTTTTCCGCTACCAAAGTCGGGTAAAACAGCACGTATGCAAGCGAGGGGCATGCGCAGGTGTTTTCGTTCAAGTCGTACAGCTTAGCGTATATCTTTCTTAAATCTTCATTGCTGACAGAACGGGTTAAAAATTCCACGTTTTCAAACTTTTTACGTGCGTTTTCTATGCTTTTTAACGCGCTTTCTGAAGCGTAAGGTATAACCCAAGTCAGTGCAAGAACGCGAAGTTTCAGCACTTTCGCAAGATAATACAAAAGGTAAGTGGAATCTTTGCCGCCCGTGTAGAACACCGCTATGTCAAATCGCGATTTTTTCGAACACGGTATCTTATCGACGATAGGCACAACGCTTTTGAAGTCCTTGGTAATATGCTCGCTTGCGCACATAGCACAAAGTCCGTCTTCGGTAAATTCAAGCCCTGGAATTATAAAATCGTTGGCACAGCATCTTGTACAGAACTGCGCTTCGGCAAGGGACAGTGGTGTTTTCTTCGGTACGCATGGTAAAACCGCGCCTGAAGTAATAACGTTATTCAGTTCGGAAGTTTCTTTTCCCGACAATTCTCTGGGTAAAGTGCAGATAATTTTTTTCTGCTTTGCTGTCAGTTTAATAACGTTTTTGTTCAGATTTTTGCCTGCTCGTATTCCGTAATAAACAATACATTTTCCGTTGTATTTCCATCGGTTTTGAAGATAGTACATAATAAAATTATACCGCCGCCCGCGCCGTGTGTCAACTGCGGGAATTGACAAAATCACCCCTCGGTGGTAGAATAGTCGTATGGCAGAAATTACCTCTATCGAACCACAAAAAAATGACGCAAAGCGTTGTAGCGTGTACGTTGACGGGCGTTTTTATTGCGGAATAAAACTTGAAGTTGCTATAAAATACCGACTTAAAGCGGGTATGCAAATCGAAAAGTCGACGCTTGACGAAATTCAGCTTGAAACAGAAAAAAGTCAGGCCCTTGACAAGGCAATGACGCACCTTTCGGCAACTATGAAAACGAGAAAACAGATGACGGATTTTCTTGCAAAAAAAGGCTACACCGAAGCCGTTCAGTTATACGTTTTGGAGCGTCTTGAATACTACAAATTCGTTGACGATTACGCTTATTGTCGTGCCTATGTGCAAAGCGTTTCGGGCAAGGGTAAACGTGCGTTGGAAGCTGACCTAATCAAGCGCGGCGCCGACAGGAAAGCTATTGAAGAAGTTCTTGAAGAAGTGGAAGAGGATGACGGCGAAGCCTTGAAAATTTTAGAAAAATATATGCGAGGCAAAGATTTTTCAAAGGAAAATCTTTACAAAGGATTTAAGTACTTATTATCGAAAGGCTTCGGCTACGATACGGCGAAATCGGCGCTTGCAAAAATAGGGGGCGACGATGAAGATTATTGAACTTGACGAAATCGGCTCAACAAACGAGTACTGTAAAGCCAACGATAACGGCGAAGATTTATGCGTTTTCGCCAAGCGCCAGACGATGGGGAAGGGCACCAAGGGTAGAAGTTTTATCTCTTTTGACGGCGGACTTTACGTTTCGGTTATGAAGCATTATGAAAATTTTTCTGCCGAAAACGCATTTAGAATTATGGTGAATGCTTGCGTTGCGGTGTGTAAAACTTTGGAACATTTCGGTATTTCACCTATAATCCGTTGGGCAAACGATGTGCTGGTAGACGGTAAAAAAATTTGCGGCACGCTGATTGAAAACACTTTCTCAAACGGTAAAATTGTCAGGTCAATCGTCGGAATTGGTATCAACGTAAATAATCGAATTTCTTCCGAAATCAAGCAAATTGCAACATCAATGAAAGAAGTTTTGGATAAAAATTTGAATTTGCAAGATGTTAAGAAAGAGTTTCTAGAAAAAATTAATCGTACTTTTTCTATTGAAGATTACAAACGGTATGTAAACTGGTTCGGTCAGCTCGTAACAATAAAAACGGAAGAGGAAGAGCGTGTCGTTAAGGCGGTGGATATAGCCGAAAACGGTAGACTTTTAGTCGATTTGGGCGGGAATATGCTTGAAATAAGCGCTGCGGAGGTATCTTTAAGACTGTAATGGAAATAGTTTTATCAAACGCGCAAATGCGTTTATCCGATGCCTATACGATAGAAAAAAACGATGTTTCTTCCGCTGAACTTATGCACAGAGCGGGCGTTGCAATAGCTGCCGAGGCTGAAAATACCGCAAAAACATTAAAAACCGATGAAATTTTGGTTATTTGCGGTACCGGCAACAACGGCGGTGACGGTTTTGTGTGCGCCGAGGAATTAAGAAGTCGCGGTTTTAACGTTGCCGTTTACGCTTTGGAAGGTAAACTTTCAGCCGATTGTCAAAGAGAAAAACTTGCCTATAAAGGACGTTATTTGCGGCATATATGGGGGGCAATCATAATTGACTGCATTTTCGGCACGGGCTTGGACAGAAATATTGCAGGTGAAATTTATACGCTTATCGAAGAAATAAATTCTTTCGGTGCGTTTGTAATTTCCGCAGATATTCCAAGCGGGCTTTCGGGTGATAACGGAAAAGTCATGGGTATTGCCGTTAATGCAAATAAAACCGTTGCTATTGCAGAGTATAAGCTAGGTCATTTTTTAAACGACGGTCTTGACTTTTGCGGTGAAGTCGTAAAAAAAGATATTGGCATTTGCGTTCCGCAAGAAGCGCAATGCTATACTCAAATTTATTCGGACGAAGACGTTGAAAAATTTTTTGCTGAACGCAAGCGTAATTCCCATAAAGGTACTTTCGGCACGGTAAACTTGATTGCAGGTTCAAAGAAGTATATCGGTGCCGCGGCACTCAGCTTGCAGTCCGCGTTGATGTCGGGTTGCGGCATTGTTAAACTTACAACCGCGGAAGAAGTAAAATTTGCACTTGCTTTCAAATACCCGCAAGCAATTTATTCGGATGAAGTCGACTTGGCCGCAAACGCAATTGCAGTTGGTATGGGTTGCGGCGCAACACTTGAGCTTTACGGTATAATAAAAAATATTTTAAAAGAATACGAGGGCACCCTTCTAATTGATGCGGACGGGTTGAACGCTCTCTCAAAATGCGGTGCGGAAATTTTAAAAGATAAAAAGTGTGCGGTGGTTTTGACCCCTCACTTAAAGGAATTTTCCCGCATTACCGGTAAAACAGTTGAAGAAATTTCAAGCGACCCCGTGTCATGCGCCGAATCGTTTGCGCGGGAATACGGTGTAACCCTAGTTTTGAAGTCGGCTTCAACCGTCATAACTGACGGCAAAAATACGGTTATAAACGTGCGCGGTAGCACCGCGCTTTCAAAGGGTGGCAGCGGGGATATACTCTCAGGCTTTTTAAGCGGTACGCTTGCCCGCGGCTTAAATCCTTTTGAAGCGTCGGTTTGTGCTTGCTACACGCTGGGCTTGTCCGCAGAAATTTCTTCGGCAGAGAAAACAGATTTTTGCGCAACCGCATACGATATAATAAAAAATATACACAATGCGGTAAAACGCTTGATACGAAAAAATTAATCTACTAAATTGAAATCCGTTGAAAGGGAGTAGTTACAAGGTCTACGCCAACAAACCCCGATTTTTAAAAATCGTGACGTCGCCCCTTAACTTTTAAGGAACAAGACTTTCGACTTAAAGAAATTTAAGTCGGGGGTCTTATATTTTTTCTCCGACATGATAAATATATTATAGAGGTATAGAAAATGAATTACGATCTTGTTCTGGAAAGTACGGCGGCAACTTGGATAGTAAATATTCTTTTGCTTTTAATCGGTTTCGTGTTGCTGGTCAAAGGCGCAGATTTCTTCGTTGACGGAGCGTCGGGCATTGCAAAGAAGCTAAAGGTTTCAACCTTCATAATAGGTGCAACGGTAGTAGCGCTTGGCACTTCCGCACCTGAGCTTGCCGTAACCATCGTTGACGCGCTTGGTAGCACGGGTGAGCTTATTGTCGGCAACATTCTCGGTAGCAATGTCATGAATATCTTTCTTATTCTGGGCATTTCTGCGATTATTTGCAAACTTCCCGTAGAGAAAACTACGCGTTTTATCGATTTGCCGTTTTTGATTTTTGTAAGTGCGCTGTTCGTTCTTTTCGGTGCATTCGGCAATTCTTTTACTTGGTGGGAAGGTTTAATTCTCGTCTTTCTATACGCCGCATTTATGGCTTATAATATCGTGCTTGCAAAAAAGCAGTCAAAGGTTCTTTTGGAAGAGGCAACAGCCGTTTCTATACCTTTTGACGGAGAGAATGCCGTAGCGGACGCCACGCCGTTATCCTGGTGGGGTAATGTTAAAGCAAAGTACGATGAACTTAAAGATAAGATCTGGTTTTTAATTGTAATTACCGTCGTGGGCTTGATAATGGTTGTGGGCGGGGCAACGCTTGTTGTAAACGCCGCAAGAACGGTATCCGTCAATCTTATCGGCATCCCTACCGAAATAGTTGCACTTACGGTAGTGGCCTTCGGCACTTCCTTGCCCGAACTTGTAACCTCGGTTTTTGCCGCAAAGAAAGGCGATGTGGGCATTGCAACGGGCAACATAATAGGTAGCAACATTGCAAACATTCTTTTAATAGGCGGCGTAGGCGCGCTTTGCAAAGGGGCGGACGGTTTGCCCTTCTCAACCGAGGGGCTTGTTTGCGGTTTGGTCTCGCTGTTTGCGGCTGTTTTGATTTTTGCTTCGTGCTGGGGCAAAACAAAGAGTATCGGCAGAATTGTCGGCATAGTTATGCTTGTCTTCTTAGCCGTCTATTACGTTTTCATTTTCTTGAATATGTACGTATTTCACGTCTATTGATACGTATAATTACGTGCCTTTCCGTCAACAATAATGGTAAGGCAGTACATATAATAAAATATACCCTGCCGAAAGAGAGGTTATTTATGACAATTAAGCGCGGAGAACTGTATTATGCAGATTTGTCCCCCGTGGTTGGCAGTGAGCAGGGAGGAATAAGACCCGTTCTCGTGGTTCAGAACGACGTGGGCAATAAATACTCCCCCACGGTGATAGCCGCGGCGGTAACAAGCAAAATAAACAAGGCAAAACTTCCCACCCATATAGAGTTGCCCTCATCAGCTTACGGGCTTGTAAGAGATTCGGTAATTCTTCTTGAACAAATAAGAACTTTAGATAAGCGCCGTTTAAAGGAAAGAATAGGCGAGCTTAACGAGCAGACTATGTCGAAGGTGGATAAAGCAATACTGATAAGTCTTGGATTTGCAAAATAAATTTTCAAAATGAACGATACGCCGATTAGCTTCGGCGTATTTCTTTATAATTCCACACCATTTTCACACATTCTTGTTTGACTTTGCGGCAATTTTATAATATCATTATTTTATGACTAAAAAGAAGATAAAGCCGCATTTCGGTATATTAAGCATAATATTGTTGGTGATTATAGCCGTACTTATTGTAGCGGATTTACTTACCAAGCATTTTGAAGTTGAATATAAGTGGAATGCCGTCATTATACCCCATGTTGTAGAAATCGATAGCGGTCATAAAAACTGGGGTATTGCTTTCGGTATTCCGATAGGCTCGATACCCGTTTTGATAATAACCTTTATCCTGCTCGCCGCAATGATTTTTTCGTTTATCGTTCTACCCAACCGTTATGTCTTGCTTAAAGTAGCAATTTCTCTCGTTATAGCAGGTGCAATAGGCAACATAGTCGACAGAATAGCTTTGGGCTATGTGCGCGACTGGTTCGGGTTGTGGATGTTCGGTGGAATGACTTACTGTAACTTTGCCGATTTCTTTATTGTGATAGGCGCAATTCTTGCCGCCGTCGATATGTTGTTTATAAACGAAATTGCAGTATTCCCGCTCACTAAAAAAGCGAAAGCATTCCAAGCCGCAAGAAAGGAAGAGGAAGAAAGGAAGAAAGCTGAAGCCGCTTCTACCGATAGCGTATCTGTGGAAGACGAAATCAAAGAAGATAAAACGGAAGAAGATAAATGAAAACCGAAAAATTGACAGCGCGGGAAGACTTTACCCGCGCCGATATATTTTTAAGTGAGAATTTAGAGGGCTACACCCGCTCGGCTGTGAAAAAGCTGTTCGAGGGCGGCGTTTTAATTAACGGCAAACAGGCAAAGCCTTCTTCGCCCATATCCGAGGGCGACGCCGTTGAGGTAACTTTGCCTGACGCGGTGGAATACTCTGCCAAGCCCGAAGACATTCCCGTCGAAATTGTCTACGAGGACGCCGATATAGCAGTTGTCAACAAACCCCAGGGCATGACGGTGCATATGGGTAACGGCAATTACGAGGGAACGCTGGTCAATGCTTTACTTTACAAACTTGACAGTCTAAGCGGGATAAACGGAGTTATCCGCCCCGGCATCGTTCACAGAATAGACAAAGACACCTCGGGGCTACTTGTGGTTGCCAAGAACGATGCGGCGCATTTAAGTCTTTCAAAACAGATTGAAGAAAAAACTTGCAAAAGAACTTACCTCGCGCTTTTGGAAGGAATACTTAAAGAGGACAGCGGAACGGTTACAACCTATATAGGGCGCGACCCTGTCGACAGAGTGAAAATGGCTGTCGTCCCGCCCGAAAAGGGTAAACTTGCCATAACCGATTTTACCGTTATAAAAAGATTTAAAGAAGGGTTCACGCTTTGCCGATTCGATTTGCGGACGGGCAGAACCCATCAGATACGCGTTCACGCAAAACACCTTGCGCATCCAGTCGTCGGCGACCCTGTATACGGAATAAAAAAGCAGAAGTTTAACTTAAACGGTCAGCTTCTTCACGCGTGGCGCTTACGGCTTGTACATCCAAAAACGGGTGAAGAAATGTCTTTTGAAGCGCCATTGCCCGATTATTTCACTGATGTTTTAAATAAACTGCAAGAAATTTAGTTAAATTTATTTTCATAGGCTTGCAAACAATGATAGAAATTGTTATACTGTAAACAAAATAATTTTTAAGGAGTATTTATCTATGGCAAAGAAAACCAAAAAAACCACAACGACAAGAACTACTTCCGTGTGGGATGTTGTTAAATTTTGCGCATACGTCGCTATGGTAATCGCGGCTGTTGCGGCTATGCTTGCGTTTGTCTTCGGGCTTTTGGCTAAGATTGACGTTCATATCGGTTGGGCAGGTAGGGTTACAGGCATTTGCAACACGATTGCACAAGTTTCACTTATAGTTGCAGTTATTATCCCCGCTTATCACTTTATGCGTTCAAAAAGCGCAGTTGTAAGGGCTTTCTTCTGGGTAGCGGTAATCTTCCTTGTACTCGGACTTGTCGGCATCAACCTTGCATTCTAAGTTATAAAAGAATTTTCCCCGCTTTAAGCGGGGTTTTTCTTTACAAATTATTTTTGTTAGTTTAAAATGTTTTTGTTATGAGTAAACCTCTTATTGCAATCGTCGGTAGACCTAACGTTGGCAAAAGTACTTTTTTCAACAGGGTTGTCGGCAGAAAAATTTCAATAACCGAGGACAAGCCCGGTGTTACTCGCGACAGACTTTACGCTGACGGCGAGTGGCGGGGCAAAGCCTTTTCAATAGTGGATACCGGCGGCATAGAAATGCGGTCGGAAGACACCATGTGGCGTGAAATTAAAAAACAGGCGGAAGTCGCAATAGAAACCGCGCACGTCATTTTGTTTTTCGTTGACGGAAGAGAGGGCTTAACAACTTCCGATTACGACGTTGCGGATATGCTTCGCCGCAGTAAAAAGCCTGTAATTTTAGTTGTAAACAAAATCGACGATTATTCCGAAGATAAAATTTTCGAGTTCTATTCTATCGGACTTGGAGAGCCTTACCCGGTTTCCGCAGAACACGGCACGGGCATAGGCGACGTGTTGGATGAGGCTGTAAGTTGGTTTGAAAAGGGTGTTACTGAAGAGGATGACAGTATTAAAATTGCAGTCGTAGGTAAACCCAATGCGGGGAAATCCAGCCTCGTAAACAGACTTCTGGGTTTCGAGCGGACTATCGTAACGGATATTGCCGGTACAACCCGTGATGCTATCGATACCAAACTTACTTATAACGGAAAAAATTACACCGTAATAGATACGGCGGGCATACGCAAAAAAAGCAGGGTAGAGGACGAAATAGAGTATTATTCCCAGCTCCGCGCATACGACGCTGTGCGCCGCGCCGACGTGTGTCTTCTTGTCGTTGACAGCTCGGAAGGTTTAACCGAGCAGGACACAAAAATTATCGGCTTCGTTCACGAAGAGGGCAAACCCTCGGTTATAGTAATGAACAAGTGGGATTTAATCGAAAAGGACACCAACACCATAAACAAATTCGACGCAAAATTAAAAGAAGATTTAAAGTTTATGGACTATTTCAAGTCGGTGTATATTTCGGCAAAGACGGGTCAGCGCGCCGAAAAACTTTTTGCGCTTATTGATGAGGTTTACGCACATTCCCGCTTCCGAGTATCAACGGGTATTTTGAACGATTTAATATCCGATACCGTGCGCGCAAACGAGCCGCCCAGCTACAACGGCAGAAGGCTTAAAGTTTATTTCTCTTCGCAAGTTGCCGTTGCACCGCCCACCTTTGTAATAAAGGTAAATTCAACCGAGCTTTTGCATTTTTCCTACGAAAGATTTTTGGAAAACGTTTTAAGGAAGAACTTCGATTTTTCGGGTACGCCCATTAAGATAATTCCCCGCGAAAACGGCGAGGATTAAGCTCACCAATCACTCAAACTTAAAAAGGAGGTTAAAACGATATGACGGAAATAGCTTTTGCCGAATGTTGGTATTGGCTAGTTATCTGTGCGGTAGTTTGCTATTTTATCGGTTGTTTCAACTTTGCCGTTTTAATCTCTCACATCAAAAAGAAGGACATTCGTGAAATTGGCAGCGGTAACCCCGGTTCCATGAATATGACTCGCACTTTCGGACTTAAAGTCGGCGTTATTAACTTCACTTGCGACGCAATAAAGGGCGGGCTTCCAGCGCTTATCGGCTGGTTGATTTTTAAAGACTACATCTTTGCCGGCACGGATATTTTCGTATCGGATTTCATCAGATATTTTTGCGGGGTGTTCGTAATTATCGGACATATCTTCCCCGTTACAATGAAGTTTAAAGGTGGCAAAGGAATTGCCTCAACTCTCGGACTGTTTCTGTTTGCACTGCCGTGCGAAAGATGGTGGTTTGTATTCATAGTCCTTGCATTCTTCGTTTGTCTTTTCTTGTATATCGCAATAACCGAGTGGGGCAGTATGGCTTCACTTATCGGCGTATCGGGACTTACAATATGGCAAGCCGCGATGTTTATCGTAAGATACGAAAACGAAATTACAAGCCCGTGGGTTGTGGTGTTGCTTCTTATTTTGCTCGTAATAAACTTTTTAACTTGGTTTGCCCACCGCAAAAACATTTTAAAACTTCTTGCGGGTGAAGAGCATCACACCTCGGTTGTAAAACATAAAAAGAAAAAAAACAAGGCGCGCCGCAACTGCGGCGCGC
>JAIDQV010000048.1 GCA_029062045.1 Clostridia bacterium
CAATATGGGGGCGGCGATGGCGCCCGCCGTTGCTATAATAGGACCATAAGCGGCAACTTTATAACACTTTAACGCAAAAAATAAAACAGGAGGACGAAAAAGATTGCCGCATTTGTTGACTTTATTTGCCATAAGAGTTAAAATAATTATCAGCCTATTATAATAGTTTAATAAACTATTTATAATGGCCTATGGAGAAAAAGTTGAAAGTAAGCGATTTGTTTGACCTCAATCACACGCAAGCGGCAGAGTATTTGAAAACGTTCGACCATCCGTGGGAAGCGTTAAGCGGACTTAAAGATTTTATTGTCCGTTTAGGCAAAAGTCTTGATAAAACCGTGTATGAAGAAGTTTCCGACGGCGTCTGGGTTCATAAAAGCGCAAAAATTGCGCCCACGGCGTATTTGGGCGCGCCCTGTATCGTCGGTGAAAATTCCGAAGTAAGGCATTGCGCCTTTATCCGCGGCATTGCGCTTATAGGTTGCGGGTGTGTGGTTGGCAACTCAACCGAGCTTAAAAACGTTATTTTATTCGACGGGGTGCAAGTCCCGCATTACAACTATGTCGGCGACAGTATTTTGGGCTACAAATCCCATATGGGTGCAGGCTCTATAACTTCCAACGTCAAGTCGGATAAAACCCCTGTAACTATAAAGGGCGAAGAGGAAATACATACGGGCTTGAAGAAGTTGGGCGCTCTTTTGGGCGACTACACGGAAGTGGGCTGCAACAGCGTTTTAAATCCGGGCACCGTAACTGGCAGAAACGTTACAATCTATCCCCTGTCCTGCGTTCGCGGAGTAATTCCCGAAAACAGCATTTTAAAGACGGGCGGCAAGATAGTTAAAAAGCATTAATCAAAATTCAGAGAGAATACGGAAGAATAGTCAAGGAGTGCTATGGGCAAATATTTCGGTACGGACGGTTTCCGCGGCGAAGCAAACGTTACGCTGACCGCCGACCATGCATATAAAGTAGGAAGGTTTCTCGGCTGGTATTACGGGGAACTAAAAAGAAGAAACGGCGTAAGTTCCGTTCCCAGGATAGTAATAGGCAAAGATACAAGAAGGTCAAGTTATATGTTCGAGTACACCCTAATCGCGGGGCTTACCGCTTCGGGTGCGGACGCTTATATGCTTCACGTTTCAACAACGCCTTCGGTTGCCTACATCGCAAGGGTGGACGAGTTCGATTGCGGCATAATGATTTCCGCAAGCCACAACCCTTATTATGACAACGGTATCAAACTTTTGAATTCCCACGGCGAAAAAATGGACGACGCCACTATTTCGCTTATCGAAGATTTTCTTGACGGCAATCTTGAAGTTTTCGGTGAAAAGTGGACCGAGCTTCCCTACGCAACAAAAGAAAATATCGGCAAAACGGTTGACTACGCTTCGGGCAGAAACCGCTATATCGGCTATCTCATATCCCTCGGAATGTATTCCTTCCGCGGAATGAAGGTCGGGCTTGACTGTGCAAACGGCTGTGCGTGGAATATCGCAAAATCCGTTTTTGAAGCACTCGGCGCAACCGTTTACGTAATTAACGCCGAACCCGACGGTTTCAACATAAACGAAAACGCAGGTTCAACCCATATCGAGGGCTTGCAAAAGCTCGTAAAAGAGAAGAAACTTGACGTCGGCTTTGCCTACGACGGCGATGCTGACAGGTGCCTTTGCGTTGACGAAAACGGCAACGTAGTTACCGGCGACCACATTCTGTATATCTACGGACTGTATATGAAGGAGCGCGGTAAACTTGTCAGTAACACTATTGTTACAACGGTTATGTCCAACTTCGGGCTTTTCAAAGCGTTGGACGCAGTCGGCATAAAATACGTAAAAACGGCAGTCGGCGATAAGTACGTTTACGAGTATATGTCTTCCCACGGCAATAAACTCGGCGGCGAGCAGTCGGGACATATTATCTTTTCAAAATACGCAACCACGGGCGACGGAATTCTCACAAGTTTGAAAATTATGGAAGTTATAATGGCAAAAAAACTGCCGTTATCCAAACTTGCCGAGCCCGTCAAAGTTTACCCGCAAGAGCTTGTAAACGTCCGGGTTTCGGATAAGGAAAAGGCTCAAAACGATAAAGACGTAGTTTCGGCAGTCAAAAAGGTGGAAAAAAAGCTGAAAACCGGCGGCAGGATTCTCGTTAGACCTTCCGGTACCGAACCCCTCATCAGGGTAATGGTAGAGGCGGAAAGCAAAGAAGACTGCAAATCATACGCTGAAGAAGTAGTTTCGGTGCTTCGCGCAAAGGGTTACTGTCAGGATTGAGGAAAGTCAAATGTGCGGCATTGTCGGATATATAGGTAAAAAACAGGCTGCGCCCATTCTTTTGGACGGGCTTAAAAAGCTGGAATACAGGGGCTACGACTCTGCGGGTATCGCTCTTATGAATCCCGCAGGCGATATAGACATAGCAAAAGCAAAGGGCAGATTAAAAGTTTTGGTTGAACTGACCGACGGCGGCAAGGCTATGAAAGGCACTTGCGGCATTGGGCACACGCGTTGGGCAACCCACGGCGAGCCGAGCGAAAATAACGCTCATCCTCATTGCAACGATGAAAAAACCATCGCTGCCGTTCACAACGGTATAATTGAAAATTATACCGAGCTTAAAGAAAAGCTAATCAGAAGGGGCTATAAATTCTATTCCCAGACGGATACTGAAGTCGCTACCAAGCTCGTTGACTATTATTACAAAAAATACGGCGACCCGCTTCGTGCAATATCCGAGTTCGCGCTTCGCGTAAGAGGCTCTTACGCTTTGGCGGTTATGAATAAAGACTATCCCGATACGATTTTTGCCATTCGCAAGGACAGCCCTATGATAGTGGGCGTCGCCGGCGGAGACGCGTTTATCGCTTCGGACGTACCCGCGATTTTAAAATATACAAAAAGCGTTTACTACGTTGACAATCTTCAAATTGCACGGCTTGAAAGAGGGGGCGTAACCTTTTACAACCTCGACAGAGAAGAGGTGCAAAAAGAAATAGTAGAAATCACTTGGGACGCCGAGGCGGCTGAAAAAGGCGGGTTTGAGCATTTTATGCTCAAAGAAATCCACGAACAGCCCAAAGTCGTTAAAGATACTTTAAATTATCTTTACCGGGGCGGCGAGCTCGACTTCTCGGAAGTAGGGTTGTCGGACGGAGATTTCAAAAGAATAAACGGAATAACGATAGTCGGATGCGGCTCGGCTTACCACGTCGGCATGGTTATGCAGTACGTCACGGAAGATTTGGCGCGCGTTCCCGTCAGGGTAGAGCTTGCTTCCGAATTCCGCTACCGCAACCCCGTTCTTAACGGAGAGCTGGTTATCGCCATAAGCCAAAGCGGTGAAACGGCTGATACCCTTGCGGCTGTCAGGGCGGCTAAGGAAAACGGTCTTAAAACTTTGGCGATAGTGAACGTAGTGGGTTCTTCAATCGCGCGTGAAGCGGACTATGTTTTCTACACTAAGGCAGGTCCCGAAATTTCGGTTGCAACAACAAAGGCGTACAGCGCACAGCTTGTTGCAGGTTATATGTTTGCAATACAACTTGCATATATTCGCGGAAAAATAGGTAAAAACGGCTATACAGAGCTTCTTAAACAGCTTTCCGCGCTTCCCGACAAGATAGAATTTCTTTTGAACAGCAAGGAACAAATTCAAAAGTTTGCGGCAAAAACTATGGATAAAAAGGACGTCTTTTTTATCGGCAGGGGTTCAGACTATGCCGCAAGCATAGAGGGAAGTTTAAAACTTAAAGAAATAAGTTATATCCACTCGGAAGCATATGCCGCGGGCGAACTCAAACACGGCACCATAAGTCTTATCGAGGACGGAACGCTCGTTCTTGGTATTCTCACTCAGAAAAATCTTACTGAAAAAACTTTAAGCAACTTAATCGAAACGGCAAGCCGCGGTGCTTTAATTGCGGGTATTGCTTCCCAAGGCGTAAAACTGCCCGAAAAGGGGCTTGATTTTGTTTTCCGCATACCCGACACGGACGAGCATTTTACTGCCAGCCTTGCGGTTATTCCGTTGCAATTCTTCGCATATTACCTCAGCGTTTTAAGGGGTAACGACGTGGACAAGCCCAGGAACCTTGCCAAGAGCGTAACCGTCGAATAAAACCTCATAGCTGCTTCGCAATACTGTGTTGTGCTGTGGCAACCCTCAGTCACTTACATTCAAGTAAGCTCCTTCGGGTTTTCCTCGCACGCCTTGTCTTGCTCGCATCTCTAAGGTTTTAACGTAACGTAAATAAATTCACTTAATCTCGGAAAAAAGATATGAAAGACAAATACAAGAAAATTAAAGAAATAGCCATACTCGTCGCGTGTGATTTCGCCGCCATAACGGTGGCAGTCCTTTTATCGCTGTTAATGGCTAACGGTACGGTCGACTTCTGCCTCGAACTTTTATATTGGTATCTAATGAACCTTGTTGTCGGATACCTGTTTATTGCTCTTTTCAGGCTTTACTTTATCGTGTTTACGGCGGTAGGAATAGTAGATACCCTAAAAACCGTTGGCGCGTCAGTCTGTATCCTCGCGGCAAATATCGGTTTTTCCTTCATTTTCGATATAGTAGACATACGTGTTTGCGGCGCTTACGCTACAATTTTAGCGGTTTTAGTACTGCTTACTCGGTTTTCAAAGCGTCTTTACGTTGCGGTTAAGTATTCGTTTTCAAGAAAGAACTCGAATAAAGTAAGGGTACTCATCGTTGGCGGCGGCGACGCGGGCACAATGCTTATAAGGGAAATTTTAACTACCGACAAAATTACCTATCACCCCGTATGCGTAGTTGACGACGACCCCAACAAAATCGGCAAAAACATTTACAACGTAAAAATCGTCGGCAATACCGAGCAAATCCCCGAAACGGTTGAAAAATACGGCATAGACGAAATTTTAATCGCAATGCCTTCCGTTCAAAAAGCAGAAATAAAACGCATCTACGAAATATGTAAAAAGACCAACTGCAAGGTAAAAACCCTTCCTGGTATCTACCAAATAGTAAGCGGTGATGCAAGTGTAACCGCCCTCAGAGAGGTTCAAATTTCCGACCTTTTGGGAAGGGACCAGATAAAAGTCAATCTCGATGAAATTATGGGCTATATCGAAAACCGCGTAGTTTTGGTTACGGGCGGAGGCGGCTCGATAGGAAGCGAGCTTTGCCGCCAAATTGCAACCCATTCGCCTAAGCAACTAATTATTCTAGACATTTACGAAAATAACGCATACGACATCGAACAGGAACTCAAACGCCGCCACCCCGAACTCAACTTGTTGGCTTTAATCGCCAGCATAAGAGACGTGGGCAAAATGGAAGACGTTTTCAAAAAGTATTCGCCCGAAATAGTGTTTAACGCCGCGGCGCATAAGCACGTTCCTTTAATGGAAACCAGCCCCAACGAAGCGGTTAAAAATAACGTTTTCGGCACTTTGAATATGGCAAGATGCGCCGATAAATTCGGTGCGAAGGTGTTCGTTCAAATTTCAACGGATAAGGCGGTCAACCCCACCAACATAATGGGCGCAACAAAGCGTATCTGTGAAATGATAATCCAAACCATAGGCAAACACAGCAGACAGACAAAGTTCGTTGCGGTGCGCTTCGGTAACGTTCTCGGTTCAAACGGTTCGGTTATTCCCCTCTTTGAAAAGCAGATAGCGGAAGGGGGACCCGTTACGGTTACGCATAAAGATATAATAAGATACTTTATGACCATACCCGAGGCAGTTTCCCTCGTATTGCAGGCGGGCGCCTACGCGAAAGGCGGGCAAATTTTCGTCCTTGACATGGGCGAACCCGTAAAAATTTACGACTTAGCCTACAACTTAATTAAACTTTCAGGGTTGGAACCTGGCGTAGATATAGACATAGTTTGCACGGGTTTGCGCCCCGGTGAAAAGCTCTACGAAGAAAGACTGATGGATGAAGAGGGTATGCAAAAGACCCCCAACGGGCTTATTAATATCGCAAACCCCATAGAAATCGACGACGGATATTTATGGGCAACTCTCGACAGACTTAAAAAGGCGGCTTACGAAGAAACTCCGGATATGAAGAATTTGGTAGCCGAACTCGTAACAACCTACAAACCACAAAACTAATCAAACGAAAGCGGCTTGCGCGAATGCGCAAGCCGCTTTTTATTTTGTTAAGTTTGTTTTTACTTGTTTACCGCACCTGCCGCAAGTTTATTTTTCAATACGGTTGCGGGGTCTGTTACCGTCGCTTTTTCCTGTGATTTTACAAGCGCGGCGATAAGGCACGCGTAAATTATCGTAGGGAAGATATTGAAAATATGCATATCGAGCAGGGACATCAAAATCACAACTAAAGTGGTCAGTGCTATCAAAGTCCTTTCTATCGTAACGTTTTTAAAAAAGCATATTACGGTTTGCACCCTGTGTAACAGGTATGCGGCAAGTCCTACGATACCGCACGTCGCCATAATTTCAAGTATGGTGTTGTGGCAGGTAGCCGGCAAGAATACAGCGTTCATTGCATAACTGTAATCGATATAAAATCCTGCGCCGAAGAGGGGGTAGTCTTCAAAATAGTGCATCGCCTCTTTCCAAAGGTTCCAACGCCCGCTTCCGTTAAGCTCGCCGTTTACAAAAACGTTTTCAAAAACAGCTTTAACCGCAGCTACAAACTTTTCTCTGAAAATGCAAATAAGAATTATTCCTATCGCAACGGCTACCGCAGTTATGCACAAATTCGGTATGCGGTATTTACCTTTTACAAGCAAAATAATCAAGCACACGGGGTAAATTATTGCCGCCACTATCATCGCCTGCCTGCTGCAACACAGCATTGATGCCGCAAAAATTATAAACGAATAGGCGGTGAACAAATAGCCGTGTTTCTTTATTCCCGCAAGATACAGTGCGGAGGGCAAACACATCACTATCCAAAGTCCGTAATGGTTGTAACCGCCCCAGCCGAAGAACAGTTCATATCTGTTTATGGTACCGCTCGCAAACAGGTTGTCGTACGTTGCGTAAGCCACAATCAGTTCTATAATCAGCAGTATGCTCAAAGCCATGAAGCCGTAAGCAATTTTCTCATAGAATTTTTTATCGGTAACGATGTTATCTTTAACGGCGGCGAAGAATCCCAAAATCAGTGCCGACATCACAAAGCCGAACAATAAATTATTAGGCGTGGAATATTCGCTACCCAGTCCGTTCAATAAAAACGCCACACAAAGCGTGCATATTCCGAAGAAGACGGGCGTAAAGTGGAACTTCCTTTTCACACACGAAAGTATAAGCCTGTAAAGCAATGCGGCTATAACCAACGCGGCAATCACAATCATTTGCACAAGTATCGCCGTTTGCGAATAATACGCATAACCGTCCGCAGAGCTGATGGACACACTTTTCAGTGATACGAAAAAGTTAAGGAACAAAAGCTGTGAAATGACCGGCGAAATATCTTCGAGAAGTAGAAGTATAAGCACCGTAACAATTCCCAAGTAGTAAACGGCAACTATATCCCAGCCAAGATAATAGCATGCAAGGAATACCGCCGCAGTTGCAAAAGGCAAAAATTTCGACGAAATTACGTTTTTGATTATATCCAACGCTTTACTGCGCTTTATCTTTTCGAAGGAAGTAGCCATACACTTAAAAGTATAATGCAGATGCATAAAAATGTCAAGGTCAAAATTTAATTATATTATATTGTTTATATTATGCCAAACCGCGAAATATTTAATTCAGTACTTGATTTACAAGTGTATCTGTGATAAAATAGTTACATAATTGTGAACTTTTAATGACAATATTATTAAACGTCAAACAATTTGTTTTAATTTCATTATTAAATAATTCAGCGGTGATAAAATGATTATAACAAAAACGCCATTCAGAATGAGCTTTTTCGGCGGCGGAACGGATATGCCGCAATTCTTTGAAAAGTACGGCGGTGCGGTAATTTCTACGTCGTTCGACAAATACGCATACGTAACGGTAAGGCATTTACCGCGGTTCTTTGATTACACCACGGAGCTTATTTACGCAAAAACCGAGCGCATAAACAGGCTTGACGATATGGACCATCCCATGGTAAGAAACGCTATGAAGATGCTTGATATGAAAGAGCTTCATATCTCTTACGACGCGGACTTGCCCGCCAGGACGGGACTAGGCACTTCAAGCACTTTTGCAGTCGGGCTTTTGAACGCCTTCTATTGCTTAAAGGGTCATTACCGCTCGAAAAAAGAACTTGCCAACGACGCAATCTATCTTGAAAGAACGCTTTGTAACGAAGCGGGCGGATGGCAGGACCAGATTGCCGCGTCCTTCGGCGGACTTAACAGAATCGATTTCAACGACAGGGGCTATCACGTCAACCCCTTGATAATCTCGCCCGACAGAAAGAAGAAACTCAACGACAGCTTAATGCTTTTCTTCACGGGCTTTACAAGAATGTCTTCGCAGATACAAAAGTCCACAACCGCATGTTTGGACGATAAGCACGACCAGCTTATGAAGATGCTTTCTCTCGTTGACGAGGCGCAGGATATTTTGGAAAACTCGGCAAAAGACCTTGACGATTTCGGGCGTTTGCTTGATAAATCCTGGCGTTTAAAGAAGCAAACGGGCAATACCATTTCAACGGGCTCTATCGACGAGCTTTACGAAAAAGGCATAAAAGCGGGCGCGCTCGGCGGCAAACTTCTCGGCGCAGGCGGCGGCGGTTTCCTTCTTTTCTACGTTCAGCCCGAAAAGCAGCCCGCAGTAAGAAAGGCCTTCGCCGACTTAATGGAAGTTCCCTTCAAGTTTGAAAACGCAGGCACGCGCGTAATTTACTACACGCCCGAAGCGTTCGATATTCGGACAAGCATAGAGGAATAGTATGAAGACTGTCATTATGGCAGGGGGCAAAGGCACCCGCATATCGTCGGTTGCAAGCGACATCCCAAAGCCGATGATTAAAATAGACGGCAAGCCCGTTCTCGAAAGGGAGATAGAGTGTTTAAAGGCGCAGGGCTTGACGGATATAATAATAACCGTTTCGCACCTCGGACAGATAATAATAGATTATTTCGGCGACGGAAGCAAAATTTCCCCTGCAACGGGCAAGCCCTTCGGTGTCAATATCGAGTATTATTTCGAAAAACAGCCCCTGGGTAACGCGGGCGCGCTGTTTAAAATCAAGGACAAACTTTCGGACGACTTTTTGCTTTTAAACGCGGACGCGGTTTTCGACATCGACTTTTTAAGGTTCATAAATTATCACAAAGAAAAAGGCGGTCTTGTAACCCTTTTCACTCACCCCAACAGCCACCCCTACGACAGCGGACTTATAATTTCGGATAATAACGGCTCGGTTTTAAAGTGGCTTGCCAAAGAGGACGCTCGCCCCGCATACTACAAAAACAGAGTAAACGCGGGTTTGCACGTCGTATCTAAAAAAGTTTTGGATATTGAAATAAATACCCCTAAAATAGATTTGGACAGACAGCTTTTAAAACCTTTGGCGGGCACGGGGAAAATGTTCGTTTACGACAGCCCCGAATACGTCAAGGATATGGGCACGCCCGACCGCTACGAAAGCGTGTGCCGCGACTTTGCAAACGGCACGGTCCGGGCAAAAAATCTCATCAACAAGCAAAAGGCGATATTCCTCGACAGGGACGGCACTATTAATAAGTACGTCGGCTTTTTAAAAAGCGCGGAAGAGTTAGAGCTTTTAGACGGCGTATCCGAAGGGATAAAAAAGATAAATTCAAGCGGATACCTTGCAATAGTAATCACGAATCAGCCCGTCATCGCAAGGGGGGAAGTTACCTTTGCCGGGCTTGAAGAAATTCACAATAAAATGGAAACGCTTTTAGGGCAGGACGGCGCCTATCTTGACGCAATCTATTTTTGCCCGCACCATCCGCACAAAGGCTATGCGGGGGAAGTTCCCGAACTTAAAATCGACTGTGAATGCAGAAAGCCCAAGGCGGGTATGCTTTTAAAGGCTTCAAAGGACTTCAATATCGACTTGTCTCAGAGTTGGATGATAGGCGACGGAGAAAACGACGTACTTTGCGGCTTAAACGCGGGTTGTAAATCGGCGTCGATAGGGCAGAATCCTTCGGCGCATATATGCGGTAAAAGTCTTTTGGACTGCATAAACGAAATTTTGGAGAATTAATAATGGATGCCAAAGTACAAAAGCATATTGATTTGTTAATTGAACGCTATCCGTCGCTTTCCGTTTGCAAGGCAGAAATAATTAAAGCATACAACGTTTTGGAAGAGTGCTATACAAACGGCAATAAACTTTTAATCGCGGGCAACGGCGGAAGCTGTGCGGATGCAGAGCATATCGTCGGCGAGCTTATGAAGGGCTTCAAACTCAAACGCGGGTGCCCCGCGCAGTTTGCCGAAAAGTTAAAAAATATCGATAACACTCGCGGCGCCGAGCTTGCCGAAAGTCTCCAAGGCGGCTTGCCCGCAATCGCACTTGACGGGCACCAAGCCCTAAACACGGCTTTTATTAACGACGTTGCAGGCGGCGGGCTTCTCACCTACGCACAGCAAGTTTACGGCTACGGAAAGGCGGGGGACGTGCTTTTAGGTATATCCACTTCGGGTAATTCAAAAAACGTAATGAACGCAACAGTAGTTGCCCGCGCTTTGGGTATTAAAGTTATAGGTTTGACGGGCGCGAACGGCGGCGAGCTTGCAACCGTAGCAGACGTAGCAATCAAAGTCCCTTCAACCGAAACTTATATGATACAGGAACTTCACTTACCCGTGTATCATACACTCTGTTTAATGCTTGAAGAGCATTTCTTCGGTTAGTCATAATAAGCGGCGGGCTTATGTCCGCCGCTTTAATATTTTCGGTATAATTCGCCCCGTTTATGGGAAAAACCCAAGCATGACGAATAAAGAACTAATAGATATTTCCACTGTCGAAATAACCGCGCTCACCGTTCCCGAACGGCTTGCCAGCTTCGTTAAAGTTGTAAAAAATCCCTACTGCTTCCGCGTCAAAGATACGCCCGTCAAAGTAATTTTTTCGGATAAAGCGGGCGCCCCCGCCGTGGAAACCGCGCTGGTAAATATTGCCACCCGCAGATTTCGATGAATTTATTGCAATACAAACCAAATTCGTTTAAAATAAAATTGCGTTAAAGTGTCGTCCTTGTAAAGGCGTACATATGTCAAGAACAAGCAAATATCTTTCGGAAGACAATCCAGCTATACCCGCAACGGTGTGGAAGGCTGGGCTTTATATCAGACTTTCGAGGGAGGACGGCGACAAATTAGAAAGCGAAAGCGTTTCCTCGCAGAAAGGGCTTTTAGAACGCTTCGTTTCGGAAAATTCCGAAATAGAATTAACCGACTATTACATCGACGACGGTTACAGCGGGACGGACTTCGAGCGCCCCGCTTTTCAGCGTATGATGGCGGACGCGGCAAGCAAAAAAATAAACTGTGTAATAGTGAAAGACTTGTCCCGTTTCGGCAGAAACTACGTCGAAGCGGGCAAGTATTTAGAGCTTATCTTTCCGACCTTCAAACTTAGGTTTATCGCCGTCAACGACGGCATAGACAGCTTTGCCCAGCCGTCCACAATGAACAACGTAATCGTTCCCTTCAAAAATATTATCAACGACGAATACTGTCGGGATATTTCCATGAAGGTAAGAAGCGCCCTAGACATCCGCCGCAAACAGGGCAAGTTCATAGGCAGTTTCGCCGCCTACGGCTACAAAAAGGACGAAGCCGACCACAACAAACTAGTAATTGACGAAGAAGCCGCCGCAACGGTGCGCTATATATACGAAAAATTTTTATCGGGTTACAGCATAATAGGAATAGCCCGCCTTCTCAACGAGCGCGGCGTTCCCAATCCGTCAGCCTATAAAGCGCAAAAAGGGCTTAACTGCCGCCGCGTATCAACCTGTAAAAACGGCGGTGCGTGGACGGATTCCACCGTAAGAAGAATACTCACAAGCGAGGTATATATCGGCAACCTCGTCCAAAAGAAGAACGAGGTTATAAGCTACAAAATACACCTGTCCAAGGCGGTTGAAAAGTCAAACCGCATAATTGTAAAAGACACTCATAAACCTATAATTTCACAGCAGGACTTCGATAAAGTTCAATCTCTTTTAAGGCGGGATACGCGCACATCGCCAACAGAAAAGGGCGGCAAACTTTCAACCTTTGCGGGCTTTGTAAAGTGCGCCGACTGCGGCCGCGCCATGCAAAAGCGCACGGTAAAACAGCCCAACAAAACTTACGAGTATTACGTTTGTTCAACATACCGCAAAATGCACAGCACGCTATGCACCAAACACGCAATCCGCGCCGAAGTTTTGGAAGAAGTCGTGCTTACAACCCTCAACAAATATATTCAGCTTGCGGTTGACTTCGATAAACTTCTCGAAAAAATCAACCGTGTGCAAAAGGGCGGGGCGCATTCAAAAAGACTTACCGCCGAGCTTTCCGCAAATCAGAAAGAGCTTGAAAAATCCCAAAAGATTTTACTCGATTTATACCCCGACTATAAAAACGGTTTAATCAGCCGTCAGCAGTACTTTGCTTTAAAGGAAAGGTATGAAAAAACGTTAAGCCGCACGCAACAAGAAATTGAGCGCATAAAGGAAGAAATGCGCAACTTTGCAAGCGGGATAGACGGCAGTAACCAATTCGTTTCAACTTTCAAAAAATACGGCGGACTTACAACCCTTTCGCGCGATATATTAATCGAGCTTGTCGAAAATATCTATATCCACGAGGGCGGCGCGGTGGAAATTCACTTGAAGTGCAAGGACGCGTTCCTCGCCGCATCCGAATATATCGAACAGCACAAAACAACGGATATTGCATAAAAGCGGGTTTAATCCCGCTTTTTTTGTAAAAAATATATGGTGTTTAATTGACATCTTCCCCCGCCGCGGCGGACACCATAATTCAGCATTTCAAGGACACTGACACCGACCCGACCGACTACGATATGATTTTAACGGGCGATTTAGGCGCGCTCGGCAGCCGTATCGTCAAAGACCTGTGCTGGGAGAAGGGCTATAACATTTCCGCAAACCACGTCGACTGCGGCGAAATTGTCTATAAAGTTATAGAAAAGGAATTCCAGGGCGGAAGCGGTGCAGGTTGTTCGGCAACCGTGTTAAATTCTTATATCTTGACCAAAATGAAGGCGGGGCTCTATAAGCGCATACTGTTCGCGGCAACGGGCGCATTACTTTCCACGGTATCATCAGGACAAGGGGAGAGTATTCCCGCAATATGCCACGCAGTCCAACTAGAGGTGTAATATGAATATCGGAAACGAAATGCTCAATATATTTTTACAGTTTTTAAAAGCGTTTGCCGTGGGCGGCGGTATCTGTCTTATCGCGCAAATCATAATAAATTTCACCGACCTCACCGCAGGCAAAATCCTCGTTTACTTTATGCTTGCGGGCGTAGTGCTAACGGCGGTAGGCGTGTATCAACCCCTTGTCGAGTTCGCCGGTGCGGGTGCAACCGTTCCCATTTCGGGGTTCGGCTACCTTCTTGCAAACGGCGCAATAAGAGGGGCGGAAAAGGGCTTCTTCGGCGCAATAACGGGTTCACTCGCCGCCGCCAGCGCGGGTGTAACCGCCGCAGTAGTGTTTGCCTTCATTATGGCAATTATTTTCAAATCCCGCACAAAACCCAATTAATAAACTTACAAAGCGCGCCATACAATAGAGTATGGCGCGCAAATTTCGTTCTAACAGAAAATTCAAGCGCTTTAAAGTGCTTCTTTTAATATTGTGTCTTTTGGTGGTGGGGGTTCTTCTGTACTTCCAGCGCAACGTTACGCGCGTCCTCATTTCCATAAGCGAGGCAACAATCCGTTCCATAACCACCGTCGCCGTAAACGACGCAATTTATTACACCTTGAACGACGTAAACCGCTATGAAGATTTAATCGCCATCGAGCGTGACGAAGCGGGCAACGTAACTTCGATTACAACCGACAGCTTAAAAATAAACCGAATAGCAAGGGACACGGCTTACCTCTCGCAAGAGAACTTAACAAAGATGAGTGCGGAAGGTATTCAGGTTCCCGTGGGCGCGCTTACGGGCATCGAGGCTTTGGCGGGCTTCGGTACAAAAATAAACATCAAAATTATTCCCATTTCCAACGTAGAGTGCCGCTTCGTTTCCAAGTTCACGGATGCGGGCATCAACCAAACCAAGCACTCGCTATACCTTGAAATCGTATCCGATATTTCGATTATTTTACCCTCTAAATCAACCAACCTCGCCTCAACAATAGAGGTGCTCATATGCGAAAGCGTAATCGCAGGCAAAATCCCCGATACTTACCTTCAAGCCTCGCTGATAGGCTCGGACGGCTTACTGGTCCCTAAAAATTAAAAACGCCCCGCGGCAACCGCCGCGGGGCTTTATATTAAAATGTATATTTTTGTTTTTTGCGCTTTATAAAGTATATCCCGCCGCAAACCAACACAGTTGCCGCAGTCGCGCCCACAAAGATGTATGTAAGAAGAGGAGAATAGTCGTAGTAATCGGTTACTTGATATGTGTATATATCTCCGTCGCGAGTTAAAGTCAATTTTTCATAATAATTATTCAAGTAGCTGTAATACACGCCATCGCGTTCGTAGAAATATTTTACGCGTGCGGCGAATAGCTCTTCACCGTCCGGTGCTGTAAACCGTATTATTTTTGCGTAGTTGTAATAACTAAAATAATTACTGAAATCCTTCTCCGGGTCAATGTCGTCAACTGTGATCCCGTTTTTCAAATAATAAATGTTTGCAGATTCATTGCCAGCCACATCCTTACCGTGGAAAACCCCGTAAAAATTGTTGCCCAAATCGTAAAAGCGCTTGAATAATGTATAGCCGCCTCCAATATTATATAAACCCTCAATATACGTTTCGCTTTGAAAATTCAAAAAGTAGTCGCCTTTCGGAATGACGACTAACCTGTCGTTATTTTGGTCATATTTTGCATAATCCGAATATAAATGAAGCGTCTGAAAATTTTCATAAACTTCGTCAACGCCGTTTGCAACAAAATAGGGCTCTTCTGGCTTTGCAATATGCACGTGCGTGGAAACTACAAAAGGGATAAAGCTAATTACAATGGGAATTATTCCGAAAAGGCATATCTTTTTCAACAGCTTAGTGTTGCGTTTTAACGTGGTTTTCTGTTCCGTATCGCCTAAACAGTTGAGGTACAATGCGTTATTCAAAGCACCCGTTAAAAACAACGCAATGCCCATAGCCGCGCATACGCTTACGGTAATGGCTGTATACGTTTCGAGATACTCTTCAACTCTGCCCAGAGCCTCATAGTAGTACACGTTACAGTAACATATTAAGATTACGGCTATTTCCGCAAAGTATACCAAAGAATTGATAATCAGCGAAAGCGACGTTTCGTGTCTTAGCGTAAGCTCGTAAGCTCTGTTATCGTCGTCAATATTCTGCTTAGCTGATTTTTCCTGTTTGAAAATTAGGGCTATAAATACAATATTCAATATCGCGCCCACGTATATAAGCAAAACGTCAACCCAAAGAGGAGCACCGAAAAATAGCATAGCTATACAGCCTGTAAGAACTATTAACGCGCTTAAAATTCCAACAAACGTTAATTTTGCACGCCTGCGGTTAAATATCGCGTAATTGTCGTCAAGCGGGCTTGTTTGCGGTTCGGTTTCTTTTTTAATAACCTGTTCGGGCTGTCTTTCGCACCGTAAAAGCTCGTCAACCGTTACGCCGTATAAATCCGCAATAGCGGGAAGAAGCAAAATGTCGGGCGTGGTTCTGTCCGTTTCCCAAGAGGATAATGTCCTGTTTGAAATATTAAGTTTGTCCGCAACGTCCTGTTGTGTTAAGCCGTTCGCTTTTCTCAAAAGGGCTAAAAATTCGCCCATAGTCTGTTTGCTCAAAAAATAACCTCTGTTAATTGTTCGATAAAAATATTTTAAAACCGATAGGGGTAAGAAAACAATGTAAAATGCGTGGAAAACTATCCACAAATTGTAGAAAAGCCCGCTTTAAACGGGCTTTTCATTATCTCAAAGTAATGTTAAGTTTAAATTTCAGATTTCCCAAAATCTTTTTAACAAAGCCGTCAACCTTGTTTTCGATAGGCTCGTCTTTGGGTGTAAAGGTAATCTTGAACGCCATAGACTTTTTACCTTTTTCAATCTGCTCGCCCTCGTACACGTCGAAAAGGTTTACGTTTGAAACGTACTTGCAAGCCGCGTAAATTTCCTTTTCAATCTCCCCGCAGGTTGTCGCCTTGTCGCAGGTCAATGCAAGGTCGCGCACAACTTCGGGATACTTTGAAATAGGCACGTACTTGAAGGATTTCGCGTGCTTTTTCAATTCCTCGTAGTCAAGCTCGGCAACGTAAACCAATCTGTCCAGCGCAAGCTCTTCGGAAATTTCGGGTGAAAGCATACCAACGTAACCAATCTCAATCCCGTCGCAAGTGATTTTAGCGGTAATTCCGGGGTGAAGGAAGGGCTTTGTCGTCGCTTCGTACTCGAATTTCGTATTTAAAAGTGAAGCAATGTTTTCGGTAATTCCTTTAATATCGAAGAAGTTATATTTGCCCCAAACGCCGATAGAAATTTTTTCTCTCTCTTCGGGGAAGTCCTTTATAGGCAGTTCGTCCGCAAGATAAACCTTGCTTATCTCGAACAGCTTGCCGAACATATTTCCGCGTCTCAAATTTCTTACGATTACGTTCACCATAGAGGGCGCAAGCGTCGTGCGCATAATGGATAAATCTTCGGATATAGGGTTCAAAATTCTTATAGCCTTGCGCTCGGTTGCGTCGGGTGCAAAGTGTAACATATCCAAATCTTTCTGTGAATAGAAAGAGTAGGTCGAAATCTCGTACAAGCCCTTTGAAACAAGCGCGTCTTTTAACTTGTTTTCGGCTTTCTGTTCCTCTGTAAATCCGCCGTTGGTAATGGAGGCGGAGGGGAGGAAAGTTCCTTCTATATTGTCGTACCCGTAGAAGCGGATAATCTCTTCCGCGATGTCGGGGTAGCCGTCTATATCCTCGCGGTAGCCGGGCACGGTAAGGCGCATATCGTCGCCTTTGACGCTAACTTTGAAATTCAAATTTTCAAGAATTTCAACCATTCTCTTTGCAGGCACTTCGATGCCCAAAAGCGCGTTAATTTTCTTAACGCTTACCGTCAGTTCCTTTTCGCCCGTATGCGAGTTTTCCGTCTTAACGTCAATATGCAGGTCGGTAACGGTACCGCACTTCAATTCTTCAATAAGGTGCAAAGCCCTTGCCATAGCCCGCTCGGTGGTGTATTCGTAAACGCCCTTTTCAAACAGTGCCGAGCTGTCCGAATGCTGTCCCAACGCGCGCGCGGTTTTTCTTACGCTGTCGCGCACAAACTTGGCCGTTTCAAACAAAACTTCGGTTGTGTCGTTTTCTATTTCGCTGTTAAGTCCGCCCATAACGCCCGCAATGGCAACAGGCTTGTCTTTATCGCAAATAACAAGGTTATCGTGCGTCAACGTGAACTCGTTCTCGTCCAAGGTGGTTATTTTTTCGCCGTCGGCCGCGCGCCTAATGTTCACTTCCGACCCCGCAAGCGTTCTCAAATCGAAGGCATGCATAGGCTGACCCAGTTCCAAAAGAATATAGTTCGTAATATCAACTATATTGCTTATAGACCTAAGCCCGCACTTTGCCAGCCTTTGCCTCATCCATAAAGGTGAAACGCCGCACTGCACGTCCTTTACGTAGTGCCCGATATAGCGGGGGCACAGGTCGGGCGCCTGGTCGCATATCTTTATTTTTTTATCCGTTTTAACGGTGGTGTAGGTGTAGTCGGGCTCTGTTATTTTCTTATTCAAAACGGCGGCAACTTCGCGTGCAATGCCGTAAATGCTTTGGCAGTCGGGGCGGTTTGCCGTAACGCTTATATCAAAGATATAATCGTCAAGCCCGACAAGGGGCTTCACGTCCGCGCCGTTCTGGCTGTTTTTGGAAAGAAGCAAAAGCCCGCAGTATCCCGCGCCCGCATACAAATCCTCGTTAAGTCCAAGCTCCACGCCAGAGCAAAGCATACCTTCGGATTCTATCCCGCGCAGTTTGCCTTTCTTAATGGTCATCACGCCCTCGATAGTAACGTGGTCTTTAGCCGTCGCGTAAACGGTTGCGCCAACCAAAGCGCAGGGGGCTTTAATTCCTTTTTTAACGTTGTCCGCGCCGCAGCAAATCTGGAAAATTCCTTTATCGCCGCAATCGACTTTACAAACGTGCAGGTGAGTGCCTTCCACAGGCTCGCATTCTATAACTTCACCGACGACAACGCCCGAAATATCCTTGCCGACTTCGATTAATTCTTCAACTTCAAACCCGCAGGAAAAAAGTTTTGCCTGTAATTCTTCCGCGGTAACGTCTATATCAACGTAGGCTTTAAGCCAACTTAAAGGTGCTTTCATTTTCTATACCTCACGCCTTGAACTGTTTCAAAAATCTTGTATCGCCCTCAAAGAGGAGTTTCATATTGTTAATACCGTATTTAAGCATAGCAATTCTCTCTATGCCCATACCGAAGGCAAACCCGCTGTAAACGTCGGGGTCTATTCCGCAACCCTCTAAAACGTGCCTGTTCACCATGCCCGCACCTAAAACTTCTATCCAGCCCGTGCCCTTGCAAAGCCTGCAACCGCTTCCGCCGCACTCGAAGCAACTAACGTCAACTTCAACCGAAGGTTCGGTAAAGGGGAAGTAAGAGGGGCGAAGTCTGGTTTTAACGCCTTCGCCGAAAATCTTTCTTGCAAACTCGTCCAGCATACCTTTCAAGTCGCAAAGCGTAATGCCTTTATCAACTACAAGCCCTTCCATCTGTGAGAACATGGGCGAATGTGTCGCGTCGTCGTCGCTTCTGAAAACTTTTCCGGGGGAAAGAATTTTAATAGGCGGCTTCTTATTTTCCATAACGCGGATTTGCCCCGCCGAAGTTTGCGTTCTCAAAAGCAAATCGTTTGAAAGGTAGAAGGTATCCTGCATATCCCTCGCGGGGTGGTCGGCGGGTGTATTGAGAGCGGTAAAGTTGTAATAATCGTTCTCTATTTCGGGGCCCTCGAACACCTCGAAGCCCATTCCCGCAAATATGGAAATAAGCTCGCGCCTAATCAAAGTGTTGGGGTGATAAGCCCCGTCCTCGCCAAGCTTTGCGGGCAAGGTAACGTAGAT
>JAIDQV010000049.1 GCA_029062045.1 Clostridia bacterium
GTTCTGTTGCCTTCGCTGTTGGCGATAACTACGGGTTCGCCGCCTTCCATAACGGCAACGCACGAGTTAGTTGTTCCTAAATCTATACCTATTACTTTTCCCATAATATTTACACTCCTTATTTTATATGGTAACGGCTACCTGCGCGTAACGGATAACCTTTCCGTCCTTCGCCTTATAGCCTTTCTTTAATACTTGTTTAACTTTGTTGGGTTCTTCTCCGTCGCCGCAGGGGAAGTTTAACACCGCTTCCATCACGCCTTCGTCAAAGTCCGCACCCGCCTCAACGGGGATTTCTTCAATACCCAAAGACGAAAGAATATTCGCAAAACTTTTTATAACCTTGTCAATTCCCGCCTTCGTCTTTTCGTCCGAAGCTCCGTCAAGCGCGTAACCGAAGTTGTCAGCAACGGGCAACAGCTTTAAAACCGCTTCCGCCGCGCCGTCCGCATACGCCTTTGAAACTGCGGCTTGGTTGCGCTTTCTGTAATTGTCGTATTCGGCTGAAACCGCGTACCACTTTCTCTTATAGTCCTCGGCAAGCGCGTTTGCCTTTTCAAGCTCGGAAGGTTCTTTCACTTCTTCAAGCTCTTCGGCGGGCGCTTCGTCAAGTTCCTCTTCTTCGTTATGCTTTAAATCGTCTTTCTTTTTCGCCATTTTTTATCTCACAGTTTTTATCTACATTATTAATATAAAACTTTATCCCGCCTGTTAAACAAAAAAGTTACATATTTTTTTATTCCGTTGACAATTTCCCCCTTCGGGTTTAAAATTGAAGTATGCAATCACTACGCGAAATTTACAAAATCGGCAGGGGGCCTTCCTCGTCCCACACTATGGGTCCCGAAAGGGCGGTTAAAATAATAAAACACCTTTACCCCAAAGCGGACTTTTTGAAAGTTACGCTTTACGGCTCGCTTGCCCTCACCGGCGAAGGACACGGCACGCAAACGGTTATTGCCAAAACCGCAAAACCCGTTAAGTGCGAGGTGTTGTTCGATTCCGAGTCGCCCTGCCCCGTTCACCCCAACACAATGGATATTGCGGTGTACAAAAAAGGCGAACTTCTAGATACAAAGCGCGTTTACAGCGTTGGCGGCGGCACGGTTGTTTTCGACGGCGAACCGTCGGACAAATACGAAAAGTACGCCGACGACAACATTTACCCGCTTAACACCTATACCGAAATTTCCGACTATTGCAAGGCGCACAATATGCGGCTCTGGCAGTACGCCGAACTTTGCGAGGGCAAAGAAATTTTCGACTTTCTTCTCACTGTGTGGGAAAGAATGAAGCAAACCGTTAACGAAGGTCTTGCCGTTTCGGGCACTCTTCCCGGAATACTCGGCACCAAAAGACGCGCACAGAAACTTTTCAACCAGCGCCATATTGACGAATCCGCCCAGACCCGTGAAAGCAGGCTTGTATGTTCTTACGCGTTTGCAACGGGCGAACAGAATGCGGCAGGCGGGATAATAGTTACCGCCCCCACTTGCGGTGCGTGCGGGGTTGTACCGTCCGTTCTCAAATATATGCAGGACGAGCGCGGCTTTACCGACTTGCAAATTGCCCATGCGCTTGCGACGGGCGGAATTATAGGAAACCTTATTAAGAAGAACGCTTCAATAAGCGGTGCGGAATGCGGGTGCCAGGCCGAGATAGGTTCGGCTTGTTCGATGGCTGCCGCCGCTCTTGCGGAGCTGTTTGAAATGGGCTTAGGGCAAATCGAGTACGCCGCGGAAGTTGCCATGGAACATCATTTGGGCTTAACCTGCGACCCTATTGCGGGACTTGTGCAGATACCCTGTATAGAGAGGAACGCCGTTGCCGCCATGCGTGCGATTAACGCATTATCGCTTGCGAACTTTCTTGCGGACAGCCGTAAAATCAGCTTCGATATTATCGTTAAAACAATGTACAATACCGGCAAAGACCTTTTGAACAGTTACAAGGAAACTTCGTCGGGCGGACTTGCAAGATATTACGAACTGCCGAAAAAAAAGAATTAAATTCAAAAACCCGCCGTGCAAAACGCACAGCGGGTTTAATTTTTTATTAAATTAAAGAAGATGTTTTCTAATAGCTTTAATTGCTTGGTCGGCAATTAGGCGCGAGCCGCGGTGCGTGGGATGAACGCCGTCCAAAGAATATTCCGAATAGGGCAATCTTTCGCAAAGTCCGTTGAACATTTCGTCGTAGGCAACGAATTCGTCCGCAGTCTTTAACGCAACCTTGTTCACAACCGTAAGCTCTTCGTTGAAAAGTTTACGCATTCTGAGTTTGTCGGGCGCGGGAAGAAGGAAGGGTTCAAGGAAAATAACCACTATCCCCTCTTTTTTAAGTTTCTTTAAAAGCTCTTTTAAGTCAGATTCGAACTGCTTCAAATCAAGCGGCTTGTCTACCTTGAACTGATGCAGTGTGTTGTTGATGCCTATCATTATAACTACTGCGTCGGGCTTTAACGCGATAACGTCCTCGTCAACGCGCGCCAAAAGGTCGGAAACTTCGTCCCCCGAAACGCCTTTATTGATAAGCTCTATATCCGTATCGGGATATATAGGGCGGAGCTTGTCCGAAAGAATTTTGACGTAGCCAGTGCCAAGCGATTTAATATCGCTTCTGTCCCTTCCGCAATCGGTTATCGAATCCCCGAAAAATACTATTCTCATAAATCCCTCACTTATTCTGCCTATTATTCTACCACACCCCTTCGCCTTTGGCAAGTAGCAAAAGAAAATTACCGAAATAAAAAATACCTTTAATATCGCTTACGATAACTGCTTAACAAATTATTAACTGAATTTCACTTGAAAAAACCTTTTGTGTTTGTTATAATTTTATACAAGGACACAAATTACAAAATCCTGTATAGAGGACAAGATATGGATAAGGGTATAATATACGTTATGACAACCGTTGTAGACGGATTAGTCAAGATAGGTAAGACAGGAAGCACTAACTTCCAACAGAGAATGTACAATCTGGAACGGGACGGTTACCGTAATATAACAGGGTTAAAACGGCATTTTGCCATAGAAGTTGACGATTACGAAGACAAAGAAGTTTTGCTTCACAGCTTGTTCAGCAGAAGCCGCGTTTCCAATACGGAATTGTTTTCTCTTAACGTGAACGAGGTTGTACAGCTTTTATCTTCTTTCGACGGAAAAATTATTTATCCCGAACAGCAAAGCCGAAATATTATTTTTGAAACCGCTACCGAAGCCATACAAAGTTTATCTATCCCCGACGGCACCTATAAACTCGACGTCAAACCCAAAAACGGAAGCGTGCGGGTCAAAGCATTAATGATTGTAAAAGACGGAGTATTAACCGTACAAAAAGGCGCAGTCCTCGGAAATGTTACACGCATATCCGTTGCGGGTTGGGCAGATATAAGAAATTCGCTTAAAACCAACGGCAACGTTACTACGGAAGATTTTGTAGCATCGTCCCCTTCAATGGCGGCGGCAATTATACTTGGGCATAACACCAACGGTTGGAAGACGTGGAAAAACTCCGATAACGAATATATCGACGTTTACCGTTCCGTAGCCGATACAAACGAAATTGACTGAATATTTAATAAAACCAGGCGGCAATTAAACCGCCCGGTTTTTATTTTTATGAATTTTGAAAAACCCCGAAATAATGTTTTGACAAACGCATAAAATTATGATATAGTAATTTGGCTTTTGAATAACTTAACTTTGAGCGGAAGTACCCAAGTGGCTCAAGGGGCTCCCCTGCTAAGGGAGTAGTACGGGAAACCGTAGCAAGGGTTCAAATCCCTTCTTCCGCGCCAAAAAA
>JAIDQV010000005.1 GCA_029062045.1 Clostridia bacterium
GTCCGTGATATGGTAGCTGACCGTTGTAACTTGCCCGAAGGTTACGACTTAAGCGCCTACGAAATGTTTCAGGGGAAACCGACAAATATTTTGCATGGCGGCGAAGTTTTAGAATTAGGCGGCAGATATGTTGAGGTTATTCACACACCGGGACATTCGCCCGGGCATATTTGCTTTTGGGAAGAGGAGCGTGGCTATATCTTTACTGGGGACTTGATTTATAAAGATACGCTGTTTGCGTACTATCCGTCCACCGACCCCGAAGTGTATTTGCAATCTCTGGAAGCGGTTGCGGCGTTGCCTGCAAGGAGGTTATTTCCCGCGCACCATTCGTTGGATATACAACCTGAAATTGCAGTTAGAATGAGGAACGCTTTTCGTGAACTGAATGCGCAAGGGAAACTCCATCACGGCGCAGGAATGTTTAATTACGGCGATTGGGCTGTGTGGTTGTAAAATAAGAAAAAGGAGAAAATATGAAACGCTGCATTGTATCGGGCGGAATAGTATAAAAAATAAATAAAAAGGAGATTTTAAAATGACTATTCCGCAAAACAAAATTTATCCGAGGACGGGGGATAAGCAGACCGTTTACCTCAAAAACGTTATAACCAACCCGAATATTCAGGTTGGCGATTTCACTTTTTACAACGATTTCGTAAACGAACCGACGGCGTTTGAAAGGAACAACGTTCTCTATCACTACCCTGTAAACAACGACAGGCTGATTATCGGCAAGTTCTGCTCGATAGCCTGCGGCGCGAAGTTTCTTTTCAACAGCGCAAACCACTCTATGAAGTCTCTGTCGACTTATCCATTCCCCATATTCTTCGATGAGTGGGCTTTGGACAAAATGCAAGTTGCGTCGGCGTGGGATAATAAGGGTGATATCGTAATTGGCAATGATGTTTGGATAGGGTACGAAGCCGTTATTCTTGCGGGCGTTACTATAGGCGACGGAGCGGTTATAGGAGCGCGCGCTGTTGTAACGAAGGACGTGCCGCCGTATGCTGTTGTAGGCGGAGTCCCCGCAAAGCAGAAAAAAAGGAGATTCCCCGAACAGACAATAAACGAGCTCTTAAAGCTTAAATGGTGGGATTGGGATGAGGACAGAATTGTCCTCAACATATCCGCCATTCAATCAGGAGATTTGAGTAAATTGAAGTGATTTTTGCGCCGTCCGCGTTTCGCGGACGGCGCTTTCTTAGTAACTCATTTTGCTCGTGAAGAATACATTGGGGGAGAGAGGTGCATTATGTTTAATTATAATAATCAAAACGGCAACTACATGGGCAATAGCCCGAACGGAAGAAACTTAAATCAAGGCAACGCAGAAAATTTTGAAACTTTGCAGAACGCGCGGCGCGATTTGGTCGGAGAGATTGACGCGATTATTCAATACGACGAGCATTTACATAAGACTAATATCGAAGTGGCAAAGCAGACTTGGAAGAACATCCGGGACGAGGAGCTGACTCACGTGGGCGAGTTGTTGGGGTTATTATTTTACCTTGCGCCCTACCAGAAAGAGTTTGTTGAAAAGGGCTTGGACGAATTTAACGAGCGGTTGAATAAGAAGTAAAAGTATAAGGAATATATGGCGCGGAAAGCGGTGAAATCGGCTTCCCGCGCCTTTAATTTGCCGCAAAAAAAGTGGGAGAAAAGTGCCACAAAAATGATTGCCTAAGCAGGATAAGGAAAATGCCACAAAGTGGTATTTTCGACCCGTTCGCTTCGCTCACTCGGCAAAAGCGGGAAACCCGCTTTTGTATCACCATAGTGATATGAATTTATAGCTTAATATTGACTGGCGGGCTTCTATGTGATATAATAACTATTATGAAACTAAAGCCTTATTCTGAAGCACAACTTAATAGGTTTATGGAAAAAATGGGCGATGCTTTTGACTATGCTATAACTGATTGCAATATTGCCGGTACTGAGTTTGTGAAAATGTTTGTTGCCAGCACAGCCTGTAAGAAAATAGAAAATGGTGAGGCGAGCTATATCTCTGGAAAGAGTGGTATAGAAATTGCTATTGAATGTGTCTACGAAATTACAGGCAAAAAATTAGCTGTTGAACCAAGTGAGAAGTTTAGTTGTAGTGCGCAGTTTTGGTGCGGCTGGGCAGTGTGCTATTATCAATGCTTATCGTCAAGGAAATACGCTGATATTTTTAAAGCTGTTTCGTATGAGGATATGCTAGGGTTTTATTATGCTTTGCACGAAGCAAGCGTCGAAAAGATAGCCTCAGTAATTGACGAAAAAGTA
>JAIDQV010000050.1 GCA_029062045.1 Clostridia bacterium
TTTTCGTACTCTTTGTCTATTTCCGTGAGCATATAAAAGCGCGAGCCGCCTTCGTTTACTTCCTCTGCCGCCTCCGTTTCTTCGGCGGGCGCGGGTGCGCTTACCGCCCGTGCGGGGGCGTAATTGTTTACAGGAACTTCAACGATTGCCGATTTGGGAACGTCGAAACTTTGCAAAGCCTTCTTTTCTTTTTCTAGTTTTTTGAAGTCGACGTCGAAATAATCGGGCGTGATTAAGTCGGTGTTGTCGCGCTTTGAAAAGGACGCGCGGATTAATAAAATAAGCAATACCGGCAACATCACCACAAGCGCGATATACAGGTATTTTATGCCCGAAGAAATTGCGGGGAACTTGCCGCTGTAAATTTGGTACTGCCTTAAAAGGGCAAAAACGAACAGCACGAAGACGCCGATTATTAAAACAATCAGCGCAATCTGCTTGGCTATTTTGTTGTTGCCGTTGCCCTTTTTCATAAAATGCCTTTAACGTTTCCTTTCTTTCTTTTCCTGTTTTGTCCAAAGAATGGTCTTTCTTATTTCCTTCTTTGTAAACTCCCACTGAGCTTTGAAGAACTTGTGATAAGCCATATATTCTTCTTCAAGCTCTATGAACCTGTCGCGGGAAGTGTAGTCTGCACTTGGCGTAAGTTTGCCTTGCTGTGCGCGGATGCCGTCAAGCTCGCCGCGGATTAGCGCGTTTTCTTCACGCGCCTTCTTTAACTCTATGCGCTGGCTTCTTTCGAGTTTTTCTATATCCTTGTTGAAGCCCTCTTCCGCCTGCTTTATCTTGACCTCGCACTCGTCCAAAATGCGCTGTTTTGCGGCGTCTATATCGCTTAACTGTCTGTCAAGCTCTCTGTTCTTTTCTTCAAAGTCCGAAACGGTTTTTTGAAGCTGTGCGTTTAAATCGTCTATCTGGTCGGTTAACTCTGCAACGCGGTTTTCGTGTTCCTCGATTTTTCGGGAAAGCTCGTCGGCGAAGTCGGCTTTTATCTGTGCAATTTCGCCGTCGTGGGTTTCGTTAAGCTCTGCAATTTCCCGAATATGTTCGTCCTTGACAGCCGCCATATCCTCTATGTATTTTTGGTTGAGCTCGACAATTTCCCGCTCTTTGTCTTCAATAGTCGTGGTTAAATAATCTACCTGTCTGTTGAGCTCTTCCTTTTCGCGGTTTATTCCGTCTATCTTTTCGTTGAGGGCGGCAACTTCCTGACGAAGAGTTACAAGCTCTTCCCCGTCCTTTTCAAGCTGACGGTTACGCTCTTCCAACAAAAGCATGTATTCTTCCATAGTTTTGTTGGATTCCAAGGCGCGCTTTTTTAAACGTTTTAAGCGCAATAAAGTCTTCTTTTCCTCTTCCTCTTTAAGCCGTCTTTCTTCGGCTTCGTACTCCGTTTCGAGAATGCTTTCTATGTCGTTGCCTATTTTGTAGGCGAGGAAGGAAGTTAAGTTTGCCGCCTCCGCAATTTCGTCGGCTATTTTATCGGAGAAGGGCGCGAAATTGAAAACTACCTCTTCGTACTCGAAGCCCTGCCCCTTGTAGGACGCAATATAGTCGTAAAGCGCCAGCGCGTGTTTGAAGTTGTTGTTCATCTTCAAAACGTTGGTCTTGACTATGGGCGGTTTTATCATGGGCGATTTTGCCACCTGCAACATTAAGTCGGTATTCAAAAGCGCGTTTATTATGCTTTGGCAGTCTTTAATTCTTTGAACCTGCTTTGCCGATTTTTCGTCGGGCAGGGGGAAAGGGTTATCCGTTCTTTCTTCGTAAACTGCCGCTTTTATCCTTAAAGTGCGCTTTTTTGTAACGACGTCCTTGGTAATGGACATATCACCGACGTACTTGCGGCGCAGGTCTTCGATTTTTTCAAGCCTGTACTCTATAAACGCTTTAATGTAGCAAAGCATCATATAGAGGAAGCGGTTTTCGTACACGGCGTAATCCGATAGTTTTTCAACCATGTAAAGTTTGTCGGGTACGAGCAAATCGTCCTCTTCTTCGGGCACGTGCGTTATCATGTCGCTGTGCTTTGCAAGATGCTCTACCGAGTCCTTGGAAATCTTGCGCACCTTTTCGATGGGCACGACTTCGCCGTTCGTCCTTATGAACTGACGCTCTTCACCGACAGCTTTTTCTACGAAAACCAGCCCTTCTTCGATGGCTTGAATCCAGTCCTCTTCGATTTTGCATAAATATTTAGTTGACTGTAACCTATCCTCTTCAACGTTGGATTCCGCAAGGACGCGTCTGTCCTTTTCACAGCCGGTGTTGTCCGCCGTCTGCTTGCGGTATCCCTTGAATGCGCGATAGTAAATATCAAGTAAGCTCATATTTTATACATTCTGCTCTATTAGTCGAATTGTTTCTTTACATAAAGGCAATTTGTCTTCGCCGAAGAGTTCGTCTAAGTATGCGCACACTCCGTCCGCCATCTGTTTGACGTGTACAGGGTTCTTGCTTTCTAGCTTGCGGAATACCTTCCTTGCAAGTATATCGTCCAATGCTTCAAGCTCGGTTCCCCCGCATGCTACCAACACTGGTACGTAGCAGCGTATCTGCTTCATAATACGGTTACCGAACGTGATATGGAAGGTCCTTATCATGTACTCGTCTAGTTTCTTTAT
>JAIDQV010000051.1 GCA_029062045.1 Clostridia bacterium
TATAGATACTTTACCACTTAAACTGTTATAATTTTCAGTATCTGCAGGGGTAAACGTCCACTCGCGCACCACCGTGCCCACACTAAGCGGATAGGTGGCTTCGTCCGAAAATTTCAGCTCGCCCTCAACCGAAAACTCTCCACTTAATACGCTTGCGTCCGTAGACTCGCCGACGGCGATATCGCCCGCCGTCGGCGTGGATATAATTTCAGGGTCAACTGAATGAGACGGTTTTTCCTGCCGCCATAGGCAGCCGGTTATGCCGGCTATACTTGAAGCCGCCGCTATGCAGATTAAAAAAACTAAAAGTTTTTGTTTCATTTAACTCTCCTTATCGTCTACAAACAAGCGCAGCTTAACTTGCCACGTCATTAGCTTTATTGCCCTTTAGCACCGGGCAGACCATTTTTAGCAGTATCATCACCGGGCATACCGATTTCACCACCGCCGTTGCGACATGCTTCAACAATAATGTTTACTAGTCCACCGGTGGCAAGAGCTCCGTACCATTGTCCTTTACCGTTTGCACCGCCATCACCGACTTTTCCCTTTTTGCCGCAAGCGCCTCCTTCACCGACTTTACCTGCAGCACCTTTATTCCCTGCAATTTTGATAACTTTTGCATCATTACCATAATTATTAATGCTGTACGAAATCGCAACACCCGCGTTACCGCCAGCACCCGCGTTGCCGCCTTTTCCGCCGTTACCGCCGGAACCGTTATTGCCGCCTTTTCCGCCATTACCATACTCGGTGTAACCGGCTATGCCAATAAACCAGAAGCTTTTTCCGCCGTTACCACCAGCGCCACCGTTGCCGCCATCCTGACCGCGCCCGCCGTCGCCGCCGTTACCGCCTTTTCCGCCGTCGCCGCCGCGAAGGGTTAACTTGCCGTCACTGATTCTTTTAAACTTCGGCATTGAAACAACGGATACTGCCGCACAACCGTTACCACCGTTATCACCATTTATGCCGTCACAGCCGTTCTTTCCATCGGCACCCTTTTTACCGGGTTTACCGTTAATTTCTTCCCCTTTTTTGTAAGCTGCAGAGGTACCGTCAGCACCGCGATCGCCATCTGCGGCCCTTTCACCTGCAGTGTAACCTTTGCCAGGGTCTCCGTCCTTACCGTCCACGCCGCTTGCGCCAGTAATAGAGTTTTCACCCAGATAGCAAATTTCAAGGGTGAAGTTGCTGTTTGCCGTAATACCGTTATGTGAAGCAGAGGCGGTATATTTAAAGTTTTCAAAGCAGATTTTCAATGCCGCACTACGACTTTGTATGTTCAAATAAAAATCTGTATAATTAGAAGCATCTTTACCAATAATGGTTAAAACAGAAATTTTAGGACTTACATAAAAATCTTGTGAAAGCTTTATCGCGCTTTTCGTTAAATCAAAAATTACAACACCGCCATCGATTTGATATGAATTCAACGAATCGCTCACTATTCCGTACTGTTCGGAAACGACGTTATTTAAAGTAGCAATGTAAACTTCTTTCTTATTTCTAATTTGTAAAACGGGTGTTACGCCGGTTGCATAAGTGCCCTTTTTTATTTCGGTAAACGAAGTGATAATTGTACCACCATTATTTAAGCCGTTGCTTGCACTTAGAGTATACCTTTTAAATAACCGACCGAATTTATCGTGACGAATCTCCGGCGTTGACCTGCTATCATTGACTGTAAAACTTACGGTCTTTTCATTTGCAGGGTCTTTTTCGTCCATAACGGTAAATTCGTATGTTACAAGCGTCCATTTTGCCGTTAAGGGAATAGCCTCATTCCTATCGTAATATGCGTCAAATTCTGCAAGCGTCTTTTCGCCGGTTTCCCCTTCCATCATTCCAAAACGGTTTATTATTTCTCCAGAATTATATTTGTTGCCCTCATATTGACCGAACGCTATTTTTACGTCTTTATAATACCAACCGCCAAATGCATTAGCATCTTTAGTGGGAGAAGAAATGATAATTCCTTCTTGACCATATGTTACATGATCAATTACTTCATCATGGTCTATTTTATAACCTATAATGACATAATCAAAACTAAGTTTATTATCTTTCTCAGTCCATTTTGCATATAGCGTAGTTTTAGCACCGAAATCTATATTCCCGTTGAGAACTTCGTTGCCTACCTCTTGCTCATCTACAAACTCGACCTCACCGTTCGGTGTAAACGCCCAACCCCTGAAATTATTACCAGGATAGATAAAAGTATTTTGGGGTAAAACGGCGAACTTGTCGTCTTCGCGATATTGATAATTAAAGGTAGGCATTTGGCCTTTGCCGTCGTTAGGATCAAAAACGACTTCGTATATGTTTGCACGCCATTCTACAGAAAGAATTATTGTGGCATTGTGCTCGGCAATAAGCTGAGACATGTCAAAATTTTCTTCAAACAACTGTCCTTCAGCATCTGCACCTAACGCCTTCCAGCCATTAAAAGAATAACCGAGACAACTGAACGTACAGTCAGCTGCAGGCTTAGGATTTTCGTAAGTTACATATTCGGGTTCGCTCTTAATTTCACCCGTACCGTTGTTTGCACTATAATAAATAGTGTACTCATTATTTTCTCTGTGAGCAGTAAGTTCAATATCTTCGTGACTTCCACTCGGTATTACGTATTCAGCACCAAGGCTTTCTCCGTTACTGTCTTTCCACTCAATAAAGTGATATCCCCTGTAAATCGGCATCGGTATATGTTTATCTTCACTACTAACAGTATATGTTGTAGGAAACTCTTCCGAATTTATAGCACCTTTTAAGTTATAGGTTATGTTATACGAAACTTCTTGCCATTGTGCTTCTATTATAAGAGAGCCGGTGCAACCGTTTCCTATTGTATAATCTATACCGCAATCTTCTCCGTTAACAAGCCAACCGATAAAATCATATCCAGTCTTTGTAGGTTGCGGCAAGTGTATATTACTTGCTACAGTATATGTAGGGGGGATATCAATAGCAATTTCGCCGCCGTTTAAATTTAAGTTTATATTATAACTTATAGCTTCCCACTTCGCCATAAGGTTATGTGATCCTATAGAACCGGATTCGATAGTATAATTTTTACCTAAATTTTTGCCGTATTCTTCCCAACCTGAGAACTCATATCCGTCACGTACCGGAACGGGAATTTCTATATCTTCATCTTCAATAGTATATTCTAACGATGTGGAATAGTCGTTGTCAAATTTCCCTTCACATAAATCAAATGAAATCGTATAAGTTATTACTTCCCATTCAGCTATAAATGTTTTATTACCCTCGGAACCAGAAGAAATAAGATCATTCTTAATACTACTGCCGTCATCTAATTTTTCATACCACGCAATAAATTTATAGCCTTTACGTTCAGGTGAATTTAATTTTATATCACGACTTACAATGTAATAAAAAGTTGGATTACTATTAATTTCCCCGTCGTTCTCGTAAGAAATTAAGTACTTGGCTGAAGATGAAATATCCCACTTTGCATATACGGTATAATCCGACTCGCCTAATATCAACTCGTCGACTTGTTGAGTAAAATCTTTATCGGCATACCAACCGTCAAACACATAATACTCTTTGGACGGTGTGGGAACTTCCACATTTTTGCCAACAGGACCCGTGTAGGTTTTGGGTTCACCTTCCCCATAATCAATTTTTAAAGTTGAACACTTCTTCCCCTCAGGCCAAATATAAGCGTTATCTATGCTGACTGAATGTATATCGA
>JAIDQV010000052.1 GCA_029062045.1 Clostridia bacterium
ATATATAATAGAGTAAAGTGAAATTTTTCAATTTACTGAGCCACACAGATTATTAAAAAATAATTTCTTAAATTCGGAGAATATATATGGCAGAAAAAGAAACCAATTCTACCAAAAACAACGCGCCGAAGACGACTGCTAAAGTTACAGCGAAGCCTGCGGCAACGTCAAAGCCCGCGGCGACGGCTGCACCGAAGACCACGGTAACAGCTAAGACCACAACGACGGCTAATCCCGCGACCTCTACGGCGAAACCTGCGGCAACGACTGCGCCTAAGGCTACGGTAACGGCAAAGCCCGCGGCAACAGCAAAGCCTGCAACTACGGTTACGGCAAAGCCCGCGACAACCGCTACTGCTAAACCTACGGTGACAGCAAAGCCTGCAACTACGGCTACGGCTAAGCCCGCGACAACCGCTACGGCTAAGCCCGCGGCGACGCCTGTTAAAACCGAGGCTGCCGCAACTAAGCCTGCGCCCGTTGAGGCTAAGCCGAAGGTTGCCGCCGCAAAAGTTGACGAAGCGGAAACCAAACCCGAAAAGGTAAAAAGGGAAAAACCCGCAAAACCTGTTAAAACGGGTGAAGGGGGCGGCTCTTCCGCAAAGGCCAAGGTTGCCGCAATAGTCAAGACGGACAATTTCAAAATTTTCGGCATTATAGGTTTGTCTTTGATAATGGTATTATGTCTGTGCCTGGGTGTCATTTTCGGAGTGAGAAGCTGTACGGGCATGGAAGCCATTTTGGCAAAAAACCCCGTAACGGTAAACGCCTATGCGAATACCACTAAGGTAGGATATTCTTCCGCAACCGTCGGCACAGTTCAAAGGAATAAGCCTGTTGAAGGCGTAAAGAACGAAGGACTTAGCAGCGGCTATCCCAAGTACGGCTCAACGCTTAGCCTTACTACAGAGCAAAAGACCGCAATTATCGCGGAGAACAGAAAGCTTACTGCAAACGGTACTTGGGTTGACTCTTCAGGTAGGACTTCCGGCTCCTACGATAAAATGGATGAAAACGGCTATCTTTACAAAACGGACGGCACTAAACCAGGTAACGGTGTTCCCGAACAGCTTTACAAGCATACGGCTTCAGTCGGTTTGTACGGCGGCAACGTTTCGGATGACGAACCCGGTATAGTTAAGCAAGTTACTCTGCGCCCCCGTGGTTACAGTAGTTACAGCGTTACGGGCGTTTACGCCCCTGCGGGAGAGGTTATCAAAATTCAGTTAAGCGAGGCGGATATGGCTGCAACCGGCGGCATAACGGTACATATCGGTCAGGCTCTTTATAATGGTCAGGCAAACAACATTTGGGAGCAGAGAGGCTTCAACCGTATGCCCGTAATATTGAACACTATGAGCGTTACAAAGGCAACGGCAACCTACGACGAAGCAACGGATACCTGGACTGGGTACGTAGGTTCTTTCCTCGGTGGTCCCCTTTATATCCGTAATACCGGCGCGAACGTCAAAGTTACTATTTCTGGCGGCGTTGCTTACCGTCACTTTATTTTAGGTCATACTACTGAGGCGGAGTTCAAAGAATTAAGTAAATCTACCGCACCCTATTTCGATTTGGAAGTTTGGGAATACGGCGTTTTGCATTCCGGCCCCGTCAGCTATGCGAAGGCTTTCTCTTACAACGATCTTTACAAAGCTGCAGTGCTTTGGGAGAAAGTTTCAATAGTTTCAAACGAAAACCATTCAAAACAGGGTATAGTGTTCTTATACGACCCCTTCGTTGCGGCGGGTGCGGCGGTTGCATTCCCCGGCAGAAGCTCGGTAAACTGCCCTTTAAGTTGGATGTCGCAGTCGTTAAATTACAGTGGGATGGTAACTTCGGGTACTTGGGGTAACTTTCACGAATACCACCACAACTTCCAGAATTACGGCGTTTCAAGCGGTGCAAACGGCGAAGTTACGAACAACGGCTTGAATCTTGTATCTTACAGTTTGTTTACTAATATTTCTTCGTTAAGGCAGATTCCGAACTACGGCGGTGCGGGGCTTTCGGGCTGGAACCAGTACACTAGTGCAACATGGGCTTTAAACCGAGTAAACAGCAAGCAAATAACTTCAACCAACGGGCTTGCAATTTACGCAACTTTACTGCATAACTTCGGTCAAGACCAGTACATCAAAGCACGCGGCACGACGAATACGAACGGTTACCTCAACAAATGGGCTACGAATACCCATCAGGATTTCACCTATTACGCAAGTCAGATAACGGATTACGGCTCCGGAACTTATACTCCTTCCGAAGCTGTCGCTGCCGCAAATTATCCTTTGTTTGTGCCCATATCGTCCGTATATCAGACGGGCAGAACGTATATGTACGACGGTGAAAAGCGCGAAATTAATACTATGCAGCCCTACGTTATTCCTGCCGAACAGCCGTTTACGGTTGACCTTAGCCCCTACACGGTAAACTCTGCTAATCAGTACGTAAGCGGTAGCATAGTTATAGGCAACGGTTTCTCATACAAAATAACGGGAGTTAAGACGGACGGGATAAACGGCACTTTCGTTAAATCTGGTGAAGGAGAGGGTATATATACCTTTACGCCCAACAGTCAGATTCGTTCGGGGAAAATTTACGTTACCATTGAAATAACGACGACGGACGGTGCGCACGAATGGAACGGACACAAGCTTGACGACGTGGATTTGGTGCTTGAATTCCAGCAATCGCGCGAGTGGAACAAATCCGTTCTGGAACGAACTATTTACACGTACTCCGCAGATAAAATGATTTCCGATGCAACTGAAGCGTTCAGTCAAAATTTTAGTGGTTACGAATCGGTAAAGACAGTCGACCACAGCAACCCCACGCAAAACGCAAACACGGATATCTGGTATTGGCCGACGACTTCGGGACATGAAGCGTATGTTGAAACGCATCCGGAGTATTTTGCTACGGATAACGCTATCCATGTTATAGACGGTAAGCTTTATTTCAAGGAGGACGGAAAATACCGTGTTTACCTGCGAGGGCGGTATAACTGTGCGGTGTACTACTCGCTTGACGGAAAAAATTATACTTTGGGTGCGCGCATCAACGATAAAAGTGATAGCGCCGGCTTCCGAACCAACGACCCGAATACTTACTTAGATATTCAGTTTGCCGAAGGTAAAGTCACAGTATGGACTTATACCGGAGGGGATAAAACTTACGAGTATACAGTCAAAGGGGATTATTGGCTGTATACAAAAGAAATTCTTATTGCTCAAACGCGTATCGCATCGTCGGCGAAGGCAAGCTATATCGGCTTGGGTTCGGCACAGTGGACGGTTCCTCAATATACTAGCAAAACAACTTATTATTTTATGAACGGTAATACCGAAGTTGCCCTCACCGAAGAAACTACCGAAGACGGAGTAAAGTATTATTACGGTAGCGGAAGCGACAAGACTTATGTTGACAACGATAAAGTTAAGGCGAAAGTTTCCTATTTTGACGGTAGCGGTAATCCTGTAAGTGCCGAACAGGCAAGCGATGTTACACCCAAAGCGCCTACAAGCGCGTCCTATACAAATGCTTACAGACGGAGCTACGAGTTCCAAAAGCAGTTCGAAAGCGACTACTTCTATTTCAGAAGTTACACTTATTCTTACAGCTACGTTGAAACGCCTTCCGCGGATGCAAAGATTCTGGTAACCCAAAACGTCGATGCATATGGAGATTCGCCCGTACAAAACCTGTTGACAGAAAACGGGCTGCCCGGAACAACCGGTAAGTTCCAAGTAAAATCTAACAAATTCCCCATGGAAATTACAGTTGATTTGGGACAGGAAATAACGGCGAATAGGGTTGATTTGTACGGTACGCTTTACAACGGAAACTCGTACCACCCTACGCAATTTTATATTCTTGTAGGAAATTCCCCAGAAGATATTTCAACGCCTTTCGGACCTCATTGGGAGAACGTGAAATCAACCACCGGCAACACCGGCTTCTCCATCGATGAATCGATAACTTTCAGATATTACAAAATAGTAATAGAAAAGTGGAATTACGGTGCGGTTCAATTCAGATACATCAAATTCAGCAACATAATTCCCGGTACTGCGGCTATGTATTCACCCGATGACAAAATGTTTACTTACAAAGGTAATTGGGAAGTTAAAAATTGTAACGCTAACTTCGGGCACGTTTACATCGGTAAGAATGCTACTGTGGAATTCGAAATCAACGGAACTATGTTGGGTATTATTTCCTCGAAGCTATACGGCAAAAATTATGAAGTTTATATAGACGGTGAACTGGCAAGTCCTGTTTATGTTAAACAGGAAAACGGCGATTATGCCCTTTCGTATCTGTCCCCTAAGCTGGAGGAAGGGAAACATAAAGTAGTTGTATATTGCCCCGAAGAGGCAAATATAGATTCTATAGTTGTTTGGTAAACGAATGTAGCCGCGGGGTTTTGCCCCGCGGCGAATTTATAGGTGATTTTATGAAGATAAAATTTTTGGGGACGGCGGCAGCGGAAGGCGTTCCCGCAATAGGCTGTAAGTGCAGGGTTTGCAAACTTTCACGCGAGCTTGGCGGAAGGAATATGCGTTCCCGCTCGCAGGCTTTAATTAACGGCGAGCTTTTAATCGAGTTTAACCCCGACACGCTTTGGCATTCGCACGCATACAACTTCGATTTAGGCGAGATTGACCACTGTCTTATCACGCACAGCCATCCCGACCATTTGTATCTTGACGATATAGACAACTACCGCCGCGACTTTTGCCACGGTAGAGAGCGGACTATGAACTTCTACGCCGCGGAAGACGGCTTTAACAAAATTAAGGAAGTAAGTGCGCGCCCCCATATGGGCGGTGCGGTTACGCCTCATTTAGTGGAGGCGGGCAAGGCGTTTACCGTCGGCGGGAAGTACGCCGTTATGCCCTTCCCCGCAAGGCACAACAATGAGACTTCACCCGTGTTCTATTCCGTAAGCTGCGAAGGTAAGAAGATACTTTACGCGCACGATACGGGAAGTTTCTCAGAAGAAGCGTGGGAGCTTTTAAAAAAAGAGGGCAGGTTCGATTTGATTTCCCTCGACTGCACGGGGTGTATGGGCATCAAGGGGCATAATTATTTAAGACATATGACTTTCTCGATGTGCCTTGAAGTTATAGAAAGAATGGAAAGCCTGGGGCTTGCGGACGAAAAAACGGTGAAGGTTGTAAACCACTTTTCGCACAACGGCGGGCAGACCTACGACGAAATGGTAAAGGAAGCGGACAAGCACGGTATAACCGTTTCTTACGACGGTTTGGAAATAGAGGTTTAAAAAATCAAATTATGAATTCCCAACAATTCAAAGAGTTAATGAAAAAGAAAACCTATATTGAGGCAAATTCCGAAGCGCACCTTCATATGCACGAGGCGGCTCAAAGAGCGCGTAAAATTACGGCTGAAATGAATAACACCTTCCGCACGGCGGAAGAGTTGAGGGGACTTTTTTCCGAGCTTATCGGCAAAAAGGTTGATGACGGGTTTGGGCTTTTTCCGCCGTTCTACGCAGACTACGGACAGAATATTACGGTAGGCAAAAACGTCTTTATCAATTCGGGATGTTGCTTTCAGGACCAGGGCGGAATAGAAATAGGCGATAACGCGCTTATAGGTCAGCAAGTAGTTATAGCTACGCTTAATCACGATTTAAGTCCCGAAAAGCGCGGAAGTATGCTTCCCGCCCCAGTGAAAATCGGCAACGGGGTTTGGATAGGCGCGCACGCAACAATTCTTTCGGGAGTAACTATCGGTAACGGCGCGGTCGTTGCCGCGGGCGCGGTTGTAACCAAAGATGTTCCCGAAAACGTCGTCGTGGGCGGCATCCCCGCAAAGATAATTAAAGTTATCGGGGATAAATAAAATGAAAAACCTGCTTGTATCGCTTTTTCTTGCTTTGATAATGTGTTTTGCTTTTGCGGGGTGCGATAACTGCAACGGTGCTTCAAACGAAAACGGTGGGGAGATAACGGAAATGTATTTGACTATAAAGGGAAACAAAGTAAAAGTTACGCTTGAAGATAATTCGGCAACACGCGCGCTTGCGGAAATTTTGAAGCAGGGCGATATAGTTTACACCGCAGACGATTACGGCGGGTTTGAAAAGGTGGGTGCTTTGGGGCACAGCCTGCCTAAAAACGATACCCAAATAACAACGCAGGCGGGCGACGTAATACTGTATTCGGGCAATCAAATTGTATTGTTCTACGGCAGTAATTCGTGGCAGTACACAAGGCTTGGAAGAATAGAAAATTATTCCGTTTCCGAACTGCGTGAATTTTTGTGTGCGGGCGAAGGCACCGTGCAGGTAACCGTCAGTCTTGAATAAAAAAGAACGCAAGTTAACTATTTCAAAACAGTTTAGTTAATTTGCTGTAAGTTTATAAAAATAATAGAATAATTTTTTAGGAGTATTATTTATGTTAAAAGATTTAGGAGTTAAACCTTACACTTTTCCTATGCCCGTGCTTATGATTTCGACCTATAACGAGGACGGTAGCGTTGACGTTATGAATATGGCGTGGGGCGGCGTATGCGCTGAAAATATGGTTGCGCTGAACATTGACGAAGACCACAAAACTTCGGAAAATATCAAGCGCACAGGTGCGTTCACATTAAGCATTGCCGACGTTGACCACATAGCGGAAGCCGACTTCTTCGGAATTGCGACGGGCAACAAAATGAAGGACAAGTTTGCAAAATCCGGACTTCACGCAGTAAAGAGTACCAGGGTAAACGCACCTATCGTTGAGGAGTTCCCTTTGACGCTTGAATGTAAAGTGGTTGAGTGTCAGCATACCGTTTACGGGTTCAGAGTTCTCGGTGAAATTTTAAACGTGCTTGCGGACGAAAAGGTGCTTGACGGTAAAGGCAAGGTAGACCCTTCTAAACTCAACGCGTTTGTTTTCGACCAGTTCCAAAGCGGCTATTATGCGGTAGGTGAAAAGGTCGGGCAGGCTTGGCAGTCTGGCGCAAAACTGATGAAAAAGTAAGGAGAAAGCAATGAGTAAGAAAATAGTACAGACGGCGGGAAGGGACGCGCTGGGAGAATTTGCGCCCGAATTTGCACACTATAACGATGACGTTCTTTTCGGCGAAAATTGGAACAACACGGATATAGATATAAAAACACGTTGCATTATTACCGTCGTTTCGCTTATGTCGCAGGGCATTTGCGACAGCTCGCTCAAACATCATTTACAGAACGCAAAAAATAACGGCGTAACGCAAAAAGAAATCGTTGCGGCAATTACGCACACGGCTTTTTATGCAGGCTGGCCCAAAGGCTGGGCGGTGTTCAACCTTGCAAAAGAAATTTGGAACGACCAACCCGCAACAAAATAAAAACCGCATAAAAGCTATGAATTATTATTTAGCAATAGATATCGGGGCTTCAAGCGGGCGGCACATCGTCGGCTGGCTCGAAAACAATCAAATAAAAACGGACGAGGTGTTTAGGTTTCCTAACGGAACGAAAACACAAAACAAGCACCTAGTCTGGGATATGGACAGCCTTTTTGAAAACGTAAAAAAAGGCATAAAGGCTGCATTTAAAAAGTATCCGCAAATAAAATCGCTTGCCATAGATACTTGGGGCGTGGACTACGTTCTTTTAACAAACGGCGGCAAATTAACGCCGTGTTTTGCTTACCGGGATGACCGCACACAAGAGGCAATAAACGAAGCACACAGCCGTATATCCTTTAACGAACTGTACGAAAGGACGGGGATACAGTTTCAGCCTTTCAATACGGTTTATCAGCTGTATGACGATTTAAAGCGCAAGCGTTTGGACGTTGCAACGGACTTTTTAATGATACCCGAATACCTAGGCTTTATGCTTACGGGCGTTAAGATGCACGAGTACACCAACGCCACTACGACGGGCCTGGTAAATGCAAAGACGGGTGAATACGATAAAGAGATTATTTCAAGGCTCGGCTTGCCTACAAGGCTGTTCGGCAAGTTACATAAACCGGGAAGTGTAGTGGGTGAATTAAAGCCCGAAATCGCTTTGTCGGTAGGCGGCAAGACCGAGGTTGTTTTGTGCGCCTCACATGATACGGCAAGTGCGGTAGAAGGCATATATATGGGGGGCAATTACCCGTATATATCTTCAGGAACGTGGTCTTTATTGGGGCTTAAAGTGCCAAATGCTATCACGGACGAAAACAGCAGAAAGGCAAACTATTCAAACGAGGGCGGTGTAGGTTATACCCGCTATCAAAAGAACATTATGGGGATGTGGGTTGTGAACCGTTTGCGCGACGAACTTTGCCCCGAAAAGCCCTTTTCTCAAATCGTGGACGAAGCAAGAAAAAGCACGTTCGACTGTTACGTTGACGTAAATAATAGAGCCTTCCTTGCTCCCGAAAGCATGAAGCAAACATTTGATAATTGTTTGTCGGAAAAGCCGCAAACGGACGGCGATTATTTCCGCTGTGCTTTTTTGAGCCTTGCGCACAGCTACAAAAATGCATTGGAAGAATTGCGGGCAAACAGCGGTGCAAACTTCGATGCCCTATATATCGTGGGCGGCGGGGCAAAGAATGATTTGCTTAACGAACTGACCGGGCAAATTTGCAAATTGAAGGTTTGCGCATTGCCGATAGAGGCAACCGCGCTTGGAAATTTGAAACTACAAATCGAGAGGCAATAAAATGTACAATCTTGCAAAAAGTGAATACGCAAAATACGGTATCGATACCGAAGCGGCAATTGAAAAACTAAAAGAAATTCCCGTGTCAATTCATTGTTGGCAAGGGGACGACGTAATGGGTTTGGACGGCGGCGGTGCTTTAAGCGGCGGTATTCAGACTACGGGCAACTACCCCGGCAGAGCAAGAAATTTCGAAGAGCTTAAAGCCGATATTAAAAAGGCGTTTGCGCTTATGCCCGGTAAGAAGAGATTAAACCTTCACGCAAGCTATGCAATAGGCGCAACCGTTGACAGGGATAAATACGAACCCAAACATTTTGCCGAGTGGGTAAAATTCGCAAAGGAAATAGGCTTGCAGGGCATAGACTTCAACCCTACGATGTTTTCTCATAAAAACGTCAAAGACGGCTTGACTTTATCTTCCCCCGACGCCCACATAAGAAAGTTTTGGATTGAGCATTGCAAGGCTTGTTTGAAAATTGCCGAATATTTTGCGACAGAAATGAACAGCCATTGTCTTGTGAATATTTGGATACCCGACGGTTTCAAGGACGTGCCCGCGGACAGGCTTACGCCGCGCCTCCGTTTAAAGAAGAGCTTGGACGAAATTCTTTCGGTGAAGTACGATAAAAAGAAAGTAATAGTTGCGGTAGAAAGTAAAGTATTCGGTATAGGCGTTGAAAGTTATACCGTAGGCAGTAACGAATTCTACCAGAACTACGCCGCAAAAAACGGCATTTGCTGTTTGTTGGATAACGGGCATTATCACCCGCTCGAATACGTTTCGGATAAAATCCCTGCGCTCTTAGCGTTCTATGATAAAGTTGCTTTGCACGTAACGCGCGGTGTCCGCTGGGACAGCGACCACGTTGTATTGTTCGAGGATGAACTCAAAGAAATTGCGAAAGAAATCGTCCGCAACAATGCAACGGATAAAGCGCTTATAGGGCTTGATTATTTCGACGCAAGCATAAACCGCCTTTCGGCTTGGGTAACAGGGCAAAGGGCTATGCAAAAGGCGCTTTTATATGCGCTTTTAACTGACCACGGCGAATTGAAGGAATTGCAGGACAAAGCAGATTTTACGACGCTTATGGTAAAGCAGGAGGAATACAAAACCCTTCCTTTCGGCGCGGTTTGGAAAGAGTATTTAAAAAGGCAAGGCCTTTGTGACAATTATTTAACTGAAATCAAGAAATATGAAGAAGAGGTTTTAAGCAAGAGATGAAAAACGTTTTATGCGCACCCTTCGTGCAGGAAATGTGCAAGACCACGGCTAATATGTACCGCCTCGGTTGGGACGAAAGAAACGGCGGAAACATCAGCTATCTTTTAAATGAGAAGGAAGTAGGGGAATATCTTAATTTAAAAAAGGTTATCCGCACAATTCCGTTAATGGGCGTAAACGCCGCGGACTTTGACGTAACGCCGTTAATCGGTAAAATCTTTATAGTTACGGGCACGGGCAAGTATTTTAAGAACGTGCAGGACGACCCCGAAAACAACCTCGGCATCGTAAGAATTGCAAAGGACGGAAAGGGCGTTGAACTTCTTTGGGGTTTTACGGACGGCGGCAGACCGACAAGCGAGTTTCCCGCACACCTAATGTCGCATATGGCAAGACTTAAAATTGACCCCGAAAACAGAGTCGTAATGCACAGCCACCCGACCAACACCCTTGCAATGAACTTCGTACACGAGCTTGACGAAAAGAAATTCACGCACACGCTTTGGGAAATGTGTACCGAGTGCATAGTGGTTTTCCCCGACGGCGTGGGAATACTTCCTTGGATGCTTTGCGGCACGGACGAAATAGGCAAAGCCACGGCAAAGAAGATGGAAGAGTTCCGCCTTGTAGTTTGGGCAATGCACGGCATTTACGGCGCAGGCAAAACTATGGACGAAACTTTCGGTTTAATTGAAACGGTAGAAAAGGCGGCGCAGATTTATATGCTTACCGCACACCTGCCTAGGGTAAACACCATAAAAGACGAAGAAATGTTGCAGCTTGTAAAACTTTTCGGCGTAAACTGCCGCAAAGATTTTTTAAATATTAAATAGAATATAAATGAAAATCACGGCATAAAGCAACCGTGATTTTTATTTTTGAACTAATTTATACATTTTTAGACTATTTTAGAATAAATTTTATAAAACTGTTGACAAAATTCTATCCGTCTGTTATATTATTTATGAGGTAATTGTATGAAATTTGAATTTAATAAAGACAAATATAGAGATGTCGGCTTAATTGTAAAGCGCGGGAACAGCAATAATACCGTACTTTTTTGGGACGAAAACGAAGAAGCGATGACGTATTTAATCGAAGTGTTTCGATATGTGGGTGACAACAAAATAGAACAAGGATTCTTAAACAATTTTGTTGTTGCTTCAATCAGCAAGTTCGGAAAGGCAAAGCCTGTATGCACGATAGCCGTCGAACGCAATAAATTCTATCATTCGATAAACGATTTGCCTTGTGGTGATTATATAGTTTGTTTAAAAGTAGAGAACAAACTCGGTGAAGTGTGTGAAGAGTCCGCGCCGTATTGCTTCCATATCGAAGACTCTGAAAAAAAGGCAGAAGAAAGGGCGGACAGTATTGCAGCGGCTAACCGTAATAGGGGCGGTTCATTGCCTAGTTGTTAAAGGAGATAACATATGACTACGAAATTATTTGAAAGATTAGTAACAAAGTTTTCTATAAAAGTAAACGATTTGGCGAAGTATCTTGAAATTTCAAAGGCTACTATATATAACTACCGTAACCTTGAAAAGTTTTCCGATATGCCGAGTGATAAGCAGTACAAAATTTTCTATCTTTTCGGCAAAGAAACGGAAGAAGAATTGGAGCTTGTCTTGGACGAATCGGACAACGATACGCTGGCGAAATACGTCAACAGAATTTCAAGCATATTAAAAGGAAGCGTTCAGGAAAACGCAGTTTCAATCGCTTCGGTTGAAGAGTTGACAAACACTGTCGAACGCTTAAAGCAAGAAAACGCCGCATTACAGCGCCAGCTTGTTTGCCTGCAAAAATTCAGCGGAATGGACGAGTTCACGAAGTCTGTCGTGCTTGATAAAGTTGCGCACATAGTTAACGGAATTTCCAACGTAGAAGTTAAGGAGTTTATAGATTATTTAAATATTTTTGAAATTTACAAATCAAACGGTAAGAGGTAACAGATGAGTAATTGGCAAAAGGTAAGTTTGAGGGACGCCGTAGGTAAAGTCGTATTCGACGAAGAATGGGGCTTTATAAAGTTTGACGGTGCTATTTCCTATTCTGTAGGCGGACAAGAGTTGGGATACTATTACGTCGAAGAAAAAGGCATAAAAAACCGTATAATGCTGCAAAATTATACGGTTAAAGACCTAATATCATTATTTTCAAAAGAAATATACGAATATAATCGAAATTACAGATATTACAGTAGGCAACAAGAATATAAAAAAGTTGCAGTTGAGGAAATCACTGTTAATATCCGTGTGCTTAGCGCTAAGAAAGATGCTTATGGCAGAATGGGTTCAGATATTTATTCCTTTAAAATTACAAAGGATGATAAAAAGCGTTTAGAGTATTTGCGTAACGTTTGGATATGTGACGAAATTCAATCCGATGATTTTAACCCAGACGATTACCTGAAACGACCCTACTTTAACGATTTAAAAGTCGGTGATGAAATTTTATACGGCGGTAAGAAGTATTCAATAAAAAAAGTTTATAAACAGCCGAACGAAAGCGGGTATATGATTTCAGCTTCTCCAAGCTATGAAGGCGCAAAGAGTACAACTGCAAATATTAAATTCAGCGACAATATTTACATTTTGCCGTATAACGAAAAGCCCGTTTCCGAAACCGAGCAATTCAATACTTATAAGAACGAGTTTGCTTTAAGCCCCTATGCCGTCAAATCGGGCACTTGCCTTAACGTGTATTGGAATAAAACAGCCGATGCGGCAGAATATATAATTTCTCTTTATAAAAAATACGATAGACATTACTTGCAAAAGGTTTACCATTTAAAAGATTATATCGTTGACAGAAATGACGGATTTATTTCAATCGACGGGCTTACCGACGACGGATATATAGTAACGGTAAAGGCGGAAAACCGTAATGGTGAAGGAATAGCCCTGTCACGTGGGATTTTAATTAACGGCAATAAACAGTGCGTTCCGCAGTACTGGAAGGAGTAAAAATGAAAAGTATTGAAATTCATTGTCAAGGCATACTTTACGGCGGTATGGTCTGGTGGGAAAAGGTTGAAGATGCCGCAAGATATTACGTACATCTGTCAATTGCAATGGAAGCGCACGAAGGAGACGGAGAGCCGGGTCACCGAGAAGTTATCACGGTGGGCAAACATAATGAAATTGCATGCGTTGAAAAGGACAGGCTAACGTGCTATCACACTTTTGACGGCTTGGCGGTATTGCGTAAATACAACCTTTCGGAGTATCAAAAACTTGCTCACTGTTTCAGCTATTACGTTTGGGTGCAAGCCGAGGACAAAAACGGAAACATTATAGCCGAAAGCAACAAATATGTTTTAGAACCTATTGAAGTTATGAAAACGAAATCAAACCCCATAACAGGGGCAGTTAATTGGAGTAGATAAAAAATGGATAAATTAAATTTAACTTGTAAACCTATTTTTAACGGAATAATGGCTTATTGGGAACAGGTAAACGATGCGGCAGGGTATATTGTAACCCTGTACGTAAACGATGCCCCCATATCTATCCGTAACAATCCCAGAACGGAATTATACTGTTCTTTTGTTGAGCTTGCAAACCTCGGTGCGGGTTATAGCGTTCAAGTGCAGGCGGAAGACCACAGCGGAAAAATAATTGCGGAAAGTGAAAAGGTAAAATGTAGCGTTGTAGACTTAAATGACGAGCTTGCTAAAATGAAAAGTGAAATGGAAGACGAGCTGAACGATTTAAAAACGGCCATAGCAAATATTGATGCCGACGTGATATAAGGAGAAAATGAAATGAGATATTACGAAGAAGAATTGGAAACTTTAATTAAAGCAGGTGCAAAGGTTGTCGAAGTTGCCTCTTTTGAATGGGAGCGCGTCCACGGTTTTGCAAACTACGTTGCGGAAGTTCTGAACGTTGATTGGTATTCATGGAGTTCGGTTTCTGGCCTCAAAGTTTGGGATAACGGTAATTTCAGACCGATAAGTCCCGATTGCGTAACGTTGCCCGGCGTGATTAAATATTATCTTGAAGCGGAAAACGATATGTTGCTTGTATTGGAGGACTTCCACCCTTACAGCGAAGCGCCCGTCAACATAAGACATTTGCGTGAAGCGATGCGCGCGCAAAATTATTCGGGTAACTATAAAAAAGCGATTATACTCAGCTCGCCTCATAAGTACGTGCCCGAAGAGCTTTCCAAAGAGTTGCCCGTCATCGAGGTAGAGTTGCCGGACAGGGATACTATTGCGATAATAGCCGACAGCGTTGTTAAAGAATACGCGGACGACTGTATAGAAAGCAACATTACGCCTAAGCTGTTAGAGTCCGCTTTGGGACTTACCGTTATGGAAGCGCGGCTTGCATTTGCAAAGGCTATTATTCAGAACAGCCAACTTACGGAAGAAGAGATTCCGCTTATCATCAGCGAAAAAGAGCAGATTATCAAAAAGAGCGGACTTTTAGAGTACTTCCACCCGAAAGAGTATTTGACCAACATTGGTGGTTTGGACAATCTCAAAGATTGGATACATAAGCGCGGAAACGCATACAGCGACGAGGCAAAAAACTACGGATTGAACACGCCGCGCGGGGTGTTGCTTTTGGGCGTTCCCGGTTGCGGCAAAAGTTTAACGGCAAAGGCGATTGCAAACGAGTGGAAATTCCCGTTGCTCCGCTTTGACTTGGGCAAAGTGTTTGGCGGTATCGTGGGCGAATCCGAACGCAATATCCGCTATGCGCTCGACGTAGCCAAGAC
>JAIDQV010000053.1 GCA_029062045.1 Clostridia bacterium
TAATAAATCTCGATTTGGGCTACATTGAATTCGAGTACTGCACCGAGTTCTTCGTAATCAACTTAAAGCAAATGACCACCCTTGCCGACATCGACAGGCTCAAAGAGAAGTTGATGAACATAGGCGACAGCGTCATTTGCATAGGCGATTTGGAACTTATCAAAGTCCACGTTCACACCAACACGCCGGGCATCGCGCTCACCTACGCGCTCGAACTCGGCGAGCTTGACAGAATAAAAATAGAAAATATGCTTGAAGAGAACCGCGCCCTCAAAGCAAAGCTCGAATCCGAGAAGAAGGAAATGGGTATGCTTTCCATCTGTGCGGGCAAGGGTCTTGAAGAAATTTTCAAGGACTTGATGTGCGACAGAGTTATCGAGGGTGGACAGACCATGAACCCTTCCGCGCAGGACATTGCGGACGCGGTCCAGAAAATCAACGCATCGAACGTCTTCGTGTTCCCCAACAACTCAAACGTAATTCTCGCGGCAGAGCAGGCGAAAGGCCTTGTCAACAACCGCACCATTCACGTTATTCCCACCAAGAACGTTCCCCAAGGCTTTGCGGCCGCGCTTGCGTTTAATCCCGAAGCGTCCGTGCCCGAAAACAAAACCAATATGACCCACGCAATAGACAACGTTGCTTCGGGCCAGGTAACCTACGCCGTGCGCGAAACCACTATGAACGGCTTCAAACTTAAAGAAGGCGACATCATCGGGCTTGACAACAAGCGTATTCTTGCCAAAAGCGACAACGTTACGGATGCAACCTTGAAACTTGTAAAATCCTTGAAGCACGAAGAGCACGGCCTCATCACCCTGTACTACGGCGAGGGCGTGAAGGAAGAGGAAGCGCAAGAGCTTGCAAACAAAATTGCAGAGCAGTACCCCGATTGCGACGTAGACTTCCACTTCGGCGGACAGCCCGTATATTACTATATGGTATCTTTGGAGTAAATCAAAAACAGTTAATGAAAAGCCTCCGCGCGCAGTCGGCGCGCGGAGGCTTTAAAGTATAGGCGCAAAATGCAGCTCACTTCTATAAAATACGTTTCCGAGAAACGTGAAAAAGACTTCAATAAAATGGGCGTGTACACGCTTGAAGAATTAGTCCGCCATTACCCGCGCGACTATCTTGACCTGCGCCACGCAACGCTACTTAAAAACGCCTACCACAACGACGTTATTTTAACCGTGTGCGAAGTTTTAAACGTAGAAGTCAACCGCTACTCAAAGCGCCCCTTCGTTAAAGCACTGTGCCAGCAGGAAGGTCATATGTTTACCGCCATATGGTTCAACCAGCCCTACGTCGCGCAAAAACTTCAAATAGGCGAGTACCTCTTTTACGGCAGGGTTCAAAACAAGTACGGCATGGGTTGCCAAATGACAAACCCGTCGTTCGAGCGCACGGACAAAAATTTCAAGCTGAAAGGGCTGGTTCCCGTCTATTCGCTATCTGGCAGTTTGACTCAAGGAGTGGTAAGAACGGCTATCTCCCAGGCACTCAAAAAAGTGCAGTATTTAAGCCATATCCCCGCCCCTTTGATAAAAAAATACAATTTAATGCCCCTGTCAGAAGCCTTCTTCAAAGTCCATTGTCCCGAAAGTGCAGAGGATATAAAAAAGGGTTCACAGCGTATCGCGCTTGAGGAGTACTTTTTACTCATTTCGGCTTTCAAAGTAATAAAAGGCGGGCGCGAAGAGGCAAGAATCCGCCGTTATACCGCCACCGAAAGCGACTTAGAAGCCTTTATTTCCCGTTTTCCCTTCGAGTTTACCGCAGGTCAGAAAGAGGCGGTGCAAAAGATTTTCGAAGCCCTCAATTCCCCCCACAAAATGAATATGCTGTTGCAGGGCGACGTTGGCAGCGGCAAGACTGCAGTAGCGTTATCCGGCATATATATGGGGGTCAAATCGGGTTTTCAGGCTGCAATGCTCGCCCCTACCGAGGTGCTTGCCCGCCAAAATGCCGAGCTTTTAAAAAGATATTTTCCCGATTATAAAGTTGAAACTTTGACGGGCTCAACCCCCGCCGCCGAGAAAAAGGCGATAAAGAAGGGCCTTGCAAGCGGTGAAATAAACATCGTTTGCGGCACCCACGCAGTTATACAGGATGACGTCGTTTTCAAAAACCTTGCTTTCGCCGTATGCGACGAACAGCACCGCTTCGGCGTTGCACAGCGTTCTTCTCTCGTCGAAAAGGGAGAGGGGTGCGACGTCCTTGTAATGTCCGCAACGCCCATCCCCCGCACGCTTTCACTGATTTTCTACGGCGATTTGGACGTAACCACCATAAAGGATAAACCCCGTTCCCGCCAGGAAATTTCCACCTCGATTATCCCCGAACGCAAATACAACGATATGCTCCGTTACGTTGCCGAGCAAGCGGCGCTTGGCAACCAGACCTATTTCGTTTGTCCCAAAATCGAGGGCGACGACGAAGGAACGGTTATGTCCGTAACCGAGCTTTTCGACGACCTTCGCGCAAAGATGCCGTCCGTCCGTTTCGCCCTTTTACACGGCAAAATGAAGGATAAGGAAAAGAACGCCGTAATGTCCGCGTTCAAATCGAAAGAGTACGACTGCCTCGTTTCAACCACTGTAATAGAAGTCGGCGTGGACGTGCCCGACGCAACCACAATGATTATTTACAATGCCGAACGCTTCGGGCTTTCCCAGCTTCACCAGCTCCGCGGGCGCGTGGGCAGAGGGGACAAGAAGAGTTACTGTTTCCTTTTAATGGGCACTGATACCGAAGAAGCGCGCGAGCGCCTTTCGGTCATAAAAACTTGTGCGGACGGGTTCGAGATTGCCGAAGCCGACTTAAAGATGCGCGGCGGCGGCGACTTTATGGGCACGCGCCAAAGCGGCAGAATGTTGTCTGAAATCAAAAATCTCAAATTCCCCGTCGAAACAATCTTCACGGCAAAAAAACTTTCTGACGAAGCCTTCTCGGGCATACTCGACACGCGCGAGCTTACCCGCATAGCCGCCGAAAAGTACAAAGCCCTTTCGGACGTAACGCTAAACTGACGGAGGTGAATTAATGAGCGAAACAGCTAAAACCATAATCGAATATGGTGCAATACCTATATTTTTGGTTATCGTGAACGTAATAGTGCAATTATTGCTTGACAGGTCGCAGCGTAAAAAAGAGGCAAAGTCCGACCCCGAATGTTTCACCGTCAGAATGCCCGTAATATTTACAATCTGTCTGGTATCGGCATTTATAGTCTTTACGGTCATCGCGGTATTTTTTACCCGTCAGGTGCTCGCCTCGCCGGGCTATAAAATTTCGCAAATTCTTACGGGCGATATTTGCATGGGCGTACTCGATATTCTGTGCCTCGTTTACGCATATATGTATATACGCCAAAAGGTGGAAATCAACGGCGACACCGCAAAAGTTACGCCCGCCTTTTCCAAACCCTACACGTTTACGCAAATGCAAGTTATAAACGTAGAGTATTTAAACGACAGAACCAAGGTAAAAATATCGGGCAAAAAATTAACCGTCTACCGCATCGCGCATTGTTACAATTTATTCAACGAATGGCTGGGTTGGTAGAAGTATCCCGTATATCTCCCTTGCGTAAAAAATCTACTGAAAATTATTTGACAATTAAGTAAATATTTGTTAAAATTGCTTTCGCGCGCTTAGTATGGACAAGTATGTTAAGCGTTGCAAAAGCAGTTTTTTTTCGTTTCTATATTATTATATATAGCTTTTTTCCTTTCTCCGCTTTTAAGGGTACGCGGAAGAGGTGAAATATTCATTAATACAAGGAGGTAATAAGATGCCTACAATCAACCAGCTTATAAGAAACGGCAGAGAAAAGCAGGTCTACAAATCGAAATCGCCCATTTTGGACAACTGTCCTCAAAAGCGCGGCGTATGCCTTTCGGTTACTACCACGACCCCTAAGAAGCCTAACTCCGCTATAAGAAAGATTGCAAGGGTTCGCCTTACCAACAAACAGGAAGGTACCGTTTACATTCCCGGTGAAGGCCACAAC
>JAIDQV010000054.1 GCA_029062045.1 Clostridia bacterium
GATAAGAGGGTTAAAATGCTTAATATAATTTTTCAAGGGAAAAAAATTCAAATAAATGAAAATACCAGAGTAATTGACTTGGTTCCGGAAAAGGAAAAATGCAACTATTGCGTTTGCCGCATCGGAAAGCAAGTTAAAGAATTGAATTATATGCTTACGGGCAAAAACGAGGGCAAGGAAATCACCCTGTTGGGCTTGGATAATGCCGAAGCGGGCAAAGCATACGAAGCCACTTTGCGCTATGTTATTGCCTATGCTTTTCACAACGTTTATCCCGATGTCAATATAAGATTCAGTTATAACGTTTCGCGCTCGGTCTTCTGTCAAGTGCTTACTGCGGGGTTTAATATTTCAAAAGCTACTCCCACCATTCAAAAAGAGGTTGACAGAATTATAAAAGCTAACCTCAAAATAGAGCGAATCACGGTAACTACAGAAGAAGCTAAGAAAATTTACAGAAAAAACAACTACCTCGACAAAATCGATATTTTGCAGTACCGCCCCGAAAACACGGCACATCTTTACAAGTGCGGCGATTATTTGAATTATATTCATTCATATATGCTTCCTTCAACGGGTTGTTTGCACGATTACGTTTTAAAACCGTACAGCCCCGGTATGATTATTCAATATCCCCGTTACGAGTTAGATACAAAAATCCCTACGTTTGTAGAAGAATCAACATACGGGCGTACCCTTCAAAAGGAATACATATGGTCTAAAAAGGTACATACGCAAACTATTGCCGATATAAACCACAGGCTGGAAAGCAACGTTTTAGAGCTGGTCCAAATGTGTGAAGCTAAACACAACCGTATGCTTTCCGAACTCGGAAACAAGATAGAATCCGATATTGAAAACATAAGGCTTATTGCCATAGCCGGACCGAGTTCTAGCGGAAAAACCACCTTTTGCAATCGCTTACAAATCGAATTGTTGTCGCGCGGTATTAGTCCTGTTACCATATCGATGGACGATTATTATTTGGAAAAACCCGACTTGTGCAAATTGCAAAACACCACTATCGATAAACTAGATTTGGAGCATATAAATTGTTTAGACATCGAGCTTTTTAACAAAGATTTATTCGATTTAATAAACGGCGAAGAGGTTACTCTTCCCCGGTTTAATTTCGTTAGCGGCAAGCGTGAACGCGGTAAAACTATAAAAGTAGACCCCAAAAGCCCCATTATTATCGAGGGAATTCATGCGCTCAACGAAATGTTGACCTCCTCCATTCCTAAGCATCAAAAGTTTAAAATTTACATCGCGCCCCAGGTGCAAATCAATATCGATAACCACGCACCGTTGAATACTACGGATTTGCGTTTGATTCGCCGTATCGTCCGTGATATGCAATATAGAAACTGCCCTGCGGCAAATACTATAGATATGTGGCAATCCGTGCGTCAAGGCGAGTTTAAGTGGATATATCCTAACCAAGAGGGCGCCGATTACGTATATAATTCCAGCTTATCTTACGAGCTTTGCGTTTTGCGCAATTTAGCGTTACCTGCTTTACAGCAAATTAAAGACACTGACCCTCAATTTTTGGTGGCAAACCGTTTGATTAAATACCTTAAATACTTCAAATCAATAGATGACGAATCTATAATCCCTTGCAACTCTCTAATTCGTGAGTTCATAGGCGGCAGTTGTTTCAAACTTTAAAATATCATAAGTGATTACATAACGAAATTTGCGGATAACATTATGGACAACTTTGTAGATGAACGAGATTATAAATTATTAGAAAATGACAAATATACATTTTTTGTGCTAAGTCGTATTATGGGCGGCAAATGTGAGCTTTTATTGACCGACCATGAACGGTTGATTGTTTGCTTTTCATGCAGTCCATTTCCTGTATGGATATGGACTTCGGACGAAGCCAGTGAAGATGATATGGATTGGGCTTATCAGATTGCAGAAGAAAATTCCTTATTAGACGGTGAACACCGCTTTAACCTCAAGTATGATTTGGCACATTATTTCATCAAGAGAGCCGCCGCCGATAATAAGAAACTTTCAATCTCTACCAATATGTATGCGTACGATTGCAGCAAACTTGTAAAGCCTACCGTCATTGCCGACGGCTCTATTCATCATTGCAACTATGATGATGTTGATGAGTTGGTAGATTTTTTAGATTTGTTTCATAAAGAACTAGAAATTGACCAAACAGATCGGAACAGCTATCGTTTGCAGGCAGAGGAGCATATCAACGCAGGAAATATGTACTTCTGGAAGGATAGTCATGGAAATAACGTTGCAAGCTGCAAGTTCACGCCGAATTGGCATATGGCGAGCATTGGTCTTGTATTTACCCGTCCCGAATTTCGCAGGAAGCACTATGCCGAAAATCTTGTTTATCAAGTTACAAAACTCGTAATGGATGCAGGATACGTCCCTATGCTTTATACTGATGCTGATTATATTGCGTCGAATGCTTGTTACGGAAAAATAGGATATATTCTTAAAGGCAAACTATGTATCATAGGTTAAAAAAGAAGGGCTTTTTACCCTTCTTTTTTTTCTTGTTCGTATTTGCAGCATTTTGAAGCGGGCTCGGAAAGGATATTTCCGTGGATATCGAAGCGCGAACCGTGGCATGGACAGTCCCACGTGTGCGTGTCGGCATTCCATTTTAATTCGCCGTGCATGTGCGGGCACATACTGCCTATTATATGCAAATTATCATCTTCGTCACGGTAGACGGCGCGTTTTTTGCCGTTATATTTTACCACTGCACCCGTACCCTTTGTAACATCTTCCTCCGTTTTCGTTGTCAGCCGAAAGTAGCCCATAGTTATTTCTTTAATATTAGTCAACGCATTTGAAACGAACGCCCCCATACGCCCCTTGACTTTTCTTTGGGGCGAGAAAAGTTTGGCGTATTCGTTTTCTTTGCCTAAAACAAGGTCGCAAATAATATTGGCGCATGTCATAGAGTTTGCCATTCCCCATTTATTGAACCCCGTTATAACAAACACCCCGTCCGTTCCGTTGGCATATAAGCCCGCCATAGGCATTCCGTCAAAAGTCATAACGTCTTCCGCACTCCAACAGTTTGTAACAGTGTCCGCACCGTAAAGTTTTTCAGCACGCGCTTTTAGCGTGAGGAAGTGCCCCAAATCCTTAATTCTTCCCGTTCTGTGGTCTCCGCCTCCGAAAAGCGTTCCGTTTGCGTACGGCCGCACGGATATACCGTCCGGCTTTTCTTCCAAAAACATTTCCCCCGTAAGCCGCTTATTTATTGCAACTGTGTATGAAGTAGACTGCCGAAGTTTAAGAAAGTATGCGCCGTGGGAATTTATTATGGGAAAGTGAGTTGCCACTACTATCTTTTTTGCCTTTATCTTGCCCTTATCGGTAAGAACGGTTTTATTTTGCACGTCAACGTCAAGTGCGCGGGTGTGCGCGAAAATTTCAAATCTTACGGGTAAAGCGCAAAGAAATTTAAGCGGGTCGAATAAATATTGCCTTCTGCTTTTTATTGCGGCGATTGCATCGAAATGAGAAAGCGAACTCTCCCACTCGCAAGCGGCGTCAATATCCTGCATAACGCTGAAAGTTTTTTTAAGCCGTGTTTCCGAACTGCACGAAAAAATATAACCGTTAGTTTCCGCCCAGTCGCACTCTATGCAGAACTTGTCTTTAAGCTCTTTAAAGCCGCGCATACCGTCAACCTGAGCTTTGTAGTAGGCTTTGGCCGTTTCCAACCCATAGTTATAATAAAGGTCAAAATACACTCCGCCTTGGTTATAAGTGATTTTTGCAGTCGTTCTGCTTGTAGTTCCACCGAAAAGCTCGTCCGCCTCTATAAGCGTTACGAACTGTCCTGCCTCGACAAGTTTAAACGCCGTTAAATAGCCCGCAATTCCTCCGCCTATAACTACTATATCCCGCTCTGCGTCGCCGTCAAGTGCGGGATAATTTCTTTTTTCTGCTTTCCATACGCTTTCAAATTTCATAGTTTTGATTATTGACCAAAAACGAATTTTCAAACGGACAAAAATGAGTTTACAAAATTGTCGGATTATGTTATATTTTGTCGGTGAAGCGAATATTTAACGCAAGGATACCCGTACTTATCGCTTCTACTGTTGCATTGGGCGTATTGACGGGTTATTTAATCAGTTACAAAGAAATAAGCGTCTGTTGGCTGATTGCGGTTATTCCTTTAACCGCAATCATTTTTTTGTTTTCTTTTATTTTGAAAAAGAAAAAGATGATGATTTTAGCCCTAGTATTTGCAGTGGTTTTTACCGGCGGCGCACTAAACAGCTATTACACTTTACAGAATTTTAAAGTTTGCGACGTTGGCACCGATAAACTTTACCTTATTACCGGCACCGTCAAAGAAAAGGGCTCTACCTCTTACGGGGAATATATAATTATTGACAATGCAACAGCATATGACGACAAACTGAGCGGTAAAGTGCAGGTTTATCTTACGGAAAATTACGGCGATTTCTGCGACGTCGGCTATAAAGTGCAATTTTACGCTGAATTGAAATTCAACGATACCTTCCCCTACGGCGAACTCAATTATTATGCCGAAGATAACATCAAATACACTTGTTCGAATTATACCGAACTTACCTCCACCTATCACTTTTCGTTATCCGGAAGTATCCGTTCACATATTAAAAATACGTTTTACGAAAACCTTAGTTACGATACGGCATCCGTATGCTGCGCCATGATGCTTGGTGACACTCAGAACGTTGACGATGAAGCGCTTGTCAATTTCCGCTACGGCGGTATAGCTCACATTTTTGCTGTATCAGGTCTGCACATAGGGCTTGTATACGGCGTACTCACCTTTATTTTTAAAAAGTTGAGGCTGAATAAATACGCTTCGGCGGGTTTACGCATAATTGCAATAATTTTATATGCATGGATTTGCGGGTTTTCAGTTTCTTCCGTGCGTGCCGTAATCATGTGTGCAACGAATATATTTGCCAAACTTTTTCACGTTAAAAGCGACGGTTTGAATAATTTGGGATTTGCCGCCGTATTTATTCTATTTGTATCTCCGTTGAGTCTGTTTTCAGTCGGGTTTCAGTTATCTGTATGCGGAGTAGGCGGAATATTTTTATTTTCAAATCTTATTAAAAGAAATTTGAAAAAGATAAAAATTCCCGACAAAATTTCATCGGGAGTAAGTGTTCCTTTGGGTGCGCAGGCGGGAACATTCCCCGTAATGCTGGCAAATTTCGGTTATGCAAGCGGTATAGGTTTACTGTTGAATATATTGGTAATACCTATCGTTTCAATACTTTTCACGGTATTGTTTACGGGTACAGTATTTTCATTAATCATACCGCCTGCGGCAAGCTTCATAATGCAATACTCTGCATTACCTTTGGAAGCATTACTTTCTTTCCTGGTTGCGGCAAATTTCGAAAACGCCATTATAAGCAGTTTCGGGGCGGGGATATTTGTGCCGCTTTATTTTATTGTATCGTTGGCCTTCTCCGATAAGCTAAACTTGAAAACCTTGTCAAGAAGCATGCTTGCCGCTTGCGGTGTTTCTTTATTGGTGATATGTGTACTTGCACAAACGTACTTGCCTATAAACGGCTACAAAGTAACCGTTTCCGCTTGCAATAACGGCGGCAGCGTGATTATAAAGTCAACGCAAGGGACTGTGCTTATTATGACAGAAGACGCATCGCTTTCGCGGATAAAATCTAATCTGCACCGTGAACATTCAACGAATTTAGACGGCGTAATTATTATTGGCGGAGATTACTGTGCTGAAGCGTACGATATGAGTTTGAATTGTAGCGACGTTTACGTTTGTTCACTGAATATACCCGTTCAACTTTATCAAACGGTTGATATACATTATGAAAAGAATTTTACTATTTGCGGTATTGAATTCGAATACATTGACGGGCATAATCTTACGGCGTCGATAGACGGCGTAAACCTGCTTCTAAGCGACGATAACGATTTGCCTTTCAGAAGTTGCGATATGCTTATCTCTCTGCACGAAAACTATATTGACGAGCTTGAAATCGTGCCGTGCAGGGCAAAATATACCGTTTATTTCAATATCCCAAAAACCGAATACAACGCATATGATCACGGTAATTTAACGTTTAATATTCAAAACGGTGAAATAAGTTTTTAACCTTAAAGCGGCGCAGGCAAATTGCCCGCGCCGCTTTGTGCTTTCTGTCTATTATTTGCTATACTTCTTTTCTATTGCGGTAATTTTATCAACGCGGCGCTGATGTCGGCCGCCTTCAAAGTCGGTGTTTAAAAAAGTATCAACAATTTTAAGCGCATAGCCTTCACCTACAACCTTTTCGCCAAGAGCCAAAATGTTGCTGTCATTGTGACGTCGGGTAAACTCAGCACAATAACTGTCGTGGCAATGTGCGCATCTAACACCGGGCACTTTATTTGCAACGATGGAAACCCCTATCCCAGTCGAGCATACCACGATACCCCTATCACACTTGCCGCTTGCAACGGCTTCAGCCGCAGGCAATGCCAAATCTGGATAGTCGCAGCTATCTGTTGTATTCGTTCCGAAGTCAAAAACTTCGTGCCCCGACGCTTTAATGTGGTCGATTATTTTGCACTTTAAATTAAATCCGCCGTGGTCGCAGGCAATAGCAATTTTCATTTTACTCAGTATCCTTATAAGTCGTTATGTAATTTTTTATTATAATATCGCATGCACGTGAAATGGCGTCACGCGTTACTTTGTAAGCATCAAGGTTGCAACCGTAAGGGTCGGGCACATCGTAACCGCACATATCCTTTATACAGTACACATTACCGCATGCTTCAAGCATCGTTTTTTGGCTTTCTGTCATACAGATTACGATAGTACTGCTTTCAATAAGTTTTTGCGTAAGTTGGCGGGGCTTGAAATTTTCAACCGAAATACCCACGTCTTGAAGTGCAATTTTACTGTTTACACTGATAGTACCGCCAACTTCCGCATGAATCCCGCAGGAAGAAACGTCCCACCACCTTATTTTATTGCGTTTTATCTTCGTCCTCAAAATTGCCTCTGCCATAGGGCTACGGCAAGTGTTGCCGGTGCAGACGAATAAAATCTTTTTTCTTTTCATAATTACCTGCAAGCCTTGGTTAATCTGTTCATTACTCCGACCATTACGCCGTCCTGCTTTTCAGGGGCAACAGCAATAATTAAATCGGCTATATTCTCGCCTTCCCTCAACTTTAAATAGAGATTTGAGGCGATTGCATTTTCGTCCTTGCCAAGGTTTAATACGTTTTCGACTTTTGCTTCTTTTGAAGTTTTATCATCGCACAAAAGATAAACCCTTGCTCCATTACCGCTCTCTTCTTTATAAAGCTTTACAGCCTTTTCAAGCTCGTTAAAATCAAAAAGAACTGTTCGGCAATTCGGTGAATAATGTTTGTACTTCATTCCGGGTGCCAAGGCGCGCATACCGTCTTTATAAACGTACTCGCCACACTCCCCCGCAACTTGTGCAATCATTTCACGAGTTATAAGTCCGCTTCTTAAAATTACGGGAAAATCGCCAGTGCAATCTAAAATAGTGCTTTCAATACCGCCTTCAGACTTGCCGCCGTCCAAGATGAGCTCAATTTTTCCGTTTAGATCGGTAAAAACGTGTTCGGCAGTTGTTGGACTGACGTGTTTCGAAACATTGGCTGACGGAGCAGCAATTGGGAGATTAACGAATTTTAAAAACTTTTGAGCGCCTTCGTGCGAAGGAATTCTTATTGCAAGCGTATCAAGCCCGCAAGAAACGGCTTTTGATACAGTGCCTTTGCTTTCATAGACCATAGTCAAAGGTCCCGGCAAAAATGCTTTTGCAAGCAGTTTAGCGTACTCTGGCACGTCTTCAACCAGTGTTGAAATATCGTAATCTTTGTGTATGTGAACAATTAACGGGTTGTCATTCGGACGTCCTTTGATTTCAAAAATTCTCTCTACTGCGGCGGTATCAAAGGCATTCGCGCCTAAGCCGTACACCGTTTCTGTGGGCATTGCCACGACTCCGCCCCCCTCAATAATCCATTTTGCAAGCGCAAGAGAATCTTCGTCAATTTTTAAAACTTGTGTTTTCATAGTTTAGAACGGTGGCTCCTCGTCAATCGGGGGTGCATCGTCTTCGGTAAGCGGAGCAACTTCGTCATTAAAATTCTTGGCAGGCCTTCCACTTTCGTTTTTAGAAGGGTGGCTGGCCACTGCCCTTTCTTCCATAGATTCGTTAAGCTCCGGGTTGACAAACTTTGTAAGCTCGCCCTTAAAGCGAAGGCGTATTCTGTCAAGACTTCCGTTTCTGTTCTTTGCAATATTGAGGAAGGCTTCGCCTTTAACAACTTTCCCGTTCTTTAAATCTTCTTCGCTGGCAGTTACGTCTGGACGGGAAATGAACATTACCATATCCGCATCTTGTTCTATCGCACCTGATTCTCGAAGGTCGGTAAGCTGAGGCTCACCGGATTGAATACGGCGGAGCTGTGAAAGCGCAATTACGGGCACGTCAAGTTCTTTTGCCATAATTTTTAAATCACGGGTAATGGAAGCAACTTCCTGCACTCTGTTTTCTTCACCTGTCTTTTTACCGCTTGACATAAGCTGGATATAGTCTATCATAACCAAATCAAGCTGACCGTTGTTTCTTGCCTTAATTCTTCTGCATTTTGAAAGAATTTCCGCTGGAGTTACCCTTGAACTGTCGTCAATGCTTATTCTGCTTTTTCTAAGCCTTTCGCTTGCTTGGGCAAGTTTCTTCCAATCGTTATCGGTAAGTTTGCCTGAAAGCGCGTCCGACATACTTACTTCCGCATTTGAGCAAAGAAGCCTTTGAATTATTTGAACTTCGGGCATTTCCAAAGAGAATACCGCGCAAACTTTACCGTCAATCACGGCAGCATGCTCTACAATATTCATTGCAAGCGATGTTTTACCCATACCGGGACGGGCAGCGAGGACAATAAGATCGGATTTTTGCAAGCCGTTTGTAAGCCTATCCAACCTACTAAATCCGGTTGCAACGCCGCGATAAGCGTCTCTGTCCTCTGAAAGCTTTTGAAACTTTTCAAACACCAAATCAAGCCCTTCGCTTTCACGTATGTCTTTTATGGTAGAAGTGTCGTTCACCTGCGATACGGAATAGATCTTTTCTTCCGCAAACTGAATGCTCTTTATTGAGTCATCGCTGGATTTGGAAAAATCAGCAATATCCCTTGCCGCACGGATAAGATTTCTGTTTACGCTGTCCCGCTTGACTATTTCAAGATAATATTTATAGTTTGCCGCCGAGGGAGTAATTTGCACAAGTTCGGTAAGATAGCTTATCCCGCCCGCCTTTTGCAAGTTGCCTTCGCTTTCTAATTTATCCGAAAGCGTAACGATGTCCACAGGCTTTCTATCAGCAAAAGTAAGTTTTATAGCACTTACAATAAATTTATGTGAATCCTGATAAAAGTCGTTTTCCGTTAACAGGTCTAAAACTTCCGGCAATATTTCGTTATCGATGAGCATACAGCCCAAAAGAGCTTGTTCGGCGTCCAAATTGTTGGGCATAACGTTGTTTTTGTCTGACATAGTACTTCGCAAATCCTATATTTTATTGACTTTTTGCCGTTTTTGCGGCTTTTAGTGTATATTCATTAATTTTTCAAATTCGGTCAATGTTTCATCAAATTCACTCATTGCAACTTCAAAAGGCTGTGTTTTTGAAAGGTCAACACCCGCAAGTTTTAAAAGAGATACCGGATCGGTTGAACATCCGCCGGAAAGAAATTTGAAATAATCTTTAACGGCGCTTTCCCCTTCCGCAAGTATACGCTTAGCAATATTTATAGCAGCGGTAATACCTGTTGCATATTTGTAAACGTAGAATGAGCGATAGAAATGCGGTATCCTTGCCCACTCGCAAGAAATATTGTAATCGTACTCTATTCCTTTGCCGTAGTATTTTTTACCGATGCCGTCGTAAAGTTCACATAGGTTTTCTTTTGTAAGAGGTTCCCCCTTTTCTTCCATTTCGTGAGCGCGGCTTTCAAACTCAGCAAACATTGTCTGCCTGTGCAAAGTTGCACGGATTGTTTCAAGATAGTAATTTAAAAGATACTTCTTTAATTCCACGTCATCAGCTTCTTTCAACATATGTTTGAGAAGCAAAACTTCATTCACGGTGCTTGCCACTTCCGCAACGAATATTTTGTATTGTGATTTAGCATACGGCTGACTTTTCTGCGAGAAATAAGTGTGCAGTGAATGCCCCATCTCGTGCGCTATTGTAAATGTTTCATGAAGCGTAGGCTGATAATTCAACAAAACAAAAGGGTGGGTATTAGGGCAGCCAATGCTGTAAGCTCCGCCACTCTTGCCTTCCGTTTCTTCTACGTCAATCCAACGCTCGTCGTAACCTTGCTTTAAAAGAGCCTGATATTCTTTCCCTAATGGCGCAAGTCCTTTGATTACTAATGCATACGCTTCGTCATAAGTGTATTTGACGTCCACTCCAGCAATAAGCGGCGCGTAGATATCGTAAAAATACTGTTTATCTAAGCCCAATATCTTCTTTCTGTCCTCGATATAACGGTGCATAGACGGCAAACTACCGTCAACGGCTTTAATTAAGTTATTGTAAACACTTAAATCAACATCCTCAGCAAAAAGGGCTTGCTCTAAACAGGAAGAGAATTTATAAACTTTACTTAAATAGACGTCCTTCCTTACATTGCCATGATATATGGAAGTTATAGTATTGATAAGACCCGTATAAGCTGCGTAATACTTTTCATACGCTTCCTTTCTTTTTTCACGGTTGTCACTGTGAAGAATTATTCCGTAAAGTCCGTGGGTAAGTTTTGTCTTTTTACCCTCCCACTCTATTTCGGGCAAAGGCAAATCAAGG
>JAIDQV010000055.1 GCA_029062045.1 Clostridia bacterium
AACGAGGGCTGGATGGCAGAACACATGCTTATCCTCGGCGTAACCTTCCCCGACGGCGAAAAGAAGTACGTTGCGGCGGCTTTCCCCTCCGCTTGCGGCAAAACCAACCTTGCAATGCTCATTCCTCCCAAACATTATGCTGATTTGGGCTATAAAATCGAAACCCTCGGCGACGACATCGCCTGGATTAGGGTTGGCGAAGACGGCAGACTTTGGGCTGTAAACCCCGAAAACGGCTTCTTCGGCGTTGCACCCGGCACTAACGAACACAGCAACAAGAACGCGCTTGAATCCACTAAGCGCGGCACTATATTCACAAACGTAGCGCTCAACACCGACGATATGACGGTTTGGTGGGAAGGACTTTCCAAAGAGCTTCCCGAACACTGCATCGACTGGACGGGCAAACCCTGGAGCCCCGCTAAATTCGATAAAAAGGATAAATCGACTTGCGCAGCCCACCCCAACTCGCGTTTCACCGCCCCCGCAGGCAACTGCCCTTGCATTTCCGACAAGTTCGGCAAAGAAAACGGTCTTGATGCGGTTCCCCTTTCGGCAATTATCTTCGGCGGCAGACGCGCTTCCACTACCCCGCTCGTTTACGAGGCAAGGGATTGGAACCACGGCGTATTCATCGGCTCGGCAATGTCTTCCGAAACTACCGCGGCGGCAGCCGGCGCAGTCGGCGTTCTCCGCCACGACCCCATGGCGATGAAGCCTTTCGCAGGTTATCATATGGGCGACTACTTCGGCCACTGGGTTGAAATGGGCACCAAGATTAAAAATCCCCCCAAAATTTTCAACGTAAACTGGTTCAGAACGGATAAAGACGGCAACTTTATGTGGCCCGGCTTCGGCGACAATATGCGCGTTCTGGAATGGATTTTGAAGCGTTGCTCGGATACCCCCGTTGACGCGGAAGAAACAGCTATCGGCTACGTACCCAAACCCGAGGACATCGACCTCACCGATTTGGATTACGAAATTTGCGCAGGCAAGAAGTTCACCGTTAAAGACTTAGCATCCATCCTTGAAGTTGACAAAGAGAAGTGGGCTAAGGAAGCCGAAGAAATCGAAGGCTACTACAACGGCACCGTTAAAGACAGAATTCCCCAAGAGCTTTGGGACTGCCTTGCAACCTTGAAAGCAAACTGCAAAGTTGAAAAGAAGGCGGATGCCCCCGCAAAGCCCAAGACTGCGACAAAGAAAACCGAAACCAAATAATTTAAAAATGTAAAGCCGTGTGCGGAAGTTTCCGCACACGGCTTTTATCATATAAAAACAACCCCCAAATGCCGTTATTTGAGGCATATATGGGGGTCTTTCGTTATTTTATGGTTGTTTTTGATACTAAGAAGAACTCTTATTCTTCTGTTTTGTTGTCGTTACTGTTGCCGAGGAATGTGCCGAAGTGTATCTCTTTTTTACCACGGCTTGCACCACTGCTTGAAGGCCTGGAACCACCGTCTCTGCGACGATTATCGTGCCTTCTGTCCCCGCCGTGATTACCGTGTCCGCGCCTGTCACTGTGTCCGTGTCTGTCGCCGAATCTTATGCCTCTGTCGCCGGGTTGAGCGTTGTTGGGTATAACTACAATATATCTTGCAGGCTCTCTTCCCTCGGATGCAGTCTTAACTTCTTCGTTGTCCGCAAGCGTTGCGTGTATTACGCGCCTTTCGTAGGGCGTCATAGGCTCTAAAATAACCTTCCTGCCCGATTCAACCGCCTTGTTTGCAATCTTTACCGCCAAGTCTTTAAGCGTCTGTTCACGCTGTGCGCGGTAGTTTTCGCAGTCGACGATAACCTTTTTGTATTCGTCGTTGCCGATATTTGCCACAGCGCCTGCAATGCTTTGAATAGCGTCTAAAACGTCACCGTGCTTGCCTATAACCCTTGCCGAGCTTTGCGTTTTAATTTCTATGTGAATACCGTTTTCTTCGCTTACAACCTCGCTCTTGCCCTCTACACCGAGTTTTACAAGAAGTCCGTCTATAAACTCGACGGGGTCAACGCTTTCGCCGCTGCGTGCCTTTACGGGCTTTTTCTCGCTCTTTTTAACGGGCTTTGCGTTTACGGGTTTCTTTTCGATTTTTTCCTCGTGTACAGGCGCCGCGCTCTCCTTAGGTGCAGGCGCGGCCTTTGCTTCGCCCTTAGGAATAATTTTAACTACTGCCTTTACCGAACCGAAAAGTTTCTTCTTTCCTTCTTCCAATACTTCGTAATCGATTTCATCAAGCGTAAGTCCCAAGGCTTCAAGCCCCAAATCGAGCGCTTCGTCTACGGTTTTGCCCGTAAATACGTTCTTTTCTTCCATCACAATATCTCCTATAAAACGTCAAAGACCCCGATATATGCTTGAAATAACGGGGTTTGACTTACTATTTTAATCTTTTTGCCTTGCTAGTCGGGCGGGATGATGCCGCCGTCTTAATTTCTTTATTTGCAAACTTAACTGTTACAACTTTATTGATAATCAGCGTTGAAACAAGTCCGTACATCGTATTTACAATCATGTAGATAGAGAATGCGGCACTGTACATAAACGAGAACATACCGAACATAATGGGCATTATTATCATCATCCATTTGTTGGTTCTTGCCGCGCTTCCGTCTACCGAAGAAAGCTCGTTCGCAGCCTTTTGCGACTTCATCATAATAAACTGCTGTAAGAACATCAAACCGATAGAAAGAAGTATCAATACGAAGTATCCGTTATAAGTGTCCTTCTGTTCGGAAAGGTTAAACGTTACGCTGTTATAATCGTTTTCGCTGACGGTTATGCCCGCACGCGTCGTTGCCGAAGTAAATTTTGCGTAATCGGGAACTTCTTTATTCAGCATTGAATCGGGATACCAAAGGTTTCCTATCCAGCCGAAGTGCGTACCGTCGCTGTTTTCCAAATAGTACTGTGCGGCAGATTCGCGCGCATGTACTTCAATAAAATCAGAAACTGTTTCCCACTTGTCCTGTTCTGACTTCGCTAAATATTGCTGTATGTCAAAAGTTTTTGGGTCGGGATTGCCGTTTTCATCGGTGTCGTTTGCGTGCGCATCTTTATAAATAGGTTCGTAATATGCCGCAAATTTATCAAAATCTACCGTGTATACGTCGTCAGTGCCTTCAACTTTGGTTAAAAACCTCTGTTCGGGGTTGTCCGCGCCTTCTTCCATAACGTACACGGCAACGCTTTCGTTATAGAATTTCGCCATTTCGCTGTAATCGCGCAATATCGCATAGTTGGAATAGGTTGAAAACGAGCTTAACACTACCATGAATATTACAAGAGAAACTATCATCGGAAGGCACGCACCAAGCGGATTATAGCCGTTGGCCTTCTGCAATTCCATAACTTTCTGCTGGTACATGTTCTTGTCGTTTGCATATTGCTTTTGCAGCTTCTCCATTTGCGGGCGCATCCGCTCCATCAAAAGCGATTGCTTTTTCGTCTTAACCCTGGAATAAATATCCAAAGGAAGAACCAGCGTTTTTAAAGCAAGCGTAAACACGATAACGCCCAAGGCAACCGCGCCGTAGAAGTTCGAAAACAAATCGAACAACCAACCGATAACCCAGCCGATACCGCTAAGCTCGCCCGCATTTACGGGAGTTACTCCAACAGTATGTTCTAATGAAGTTGTAGCAAGTAAATTCAATATATTCATAAGCGTTTTGCTTAACCAAGGCATCTTATTTGCCTTTTTGTTAAGCCCTACTAATCTTTATTCAAACTTTAAAAATATGCGTTAATTGGCACATATATGGGGGTCTATTGCCTCAAAGCACCCATTTTAAACGCAATCTTCTCTCCGGTGCGGGGTCGTATCCGCCCTTTGATAACGGGTTGCATCTGAGTATCCTCCAACAGCCTAAAAGTATCCCGCGTATCACGCCTTTGTTGTTTATCGACCTTTTCATATACTCAGAACAAGTCGGCTGATATAGGCAAGTGTGCTTTGAAAAGTGCCGTTGATAGAACACTATAAGCCGCATAAAAAACATTTTGAAATACGGTTTAAAAACTTTACGCCGTGCGGCTTTAAAAAATCTTCTTAATTTTTCCCGCATTCGTTCACCTTTTTAAAGCATATCCTAAGGCTTTTTTTAAAGGCTTCAAAGGTGTACTCTCCACCTACTTTCGGTATCAATATTACGGCGTAATTTTTTTCCAGCATATCTGAAGTTTCCGCAAAGGCAGCTCTTAAAAGCCGCTTTATTCTGTTTCTCATTACGGCCTTGCCGTGCTTTTTTGAAACGGCAACTCCCATTGAAAGTTTTGGTGCGGAAAAATACAATAACGTAATATTAGGGGAAAATACTTTTTTCCCCTTGTTAAAAAGTTTTTGAAAGTCTGCGTTTTTCTTAATTCTAAGGTATTTCACGCTTTACGCCGTAAGTTTCTTTCTGCCTTTATTTCTTCTTCTTTTTAAAGTTTTTCTGCCGGCGGTCGTCGCCATTCTCTTTCTGAACCCGTGAACTTTGCTTCTCTGTCTTTTCTTGGGTTGATAAGTTCTTTTCATAATTTACCTCTTTTTTCGGACTATTTTTAAAAATGTCTTTTTCTATTATATAATTAAATAATATTTCAAGTCAAGCAATATTGGGCTTGTCTACCCCTCTAATTAATCGTTTGAACTCGTTCTTACAGGCAAAATAAGATACAGTTTGCCCTTGTTTTCCTTGTTTTGGCATATAAACGGCTGAATGTGGTTGTTAAAGGAAAGGGTTATTTCGTCTTCCTGCAACGCGTTTACAGCGTCTATAATGAACTTCGAGTTCATCGCTATCTTCACGTCTTTGCCGCTTATTTCCGCCTTTACAGGCTCTTGCACGTTGCCTATTTCGGACGCTGAAGAAATTTCTATCTTATCCCCGCTTATATCGAATAAAATGAGGCTGTTTTTGTCGTTTCTGACGAGAATTGCCGCCCTTTCGATACTTGCTTTAAGTTTGTCCTTGTCAACGGTAACTTCGGTTACAAAGTTTTTGGGGATAATATTCTCTTTTTTGATAAAATCTCCGCCGTAAAGCCTGGAAGTCAACACAGTATTGTCGCAAGCAACCAAAATTATACCGCGCTGAACGAAAATTTCCGTCGTTCCGTCGCTGTCGGGTATCATTTTTTCAATTTCGTTTAACGTTCTTGCAGGGCAAATTATCTCCATATTGCCCGTAGAAGACACAACTTCACCCTTTACGGTCGCAAGTCTGAACCCGTCAAGCGAAGTCACGCAAAGTTCTTTGCCGTTTATAATGAACTGGCAGCCCTTTAAAATGGGTCTGGAATCGTCCGCAGCGCAGCAAAACGAGGTAGAACGGATAAAATCCTTCAAATCAGCCGTTTTCATAACGAAGCTGTTCTCCGTTATATCCAAATCGATGCGGGGGAAGTCGTCGGCAGACAAAACTTGCATTGTAGTCTGGCTGTCGGCGTATTCTATATCCATTTTATTGCCTTCTGAGGATAAAGAAATTTGCACCCCTTCCAATTTTTTAATGAAATCTGCAAAATATTTACCGGGAACGCACACGTCGCCTTCCTCATAAACCTCGGCTTTTATGGTTTTTATAATAGAAATTTCACCGTCCGTTGCCGATAAAGTCAAGCAATCGTTCCTTGAAGACAGTTTTACGCACTCCAAAACGGGTACAGTAGTCTTTGAGGAACATGCTTTTACAACTTTAAGCACTGCATCCGATAAATCGATACCTTCACAAACACATTTCATAGTAATTCTCCGTAATTTTCCCTCTTTCTTAATTAAATTATTAAT
>JAIDQV010000056.1 GCA_029062045.1 Clostridia bacterium
GTATATAAATACGGTTTAAATAAAATATTAATGCCGCTTTAAAGGCGGCACTTTTTAGTTATAAAATTTCAAGGTTCTTGTGGAAGGACTTTCTGAACTCGCCTGCTGCCGCCATCGCGTTCTTTATTTCAAGCGTTGCGTCGCCGTCAACTTCCGTCTTCATAATAACCGAGTCGCCGAGAATATCGCAGTTGATACTTTTAATAGTCCCTGCGTCCGCTCTGTCAAGGCTTTCGGCTATGCGAAGCATAACGCCCAACTTTTTGACAATTTCCAAATCGTCATCGGAAATTATCCCGCGGTATCTCGCCCAGTCGTAAGCGTTGATGTCCTCTTTCTTATGACAGCACGCAGTAAACGCCGCAAGCACGATTTCCCTGTGCGTTACGCCGTAAAGCGTAGAGTTCAAAATCATATACCAGCTGTGGCGCTGATGGTTATAGTATTTAATGCGCATACCGCAGTCGTGCAGCATAGCCGCTACCTTTAAAATTTTGAGGTATTGGCGGGGGAACTTGTGCAGGACCCTTAGCTGTTTAAATAGCTGTATGCTCAAATTAACAACGTGTTCAATGTGCTTTTCTTCGCAGTCGTAATATTTTACAAGGGTTGTAAGCGAATAGTTTAAAACGTCCGCGATGGGCTTTTCAACCGTCATGGGAAGGGCTTGATTGAACATAATTCCTTCCCTAAGACCTGCGCCCGAGAAGGTGAATTCGTTCACGCCTATATAATTCACGAAAGATTTGATAACTGCAAGAGCCGCGGGAAGAATATCCGCCCTTTCCGCCGAAAGTCCCTTGATTTTCTTCTTCTTATCCAAATCCAAGACTTTTATCATGTCGTAGACGGGCGTAAAGTCCTCAACGGGCATCTTGTAGTTATGCACGGTATCCAAAGGATACTTGTGTACCATTTTTGTTATTTTGAAAAGATTTCTGAAAGACCCGCCCACGCCTATCATCTGAACGTCGGGGTCAAGCTCTTTAAGCCACTCTACCTGTTTCAACTGCTCGGCAACGTATTCTTCTATCTTTGCCGCCTGCTCTTCGGGCTTCAAGCCGTCTTCCGCGAAAAGCCCCGTCAAAGTTACCGCGCCGAAAGGCAAGGTTGCGTAGTTAAGCATATTCCTGCGGTTGTAATAAACGATTTTGGTCGAGCCGCCGCCTATTTCAAGCACGACGCCTTTGGGTATGTCCATCGTGTTTATAACGCCGCGGTAAACGAGAACGGCTTCTTCCTCGGCTGAAAGCACGCGGATTTTGATGCCGCAGGTAGCCTGAATTTCGTCAAGGAAACTGCGCTGATTTTTTGCACGGCGAACAGCCGCCGTCGCAACGGCGATTATGCGGGTTACACCGCTTGAATCGCAAAGTTTTTTGAACATCTTGACCGTTTTTATGGTTTCTGCAACGCGGGCGGGCTTCAAGAAGCCGTCCTTTTCCATATCCTGCCCCAAACGAACGCTTTCTTTCAGTTCGTCAACGACCATAAAATAACCATCCGCAAAGAGGTTCACAATAACGAGCCTTGCGGAATTCGAGCCTAAATCTATGATGCCTATTTTTTCCATAAAAACACCTCGGGCAGCAAATTTTGCCCTGACCGAAATCAGAATTATTTCGCTAGACGATTATACCATATTGTTTGAAATTTGTACATATTTTGCAAAAATTTTTGTGCAATATGCACAATATATTTGACTTATGCCAAATAAAAAATCTAAATTTGTAAATCCTTGACTTTTTTGTGATTAACGGGGCAAACGAAGTCGGGGGCGATTTCGTTCAGCGGAACAAGCACGAAAGCCCTTTTGGAATATTCGGGGTGCGGAATTTGCAAGTCGTCCTCTTCAAGGATTTTCCGCCCGAAAAAGACAATGTCAATATCCAGCGTTCTGTCCCCCCAGTGAACGGTGCGCACTCTGCCGCACTCGCTCTCTATTCTGTGAATTTCTTCAAGCAGTTGCCCGGGCGTAAGATAAGTTTCGATTTCGACCGCGCAATTTAAAAAAGAATTTTCGGCAACGCCGCCGTAAGGCTGGGTTTCGATATAGGAAGAAACCTTTTTAACCGTTACCCCGCGCGTTTCGGAGAGCTTTTTTATAGCCGTATCCAAATAGCCTTTTTTGTCGCCCATAGAAGAACCGAGAGATAAGTAAACCCTTTCCTTTTCGGCTGTAACGGTTACGCCCACCGTACCGAATTTATGGTTTACAGGTGCTTGCGGTTTATATACGGTAAGGCTTATTTTTTGAAGATTTAACCTGTCAAAAAGCGCGTAGACCCCCATATATGCCAAAGTTTCGATTAAATTATAGGTTTTTTCGGTTGCGGTTTTAACCAGAATATCGCACGCCTTTGCGTAGTTTACCGTCCCTTCTATATCGTCGTTTTTTGCGGCGGAATAGAAGTCCGTGTACAAGTCCGCGTCAAAAATAAAGGGCTGGGGATTTATCTTTTCTTCCGCAAGTACGCCGTGGCAAGCGTTGACTTCGAGCCCACGTATTAAAATTTTGTTGTTTTCTCCGTTCATTATCCGCCGTACACCTCTTTTATAGCCTCTACGTTCTCTTTTACGTCGTGAACACGCACAAAAAGCACCTTTTTCTTTGCGGCAAGACGGGTGCTTTCAAGCGTTTGGGGAAGCCTGTCTTCCACGTTTCCGCCGAACATTGACTTTCTGCTTGCCCCCAAAAGCAAGGGATAGCCCAGCGAAGAAAGCCTTTCATAGCCGTTTAAAAGCTCGAAGTTTTGCTCTTTGGATTTTGCAAAACCTATTCCGCCGTCAAGAATTATTTTGTCTTTATCTATGCCGGCGTGTAGTGCCGAATTTGCGCTTTTTTGCAAAAATTCTTTAATTGCCCCCCATATATCCCCCGACAAAGGATATTTTGCATTGTGCATTATGCAAACGGAGGCGCGGTACTTAGCTATTGTTTCAGCCATACCTTTATCGTAAGTCAGTCCCCAAATGTCGTTAATCATATCCGCACCCATCGAAAGCACGGCGCGCGCTGTCTTTTCAAAATAGGTGTCTACGGAAACGGGAATATCGAAGTTTTCTTTAATAAGCATAAGAGGGCGGTACAACCGCTCTATTTCTTCTTCCGCGCTTATCTCGGTATAGTTCGGGCGGGTGGACTGTGCCCCCAAATCTATAACGGAAGCCCCTTCCTTTACGGCGCGTTCGGCGGCAAATAAAATCCTGTCCGGAGAAACGCGGCTTTCTTCCCAGAAGCTGTCGGGGGTAAGATTTATTATCGCCATTACGAAGGTATAGTTTTCAAAATTGAATTTGCCTATTTTCATTTACTTTAAAAGCGCTAAAACTTCCGCGCGTTTTTCTTCGCTGAATTCGCCCAGCGTGCAGTAAGTAGAAGTTTTACTTCCCGCCTTCTTTACGCCGCGGCAGGTCATACAGGTATGCTCGGCCTCGCATGCCACAAAAACCCCCTTGGGTTTCAAAACGCGCATAATTTCTTCGGCAATCTGCCTTGTAAGCCTTTCCTGAATTTGCAGGCGGCGAGCAAACACCTCTACCGTGCGCGCGAGCTTTGAAATTCCCACAACCTTGCCGTCGGGAATATACGCAATCGCGATTTTACCGAAGAAGGGCATTAAATGATGCTCGCAAAGGGAGGAAAAGTAAATATCGCTTTCAACGACCATATCGCCGCAAGCTGAATTGAAGGTGCGGGACAAATGCTCTTCCGCCGTTTTTCCCTCGCCCGAAAGAAGTTCGGCGTATGCGTCGGCAACGCGGCGGGGGGTATCCTGCAAACCTTCTTCTTTTCTGTCCTCGCCCAGGGCGTCAAGCAAATCTTCAACCGCCTTTATAACCTTTTCTCTATCCATTCCTTTGCCTCCTTCAAAATGGTAAACGAACCGCACACCACAATAACCTTTTCGCCCGTGTTTTCAAGCGCGGCGGTAACGCTTTCTTCTTCGTCAGCGCAAATGCCCGCTTCTAGGCACTCTTTTTTAAGCTCTTCCATACTTATGTTCCGCGCACTCGGGCACGGTACAAGGGCGATTTTCTTCGCAAATTTATTAATAATTGCCAAGTTTTGGCACACTTTTTTATCGGACAGACTTCCGAAAATTACATAAACATATCCGAATTGTCCATGTACAAGCTCGGCAAGCGGCTTAAAAGCCGCGGGGTTGTGCGCACCGTCAAGCACGAAAATTCTTCCGTCTTTTGCCGTCAAAATTTCGCATCTTCCGCCAAGTTTCGCGCGATTGACCCCCGTATATATTGAAGTTTCGTCAATTTTAAGAAGCCGCGCAACCTCTATCGCAAGTCCTGCGTTATACTTTTGCGCCTCGCCGTACATAGGCGGATTTTCATACTTCCCCGCCACTTTTGCACCCAAATTTTTAAAAAATTCCACCACTTCGCCCGCATTATAACCGCTTACCACCGCCGGGCAGCCGTTAATTATGCCGGATTTGTGTTTGCAAATGTCCAAAAGCGTATTGCCGAGGATTGCCGTATGCTCTAATCCTATCGAAGTAATCACCGCAACTTCTTTTTGTAAAATTGCGTTAGTTGCGTCATATGTGCCGCCCAATCCACATTCTACCACCGCGTACTCGCACCCCGCAAGCACAAAGGCGTACTGCGCGCCCGCCGTTTCAACCTCGAATTGAGTTGCCCCGTCGGCGCAAGATAAAGCACGCCCGAAAGCGCGTGCGTACAGCTCTTTTTCTATCGGCGTTCCGTCCACCCTGAACTGTTCGAGATAGTCGAACACGGCAGGTGAAGTGAAAGTGCCCACCTTCTTGCCCGCGGCAATTAAAATCTCGGTTATATATTCCGCAACCGAGCCCTTTCCGTTCGTGCCGGCAATATGTATAATTTTCAGTTTTTTATCGGGGCAGTCAAGCGCATCCAAGAGCCTTCTTGTGCGCTCTGTGCCGAAATCCATACCCTTTGCGCTAAGCGAAAAGACGGCGGATAAAACATCGTTATAAGTCAAAAAAATACCTCAAAAACTTACGAGGAATTATAGCATATATGGGCAAATAAAGCAAGAATATTGTAAATTATTTTGAGAATACTAATTTTATGGCATTGATTTTTATTCGCACGGCAATTATCTTTATAACCTTGCTTTTCGTTATGCGACTGATGGGCAAAAGCCAGATAGGCGAGATGCAGCCTTTCGAGTTCGTAATAAGCCTTGTTATAGCCGAGCTTGCGTGCATACCCATGGCGGACACTTCCATACCCATTTTATACGGAATTATCGCCATATTAACTATTTTCATACTTCACCAGATAGTTTGGCTTTTCCAGCTTTGGTTTAAGCCCGTGAAGAACGTGGTAAGCGGAAAGCCTTCCGTCGTCATTAACAAAAACGGCATTGACGAGTTCCAGTTGAAGAAGAACAATCTTGACGTAAGCGATTTAATTGAGAGCATGCGTGTTGCGGGGTACTTCAACCTTGACGACGTTTACTACGGGCTATACGAGGCGAACGGTTCGTTTTCGGCACTTGCAAAAGAAGAAACGGCTTCCACCTCTCTTCCCCTTATTCTCATAGACAGGGGCACGCCCGACCAAAAGAACCTTACGCGCTGCGGCTTCAACGACGAACGCTTAAATAAACTTTTAAAAGAGCAAAACGCCAAATTAAAGGAAGTCGTGGTAATGACGGTGAACGCCGAAGGGCGGGCGTACTTTCAAAAACGGGGTGAAAAATATAAAATATTGCAGGTTGAGGTGAATGGCGAATGGTAAAATCAATTTGTTACACGGTTGCGGCAATTCTTATTTGCATAGGCTTGTTTATCTTTGCAGACTGGTATTTGGGAAACCAGTTTGACGAGTTTTCCGCCGCGCTGGACAGTCTTTATACAAAGATAGAGAACGAAACAGCTACCCGCGAGGACGGCTACGCCGTAAGAACGCTTTGGGAAGATAAAAAGTCAAAACTTCACATTTTGGTGCCGCACAACGATATATCTTATATAGATTACTGGCTTAGCGAAGCCTGCGGACTTTTATATAACGAAAAATACGATTTGGCGCTTGGAAAAATCGAAGTGCTGAGAGAAATTTCAAAAAACCTGCCCGACTCTTACAGTATCAAATTTGAAAATATCTTTTAAATAACGAAAGCCGCCGCGCACGTTTGACTTGTGCCAAGCATTCATTGCTATAATGCAATTAAGATACTTGGTCAAGCGGAACGCTTGCGCGGCGGCTTTTTATTCGTATTCATCATAGTTGCGTCGGTCGTTAAACGGCGGCGGGCAGTTGTTAGGTGGGCACGGCGGCGGGCAATTAGGTTTGGGAGGCTTTGGCGGTTTGGGCGGTCGGTCGGGTTTATCCTCGCCGAGCTTAACCAGCACGGCATCCTTGCCTATTTTAATTACTTGCTTTATGGGGATAAAAACTTCCTGCTTGGAAAATTTAAACCCCTTACAGCCCGTAACGGTAAAGCCGAGCACGTTATTTTCTGGAAAGGTAAAGCTCAAATCGCACACCTTGCCCATATTTTTGCCGTCGTGTATATTTATTACGTCCTTTTGCTTTAAGTCGGTAAAGTTAACTTCCATAATATAAAAATATGCGCGAAGGCTTTATAAATTGCCTTCGCGCATAAAATTTACATTATAAGTGTTTGAAGCAGGGCCTCGGTTGCCGCTTCGTCTTTCGGTCTTAAAAACTCGAAAAGTCTGTCAAGCCTTAACGCGCCGCCCGCAAGATATTCGCTGAAATTATCCGCCGTCGGTCCGCCGACCCAGCCGATAAGGAAGAATACGAAAAACAAAATAAGAAGCAATATCAGAAGTAAAAACAAAGAACCCATAATTCTGTTCATAATTTTGATAACTTTGTTTTCGCTTTGGGAAATTGCTTTAATTATTTTTACAACTATGAACCTTAAAAGCCAAACGACCACGAACAGTATAATGTAATATAAAATAACCTGAACGTTCAGCTTGCCCAAAAATTGACAGAACCAGTTTTCGTTTGCCATAATGGCTTCCTGAATTTTATCCAGAAGGGGTTCACACGTTCCGTAGAACGCCGTGCCGATAAAGACGCATACTATAATTGAAATTATTATGCCGAAAATACCGGTAGTAAAAAATTTAAAAATATTCCCAAAGCCGAACAGCGCGCCTAGCACAAGTCCGCCCAATATTATTCCGAGAAATATCCAATCGACTACTATCATATCTTAATTATATATCATTTTATTCAAAAAGTAAACTAGAAAATGCTTACAGTAATAAATTAAGTCCGCCGTGCTTTTACCACGGCGGACTTAATTTATGAAATACAAGCCCTAATTTGTTTCAGTGCAGTCTTTTCAAGGCGCGAAACCTGTGCTTGGGAGATGCCGACTTCGCGGGAAATTTCCGTTTGGGTCTTGCCCTCGAAATAGCGAAGGAAAAGTATCTTTTTCTCTCTGCCCTCTAAGTGGTTAATCGCCTCGTACAGCGCCGCCTTTTCCGTCCACACCTCGTCATTGTTCTTTTCGTCGAATATCTGGTCCATTAAAAGCAGCGTGTCGCCCGCCTTGTTGAACACCGGCTCGTACAAAGAAACGGGGTCTGAAATTGCGTCCAGCGCGTAGGCAACTTCGGACACGGCAATGTGCATTTCGGAAGCAATTTTGTCGTAAGTTACGTCCTCGTCGTCGACTTCAAGACGTTCACGCACCTTCAAAATCTGGTATGCGGTGTCCCTTATCGAACGGGAAACCCGCAAAGAATTACCGTCCCTTAAATACCTTTTAATTTCGCCCAAAATCATAGGCACGGCGTAAGTGGAAAATTTAACGCCCACCGATAAATCAAAGTTGTCAATGGCCTTTATAAGCCCCACGCACCCCGCCTGGAAAACGTCGTCTGGGAGTGCCTTCTTTGCCCAGAATCTTCTTACTTGCGAAATCTCAAGGCGCATGTTTCCTAC
>JAIDQV010000057.1 GCA_029062045.1 Clostridia bacterium
TTTTCGTACTCTTTGTCTATTTCCGTGAGCATATAAAAGCGCGAGCCGCCTTCGTTTACTTCCTCTGCCGCCTCCGTATCTTCGGGGGCGTCCGCTACACGCGCGGGCGCGTTTGGCATACCCGAAACTTGCGCCGCGGCATAGGGCGCGAAAGATACGCTTCTTTTCACGGCCGCAACGTCAAGGCTGATTTTGTTCATCTTTTTGTCAAGCGCCGCCTTTACCGTTTCAAGCTGTTCGTTTTCGTATGCTTCGTGCCGCCTTGCGTCGTTTTCCTGAATTTCCGCAATGCGCCGATGCTCGTTTATTATTAAGCGGATTACCAGCACCAAAATTAAAACCAGAATAATCGAGGCGTAGACGATAAGCGCTATTTTGCTTGTCAGCGCGTCCCACACGTTACCGAAAAATTCGGCAAAGGAGAACGCCGATATTAAGTTGGTCATAAATTTCTCCTTTAAGTGTTAGACGGGTTTGTTGAGCGCCCTTTGAATTTTGGTAAGTTCTTCTTCGTTAAACAGTTTTTCGACTATGCCGAATACCGTTTTGTCTCCGCCGTCTTGCGCGTAGGTTTTAGTAAGTTTTAAAAGCGGAACGATTTTAGCAAGGAAAATATCCGTTATGCACTCCGCCTCGTCCCCGCCGCATTCCAAAAGTACGGAAGTGAACTTTTCAAGTTGAAGGGTGTTTTTATTGCCCAAACGGAATTTTTCGGTTGCGCGGACAGTTTCAAAAAGTTCGTCAACCTTCTTCCAGATTCTTTCGGAAAGGTAATAATTTTCCCTCGCTTCCTTAACAAGGTCCAAAAGCGCGTTTTTGGATATTACGTCGGCTTCTATATATTCGCCGCTTTCCTCGGTTTTGCTTAACACCAAATCAAGTTGCAAAGCCGCGTCCGCAACCTCGCGCGGGAACTTGTCGCCAAGACCCTCTGCGGGGGATAAAACGTAGAAAATATTGTCCGGCAAACGCACGGAAAGCTCTTCATTGAAGGTGACGTTGTGCTCTTCGGTGGGATGGTTCGCGTAGGTTACGAAAGGCGCAAACCAGCTTAAAAGGGTTTCGGCGTCCACTCCGTCTATAACCGCGCCGTAAAGCCTGTCGGGCGATTTCGTTGCCGAATAAACGGTGTTGGCGAAATCCGAAAGCACGAATTTATCGTACTGCTGTTTCCATACGAGGTCGTTTAGGCTCTTCCACGCACTGCCCGCAACGGTAAGTTCGCGGCTGTTGAAGTAGCCGTTTAAAGCCTCCAAAAAGTCGGGCATAACGTCGGTGTTCTTGGTCGTAACTATGATAATTTTGCTTGCGCCTATTGCGGCGAAAAGCGCCCTAACTGAAGTTATATCAACGACGACCCCTTTGCTTTGGGCGTACGCCTGGAAGTTGCCGCAAATTTCGTTAAAGGTGATTTTATCCGTAACGTCGACTTCCTCGTCCTCTTCAATAGAGAGGTCGTAGGACTTTTCCGTCTGCACTTCTTCCGCCGCCATTACGGTGAAGTCTTCCTCTTCTTCGGGCTCTTCCTCGACGGGTTCTATGTACGTAACTTTTGAAATTTGGTCGAATTCTTTTACGTTTTCGACAAGGTCGCTCAATACGTCGTTTACGGGAACGTAATGCTGCTTTTTACGCCTTTTTGCGATTATGGCAACGTACGTAATAAACAGCGCAAGGCACACGACGGCAAGCCCGCCTATCACGAGGTAGGAAATTAAATCTTTACCCGCGATTATATCGGTAAATGCAAGCGCCGCCATAACCCCTTCGTAGTAAAGCGTAATCAAAATTGCAACGAAGAGTTTTAAACCGAAGGGTAGCTGCTTTTTGGCTTTTCTTACTTCGGGCGGTTCTTGGTTTACGTCGAACTTGACCTTGGTGCCGTCGCTGCTACTTACGCTTTCTACAAGTTCGCCCTTGTAGTGTTCTTTAAAGACGTACTCGGACAGTTTTATCGAGCCGACTAACCTGTCGTCGAAATAGTTTTCGGAAATTTTAACCGTGTACTCGCCGCCCTCTATGCGGTAAAGCCCGGTTTTACTGTCGTAAACTTTGAAGGTGTTTTCGTCGAAGGGAATTTCAACGCGGGCGCTGTCGTTTCTTTTAACGTAAACTTTGGCAAAGCCGCGCAAAATTTTATCCTTGAAGATGCCCGACGAGCGGAACTTTTGCACGTAGAACTGAGGCACGGCAAAACCGTCGCAGTCGCCCACGTTCTTTACAGTACAGCTGATGCCGCGTCCGTTGATTTTGAGGTTTGAATACTCGAATTTCGTATACGAAAGTCCGTAGCCGAAGGGATAGCGCACCTCGTTACGGGGAATGACCGTGTAATGTTGGGTGTTTTCCACGTTCATAGGAACTGTCTGGGTAAGCCTACCCGACGGGGTTGCAATGCCCTTTATTATGTCCAGAACCGCCGGCGTAGTACCCTGCCCGCCGCGGTGGGTTAAAAGCACAGCCGCACACTTTTGCGCAAAGGCGAGGTCCAAAACCCCGTCAGAAGATACAACCGCGATAATTTGCACGTGGTTTTTACCAAGTTCTTCGATGAGTTCCAACTGCCCTTCGGGCAAAGTCTTTTCGCCCTTTTCTGCGCTTAAATAGACTAACGCAACGTCCGCTTCTTTGCCGAGGTCGACGGCAATGTCTATTAAATCGCGTCTTGCGCCCTCACCTTTTGCATAACCGCTTGCAAAGCCCGTAGTGTTTATTTCGTAATTGTTTATCGAGTAGAAAGGCAATCTGTCGGCAGTGGGTTTACCGCTGTAATACTCTGCCTGATAGGTAAAGTCTTTTGCGCTTTCGCCCAAAACGGCCACTTTTGCCGTGTTGGAAAGGGGCAAAACCCCGCTGTTTTTAATAAGCACCACCGACTGCCTTGCCGCCGTTACGGAAAGCGCGTCGTCGGAAACCTCGTCAAAGGTAGCAACGTGGTTGGGGTTGAGTGCGGTTTTTACGGTAAGAGATTCCTGCCCGCGTTTGCGCATTTCCAAAAGCGCGGAAATAATCCTGTCACAAGCCTTATCCAAAAGCTCTTCATCGAAAACTTCAAGCGACTGACAAAGCGCGTCGAGCTGGGATAAAGTGATTTCTTTTGCGCGGTAATCGGTGTATGCCGACCTGTACTCTACGGTTAAGTGTTTCAGCTTTGAAATAAGCTCTTCGGTGAAATTATCTTTCAAAAATACCAGCGTACAGCCGTTAAAGAAATATCTTAACGCTTCTTCAACACTGCCCGCAACGCCGTAGAAAAGACAGCCGTCATTTTGCTGGGCTTTGTAGTTGTCGATATTTTCGGGGGATTTTAAATAAACCGAGCGGAGCGGCGAATCCGAAATAACGGCTTGCAGGTTTTTGACGGCCGGCTCTTCCCCTTGCGCGGGGACGAACTCTTCAAAGTTGACGAACTGTCTTGCACGGGCAAGCCCCTTCGCCTTACTGCCGAGGGTGGACGCGGTTAAAAAGTAATCTTCGGAAATATTTTCTGCGGAAAGACAATCGGTAACGTTAAAGTAGGGGTACTTCTTTACTGTGGCAACCTCTTCGCCGTGCTTTGCATACACCTCGGTGACGAGGGCTGAATTCCAGCATGACGCAAGCGCCCTGTCCGAGGGAAACTGCGTAGCAAAAACACCCGCACTTCCTTCCAAGGGTTTGCGGGTCAATCTGAATACGGGAAATTCGTAATTTTCGTTAGAAGAATTCTCGTACAGATTTGTGCTTGTTAACAGTTTGACTTTCTGCTCTAATGACATTTTGAAGATTAGCCGTTCGTTTGCCAACATCTGAGCCTCCATTTTAGCCGTGTACTTTCCGAAGTTTTCGCCCGCGCTATTGCGCGCGATGCGTGTGTGATGATATAAACGTGTTTTACTATTATAATAGTTAAATATATGCGTGTCAAGAAAATCCGCCGCCGCTATATAAAAAAATGCTCTGTAAAAATGTGCCAAATTGTACTTTAAAAAACAGCAAAAACGCCTGCGTTTAGTGCTGAAACGCAGGCGTTTTTTTAAGTTTAAATTCAATGCCTTAAATCGTAATCAATAGCTTCTTTTTTCTCTTTTAAAACGTACTCTAAAAAGCAATTGACCCCCTCATATATGTCAACGAACGCCTTTTCGAAGTCCCCCGTATACCACGGGTCGGCAACGTCGCGTGGGTTTGAAGTAAAGGAACAAAGTTTGAAAATTTTGCTGCCGAATTCTCCGCCCGTAAGCCGTAAAATATCAAAAAGATTGCTAGAATTCATTACAAGAACAAAATCGCTGTTAATTACGTCCTTTAAAGAAATCTGTCGGGCGGTGTGCTCGCCTTCTATTCCGTGCGCTCTTAAAGTGCGCTTTGCGGGCGGGTAAATGGGGTTGCCCTCTTCCTCGTCAGAAGTACCGAAAGATTTAATATCGAAGCTATGCTCTAAGCCCCGCTCTTTGACAAGATGTTTTAAAATGAGTTCAGCCATAGGCGAACGGCATATGTTGCCCAAACATACAAAGGATACGCTAATCATCAATCACCTATTTTCTTCTTCCGCCAAGGGGTTTCATCGGGAACGTAATTTTCAAGATATTCTATTAATTTTTGGACGTCGTCAAAGTAAGAATACATTTCGTAGCACTTGAAATTCATAAATTTACGCTCGTACACGGTTTGCATAAAACTTTCAAGCCCGTCGAAGTAATTTTCGATATTGTAAATAACTATTGCTTTACTGTGCCTGCCAAGCTGTTTTAACGTGAGAACCTCGAAAAACTCTTCAAAAGTGCCTATTCCGCCGGGGACGATAAGAAAAGCGTCGCAAGAGTCTTCCATCTTCTTTTTCCTCTCGGACATACTTTTGGTTAGGGTAAGCTCGTCGCACCCGCCGTAAACGGCTTCAACACTTTCTTCACAGAAAAATTCGGGAATAACGCCGTGTATGTAGCCACCGCCCTTTTTAAAACCGCGAGCCGCCGCGCCCATAAGCCCAGTCGCACCCGCGCCGAAAACAAGCGAGTGCCCGCGCTTTGCAAGCTCTTCCGAAAGGCTTTCAACCTTTTCGACGTAAATTTTATCAATGTGCGTACTTGCCGCACCGAAAACACAAATCTTCATAAGTACATAAAATTATAGTTGCTTTTAAGATAAATGTCAACTTCAACAATAAAACGGCGTAATTTATGTAACAAAACGCGGTATTTCAAGCATATATTGGGGTGTATGAGAATTTTAGACTATGACAGAGAGGCGGCTTTCGCCTATGCAAAAAAGTGGGCTTTTTCAAGAAATCCCGCATTTTACGACTTTTCGAAGATAGGCGGGGACTGCACCAACTACGCCTCGCAGTGCATTTACGCTGGGGCAAAGGTTATGAACTTTACCCCCACCTTCGGCTGGTTCTATAAGAGCGTGAACGACAGGACGCCGTCTTGGACGGGCGTTGAATACCTGTACAATTTTCTGGTTAAAAACGAAGGCGTTGGCCCGTTTGCCGAGGTAGTAGGGCTTGACAAGGTCGAAGTAGGCGATATAATTCAGCTTGGCACGGGTACGGGGGACTTCTACCATTCGCCCGTGGTAGTAGGATTTGCACGCGGGCAAATCCTGGTTGCGGCGCACACCTACGACGCCTTCAACAAGCCCCTTTCTTCATACAACTTTGCCGTTGCGCGCGGAATGCATATTTTGGGCGTAAGGACGGAATAATTGCTAAAAAACCGCGTTGTTTGCGGCATATATGGGGGTCTATTGAAAAATTCGGCTTAAAAAGCATATTAAAAAACGCAATGAAAAACCGTTGCGTTTTTTGTTTTTTAGTGATAAAATAAACGCGTAAATTTAATTGGGCAGTTCGTAACCATCCTGCCTTGCTAATAAAAGCAAAATCAAAACTAGGAGGAAAAAGGACGCAAAATGCGCCCTGCGTTTTTGACTTTTGCGAAAGTTAAAAACGCTTTTATTTTTTATGGACAGATATTCTGAAATTACGGACAAGTTAAAGCGCGAAATAGTTCTTTTGCGCGGGAAAGGCTGTGTGTACAAGAAGTGTACTTTTTGCGACTATCACCTGGACTGCCTTGACGATGAGGAAGAAAACTTCAAGCTGAACAAATTAGTTCTCGACAAAATCACGGGCAAATACGGCGAGGTTGAAATTATAAACAGCGGTTCGGTATTCGAGTTGGGCAGTCCCACCCTTGACTACATAAAAAAGATTTGCAACGAAAAGGGCGTTCACACCGTCCACTTCGAGGCGCACTACCTCTACGACGACAAAATTCCTGCACTGAGGGAAGAATTCAAAGATTTTACACTGAAAATGAAGCTGGGGCTTGAAACCTTCGATTACAATTTGCGGGAGGGCGTTTACAAAAAGGGAATTCCCGTGCGCGACCCCGAAGTTATAAGCAAAAACTTTGACGAGGCAAACTTTTTATTCGGACTTGACGGGCAAAGCCTTGACACGATGCAGCGCGATATTGAGCTTGGGCTGAAATACTTCGAGCGCATATGCATCAATTTAATGTGCGACAACTCCACCACCGTTAAGCCGAACAAAGGCGTAATCGAGGAATTCATGCAAAAGCTGTATCCAAAATACAAGAACGATATGTGCGTTGATATTCTTGTGAACAATACGGACTTCGGGGTGGGCGAATGAACGAATTATTACTTATTCTATCGGTTATAGTGATTTACGGATTTGCGCTTTTGGCGTACCTCTTCTTCGGTAAAAGCGGACTTTACTGTATGTCCGCCATAGCCACTATCTGCGCAAACATAGAAGTTATAATTTTAATAAAGGCGTTCGGGCTTGAACAGACGCTTGGCAACGTTTTATTTGCGGTTACATTTTTAATTACAGACATTCTGTCGGAGTGCGAAGGCAAAAAGTCGGCAAACAAGGCGGTTATTATCGGCATCTTCTGCTCGATATTCTTCCTTATTTTAAGCCAAAGCTGGCTTTTATACGCGCCGAGCGAGGGCGACACGGCTATGCCCGCTATAAGCGCGGTGTTCTCGAACACCCCCAGAATGATTATGGCGTCCCTTGTGGTTTACGCCGTAAGCCAGCTCTTCGACGTGTGGCTTTACCACAAATGGTGGGCTTTTACCGAAAAGAAATTCGGCGACAAACGCAGGTTTTTGTGGCTGAGAAACAACGGCTCTACCCTTGTTAGCCAGCTTATTAATTCAATTTTATTCACGGCACTTGCATTTGCGGGCACTTACGATTTTATGACTTTATTATCCATTTTCGGTTCGGGGTATATAATTTATATTTTCACCACCCTTTTGGACACCCCCGCCGTTTACCTTGCAAGACTGATAAGCGATAAAAAGAAAAGCAAGACCCTACCACTTACAAAATGAATAAAGCGGCGGCAACTTAAAGTTGCCGCCGCTACATTTTTCTTATGGTGGACGAGGCGGGACTCGCACCCGCGTCTTACAAGTTTTGTTTGAGCTTTCTACATACTTATTCCGCCTTTAAACTTAACCTTATCTTCCCGACGGACGGGAAAGATTAGGCGCATGCCGCTAAAGTTCACTTGCCCGCGCGCGGCAAAACGCGAAAAAGTGTTTACCGTTTAATTAACGCCGAGAACTTTCCAACGGTGAAAAAGTTACGACGGACAGCTTAGATTAAGCTGCGCAAGCTACGCCTGCCGCTCTGAACGAGGGGAAAGCAATAACTTTGGAATCTTTCGATTCAGCATTTAAATTTAAGTTTCCGTTTTTACAAAGCCGAGCCTTTGGTATGCTTTTCTCATTCTCCACCCGCAATCGAATCTGAAACTCGCCCAAGCGAAGATATGCTCTTCACGCACATATTATGACAGACGAAAGACAAAAAATCAAGTGATTAATTTTGTTTTTTATTGACAAATTAAGTAAAAAGAATTAAAGTTTTACTGTATGATTTACACGGTAACGTTTA
>JAIDQV010000058.1 GCA_029062045.1 Clostridia bacterium
GCTTACAACCAGGGCGTTTATAGCACCCTGAATGCCGTAAACAAGCGTAAACCCCGACGCCAGCAAGAAACCAAACCTGTCTTTACAGTTCTTTGCAATTCTGATGCCCCTGTAAATTATGAATCCGCAAGCAAGGAAAAATATCAAAAGCCCGAAAAAGCCCAACTCTTCCCCCATTATCGCAAGAATGAAATCACTTTCCGCAAACGGCAAAAACCGGTATTTTTGTGTTGAATTGAAAAGCCCTTTACCGAACAGCCCACCGTTACCAAGCGCATACAAAGACTGAATGAGTTGATAGCCTTCGTCTTTGGGCGAAGCCCAAGGGTCAATAAACGCACTTAGTCTTTGTAAACGGTACGGCTCCAAAATTATCAGAACAGGCACAGCAATCACAAAAGGAATTAGCAATATCAAAAAAGTTTTTAAATTTGTTCCGCTTAAAAATACGATTCCAAGCATCAAAAGCCCGACACACATCGTTATCGACATGTTCGGTTCTATTATTATAAGAATGCAGAATAAAATCCCTACGCACAGGACAGGCAAGACGCCCTTAACTGTTTTTACTTTCTCGTAATTCTTCGCAAAGTATGCGGCGGAAAAAAGCGCAAAGGCATACTTTGCTATTTCCGACGGCTGAATTGTTACGCCGCCAAAGCCTATCCACCGCGTTGCACCGTAGTTGGTTATTCCCACCCCGGGGACAAAAACCAGCGCAAGCAATATAACCGCAATAATAACTGCGGGGAATTTAAGTTTAATCAGCTTTTTATAAGGCAAAAAGCAAGTGCCGACCATGGCCGCCAAACCAAGCACTACACCAATGAGTTGCTTCTTTACAAAGTAAAGGCTATCTCCGTACTGAACTTCTGCGGTATATGAACTTGCAGAATAAATCATCAAGCAGCCGAAGCAAGCCATAAACGCAACACAAATTAAAAGCGGGACATCGCCCGCTTTCGTAATTTTTTTTGCCTTTTCACCCGCATTTATAAGAGGTGAAAATTTTTTCTTTTCCGCCTTAGAATGTTTCATTTATCTTTTCCACTATCTCTCTGAAAGCGTCGCCACGTTCCTCATAGTTGAGGAAGCTGTCAAAGCTGGAACTTGCAGGGCTTAAAAGGACGCACTGTCCCGGCTTTGCAATGAACTGCGCAATCTTGACTGCGGTATTAAACTCGGAACATAGTGAGAACCCAACAAAGCCGGCCTTTATTGCGGCGTTAAGCATCTTGAATCTGTTTTCGCCGTAAATTATCGCGTGAACTACAGGTGTTGCACTAAGCCCTTCGAACAGCGGAACATAGTCGTCCCCTTTATCCTTGCCACCCAAAAGAATTATTGTGGGATTTGCCATAGACTGAGCCGCCTTTAAAGCCGCATCGACGTTTGTTCCCTTGCTGTCGTCAACGTAAGTAACGCCGTTTACTTCCCTTACGATTTGAATACGGTGTTTTACGCCCTTGAACGCACAAATTGCTTGTGAGGTAATTTTCTTATCAAGTCCTAAAATTCCCGCAACAGCAACACAGGCAAGCGCATTATATGCATTATGTACGCCGTTAATCGTAAGCTCTGTTACGTCAAAGTATTTTTCACCGTTGAAATAAACGCTACCGTTCTCGTAATATGCGCCGTTTATGCGGGTTTGCATAGAAAAATACACAACCTTCGCTTTAGTCCTATTTGCAAATTCCCTTACTATAGGGTCGTCGTAATTCAACACCGCGTACTCACTTTCACGCAGGTTCTTTAAAATCTTTGATTTTAAAAATATGTAGTTTTCCATATTGTAGTGTCTGTTTAGATGGTCCTCTGTAACGTTTGTAACCACTGCAATATGGGGACGAAGGCTTGAAAGGGTTTCAAGCTGAAAAGACGATACTTCGATAACGGCGTAGTCGTTAAAGGTTAAATCCTCTACTTCTTCAATAAGCGGATGACCGTTATTGCCGCAGGCAACACAGTGTGCGCCCGTTGCGTTCAACACTTCGTTAAGCATCGTAACCGTCGTTGTTTTGCCGTTGGTGCCCGTTACAGCAACGGCCGTAGCCCTTAAAAACATGGCGGCAAGCTCTTCTTCGCCTATTATCGCTTTTCCTTGTTTCCTGAACGCCACGGGAAGAGCGTTATCTATGGGAATACCGGGGCTTAATACTAAAATATCGCATCTAAGCGCAGCAGCTTCACACTTGTCCGCTGTTACTATATGCGCACCCAACCCCGATAGCTCAGCCATTACAGCTTGTACTTTATCGCTTACCACGTCGTCATATATGTAAACGTCCGCACCTCTTTCAAGCAAAAAGCGGGCGCTGCTTTCACCCGAAACCGACATACCCGCTACAAAAAACTTCTGACTTTTAAAATACATTTTACCTCACCAAAAAATCAAACAAATTATTCCGACAAAGGCGGTGAGCGCGAAATAGCTGTAAGTGATTTTACACTCCGTATGCCCTTTCATCTGAAAATGGTGATGCAGGGGCGCCATCAGAAACACTCGCTTCCTTGTCCGTTTATAATATATGACTTGTACAATAACGGATATTCCCGAAATTACGAACATTATCCCGA
>JAIDQV010000059.1 GCA_029062045.1 Clostridia bacterium
ATTTTATTATGCTTTGTTTTTAACTTTCATTAAGCGGATAACCGCAGCCCTTTCGTTTTCGTCAAGTTTGGATTTTATATACTTGATGGTTTCTTTAAGCTGAGGTATCATAACGTATTCCAACGCGTTGACGCGGCGCTTGTTGCGCTCGATTTCGTCGGCAAGCATTCTAACCGCCTTTTCCACTTCCGCAAGGCGCAAAAGTTTGGGAATAAGCGCGGAAGCGCGTTCAACAGAATAGTCCGCCTCGCTGGTAATTTCGGGATAGGCGTAAGGAAGTCCGTCGCTTCTTTTATCGGTGGAAACGGAAAGTTTGGGCACGTCCACGCCCATTATGCTTTGGGTTAGACAGTCCGCTTTAACGGCAACGGAAGGCATGGCAAAAGCCGTTTCCGCCTGATAAGAAGGAGTAACCGAGCGCGCAACCGAAAACTGTTTTAAAGTTTCGGCAAGCTCCTTCTCCACCTCGTCGCGGAGAAGTTTGTTTTCCTTTATTATCACGGAAAAGCGGCGAACCATTTCGTCCGATTTATCCTTTAAAAGTTTGTGTCCCCTTACCGCCGTATCAAGCCTTGCTTTGAGCTTTTTCAGCTCCATACGGGTAGGGTTTACGTTTAAACGAGCCATTATTCGTCCTTATTTAAGTACTTATCGATATATGCTTGTCTGATACGTTTCAGTTCGCCGACGGGAAGAATTTTTAAAAGCTCCCAACCTAAATCAAGTGTTTCTTCAACGGGTCTTTCGGCGTCGAAGCCCTGGTTTATATACAGCTTTTCAAACTGCTCGGCAAACTTTGCATAAAGTTTGTCGGTGTCCGAAAGCGCGGCTTCGCCCAAAATTGCGGAAAGCTCTTTACTCTCTTTACCGCTTGCGTATGCCGAGAAAAGCTGGTTCATAGTGTCGGCGTGGTCTTCACGCGTTTTGCCCTTGCCTATACCCTTATCTTTAAGACGGGAAAGCGACGGCAATACGTCGATGGGCGGGTTGATGCCCTTCTTATACAAATCACGCGAAAGTATAATCTGCCCCTCCGTTATATAGCCCGTGAGGTCGGGTATGGGGTGGGTTTTGTCGTCCTCGGGCATGGTCAGAATGGGGATTTGGGTTATCGAACCTTCGCTTCCTCTTATTCTGCCCGCGCGCTCGTACATAGTTGCGAGGTCGGTGTATAAATAGCCGGGGTATCCGCGCCTGCCGGGAACTTCACGCCTTGCCGCCGAAACTTCACGGAGAGCTTCGGCATAGTTGGTGATGTCCGTCATAATAACGAGAACGTGCATCCCGCACTCGAAGGCGAGGTATTCCGCACAGGTTAAAGCCATACGCGGGGTTGCGATACGTTCGACCGCGGGGTCGTTTGCAAGGTTGGTGAAAAGCACCGTTCTTTCTATTGCACCCGTCTTTTTGAAGTCGTCAACGAAGTACTGCGCTTCTTCGAAGGTGATACCTATTGCCGCGAATACTACTGCGAATTTGCTGTCACCTCCGCGCACCTTTGCCTGCCTTGCTATCTGTGCCGCAAGCTCTGCGTGGGGAAGTCCGCTCATCGAGAAAACGGGCAACTTCTGTCCTCTTACCAAGGTATTCAAGCCGTCTATTGCCGAAATACCCGTTTGGATAAATTCGTCGGGATAGTCGCGTGCGGCGGGGTTGATGGGCTCGCCGTTGATGTCAAGCATCTTTTCGGGGATAACGGGCGCACCGCCGTCGCGGGGGTTGCCCATTCCGTCGAACACGCGCCCAAGCATATCCTTCGCCACGGCAAGCTGTTGGCTGTGCCCTGTAAAGCGAGCTTTTGCCGTTGCAATCTGCAAGCCCTGAGAATTTTCAAAGAGCTGAACTACGGCTTTGTCGCGGTTGATTTCAAGAACTTTGCCGCGGCGGATTTCGCCGTTTGAACAGATTACGTCAACAAGCTCGTTATATTTTACGCCCTCTACGCCTTCAACAAGCATCAAGGGTCCGACTACTTCTTTTATGGTTTTGTATTCCTTAAACATTGTCGTCGCCCCCCTGGCTGAGCGCTTTAAGCTCGGTTGCCATAGTCTTCAATATTTCGTCGAACTCGGAAATTTCATTTTCGGGAATATACTTCGCGCGCCCTATCTTGTCCTTGCAAGAGCATGAAAGAATTGCGCTCATATCGGCGAAATTTTCTACCGCCTCGCTTGCGCGGGAATAGAATTCGTAAATAAGTTTAAGCATTAAGTACTGCTTTTTCATCGACGTGTAAGTGTCGATATCGTCGAAAGCGTTCTGGTGCAAATAGTCTTCACGGATAATTTTAGCCGTTTCCATCGTAAGCCTGTCCTTCGACGAAAGGGCGTCGACGCCGACTAAGCGGACGATTTCGTCCAAAGCCGCTTCTTCTTGAAGAACGGTTGCAACGAACTGGCGGTAGCGGTAGAAATCCGCACCCACGTTTTCATCGTACCAATCCTTCATCCTGTCAACGTAAAGGGAATAGCTTATAAGCCAGTCGATTGCGGGGAAGTGGCGCTTGTATGCAAGCGAAGCCGAAAGTCCCCAGAAGACTTTGACGATTCTGAGCGTTGCCTGTGATACGGGTTCACTCAAATCGCCTCCGGGGGGAGATACCGCGCCTATTGCGGTTACAGAGCCCGTCTTATCTTCTTTACCCAAAATTTTAACTATGCCGGCGCGCTCGTAGAATTCCGCAAGACGGCTGGAAAGATATGCGGGGTAACCTTCGTCGCCGGGCATCTCTTCAAGACGTCCGCTCATTTCACGGAGAGCTTCCGCCCAACGGGAAGTCGAGTCCGCCATAATTGCAACGTTATAGCCCATATCGCGGAAGTACTCTGCAATGGTTATACCCGTATATATGCTTGCTTCACGCGCGGCAACGGGCATATCCGAAGTGTTTGCGATAAGCACCGTTCTCTTCATTATAGGCTCGCCCGTTTTGGGGTCTTTAAGTGCGGGGAACTCGTTAAGTACGTCCGTCATTTCGTTGCCGCGTTCGCCGCAGCCTATGTAGACGATGATGTCCGCGTCAGCCCACTTTGCAAGCTGGTGCTGGACAACGGTTTTGCCGCTGCCGAAAGGACCGGGCACCGCCGCAACGCCGCCGCGGGCGATGGGGAAGAGCGTATCTATAACCCTTTGACCCGTTATCATAGGGTTGACGGGGGATAATTTTTCTTTATAAGGTCTGCCGCGTCTTACAGGCCATTTTCTTAACATGCACACAGGGTGTTTGCCGTTTGCCGACTGCAAGACCGCGACGGTATCTTCAATGGTGAAATCCCCTTCTTCGATGGAAAGGACTTTTCCTGCCACACCGTTGGGAACGAGAATTTTGTGAACGATAAGCTCGGTTTCCTGAACGGTGCCCAAAACGTCGCCCTCGGACACCTCGTCGCCTTTCTTTGCAACGGGAACGAAGTGCCACTTCTTCTCTCTGTCGAGGTTGTTTACCGAAACACCGCGCGAAATGCGCGCACCGTATTTAAAATAGAGAGTTGTAAGAGGGCGCTGAATTCCGTCGAAAATGCCCGAAATAAGCCCAGGCGCAAGTTCCGCCGAAAGGGGCTCGCCCGTGGAAACAACTTCTTCGTTAGGTCCTAAACCCGAAGTTTCTTCATAGACCTGTATCGAGGCTTTGTCACCGCGAAGCTCTATAATTTCGCCTATCAGCCCTTTATCGGACACGCGCACGACGTCGTACATTTTGCTGTCCGCCATGCCCTCCGCAATAATCAAAGGTCCTGATACTTTTACTGTCTTTCCCATAAAAACATCCTTTAATTTTATTAGTTATTGAAAAGTATATCTACGCCCAAGGCGCGTTCCATTGCACTTTTTAAACATTCAGTGCCGTAGCCCGTACTGCCGTTACCCGAAGGTATCGCTAAAACCACGGGGTAAGGCTCTTCGTCGAACCTTTTTAAAAACACGCTTAAAGGGCGGGCAAGTTCTTCCGTTAAAAATATAATTTTATAATCTTTGGCGACCTTTCTTAAAAGCTCTTTCGCCTTCGTTTCGTTTTCCGCAGCAAACGTCGCAACGCCCGCCGCCTTGAAAACGGTTATACTGTCGCCGTCGCCTATTATCGCGATTTTACCTTCCATTCCAACACCTATATTGCGCGCAGGCGCTTCTTTATCTCGTTTTCACTCATCCCCGCCAAAAGACACACGAAAAGTATTCTTAAATTCGCATTCTCCGCGCGGCGGCGCAAAACGTAATACAAAAACGGCTCAGATCGTTTCAGCTCGTACTTTCTTTCTGCAAGAAAGTCTATTTCAAGATTGTCGCGGATAAGTTCCGCACGGGTCAAAGGCAAGCCGTTTTTCTTATCCTCAAAACAGATTCCAAGGAATTTTTCATAGCCCGTGCCGTCAAGCGCGCGCTCCGCCGCATCTCTGTCTTCTAGGAACAAATTTGCAAGCTGTTCCGCCTTCAATTTTCCGCATAAAACATAGTTATTTGCGGCATATTCTGGGGTCTTTGAACGCAAAGCCGTTAAAATATCCGTCATATCGGCTTTCTTTGCAATGAGTTTTTTAAGCATTAAATTTTTTGCGCATAAAGCCTTTAAATACTTAAATAAAGCCTTTTCGAATATGGCGCCTATTTCCGCGCCCGAAGCCTCTTCCGTGCCCTCTTCGCCGAACAGTTTTGCGGCTTTTTCACAGGCAGCGGCAAGTTCTTCGCCCAAAGGCTTATAATTTTGCTCATTAATACATTGGGTTATGGTTTCAACGCTTAAAAGCCCTTCTGGGGCAAGCATTTTGTCAAGGTCGCATTCTACGTAGTGCGCCTTTAAAATTGCCTTTGCGTTATGGAAATCACGCGGGGATAAAAGATAGGCTTTTTCTGCGTTAGTCGTGGCATATTCCCGTATGAA
>JAIDQV010000006.1 GCA_029062045.1 Clostridia bacterium
TTTCCCGACTGTAACCAAAGTCAAAATACTAGAGGAGGACTAGAAGTGTAAATTCATTGCGTTGTGCATTGCGTCTTTATCCAAGAAAATAAAAACGGTAAGCACCAACGAATAAATGAACGACACTCCAGAACCAAGTGCAACCAACGTATCCATATTGGGCACTTTTTTAAACACCGCAACAACGCCGTTTTTGAAAAATGCGTAGTTTACGCCGATAATTACAGCCGAAAGTATAGCTTGATACAGCGCAAACCAACAGGAATTGCCTTCATGCGGATCAATAAAAAACGGAACCGGCGCGCCCCACATATGCCCCATAGAAACATACATTAAAGGCACTAACAGGCAAACCGATATAATAAATCGGATAAAAAGTTTTTTATCCTGACTTTTCTCCTTGGTTACAGGCTCTTCGCCCTCGTTATATATGCCGTAACCCAGCGATTTTACCGTTGAAAAAATATTTTCTTCGGGTAAAACGGCATCGTCAAAATCCACCTTCATGGACTTACCCATTAGGCTGACTTCACAAAGCGCAACGCCGTTTAAGTTTTTAACCGCCCTTTCGATGCCCGACGAACATGCCGAACAGGTCATACCGGTTACAACGTATCTTTTTATCATAATTAACTATATTTTTAACTGTATTTAAACCATTTAACCGCTTATGATTATAAAGCCTAATTCCTATAATGTCAATAGGAATTAGGCTTTTGCATTTAATTTTAGCATTTTCAATATAATTTTTCAAAGAAATTGTTCTTTTTAAGCTCTTCTTCAATACTTTTACCCGAGCCGAGCGCTAAAAGAACTTTCGTGGTTGCCATCTCAAAACTAATATCGTAAGCAGTTGTACATACGTCCGTAAGCCCAACCGCACTGCCGTAAGTTCTCGCGCGACTGTCGACAGGCGCAATTACCACTTCTATTCCAAGGTTTTTACAATATTTTAAAAAGTTCTTGAAGTTTGCTTCTTTGCCCTCGGTGCATACCGTACCGCTGTGATACAGCTGAACCATTACCGCCTTAGGTTTTACTTCCGTGAAACGGTAAAAGTCAAAATTCAAAAGCGAATGAGCCTGAATTGTAACCATGTCCATACACAGTTTTTGAGCCGTGCAAGGCATTCTTTTCATCCTCAACTGTGCAAAAGTGGGGTTTAATTGATTCATATTATAAATGAACGAACCGTCTACCACCTCGCCGAAATGTACGCCTAATATGCTGTCGTAGTCTCCGCTTATCTGGGTTGCGGCAATGAGCCTGCTTGCAAGGTGAATTTTGCAGTTCTCACCGTGATTTTCAAAGCTGACGAAAACTCCGCCGAAGTCAACGCTTTCTATAAATGTAACAGCATTAGCAAAATTCTCAACACCCCTACTCCTGCTATCGTCCAAAGGATAAAGCGCAGAAACAAAGACAACAGGTATCTCGATATCGCAAAATATCTGGCTGAAAAGGTTTGCCGTAAAACACAGCGTATCCGTACCGTGTGTGATAATTATGCCGTCATACTTATCTTTATCAACGCTGCGCACGCAGTCAGCCATTTTTTCAAGGTCGGAAGGCTGTACGTTCTCGCTTAAAATATTCAAAGGACGAAGCTCGTCAAATTCTAAGCATGTGGCGTAGCGCGACCTATAAAGTTCTAGCAAGAAACTTTTGTCTTCATTCCTTAAATCAACCTTATCGCCGAGCGCGCGCGAACCTATTGTGCCGCCCGTAAATATTACGCAAATTCTGTTTTTCATATGCATTAAAAATTACAGGCTGCCTACCGTTCTGGGATAAAGCAAAGTGTCTCTTATATTCTGAACACCGGTGATATACATCAAAATACGCTCGAAGCCCAAACCGAAGCCGCTGTGGGGAACACTGCCGAATTTACGGGTGTCAAGATACTCCGTATACGATTCCAAGGGCATATTACGCTTTAACATAGCGCCTTTCAATTTGCCCAAATCAGCCTCTCTTTCACTGCAGCCTATAATTTCACCAATGCCGGGAACTAAAAGGTCCGTTGCGGCAACGGTTTTACCGTCGGGATTCTGCTTCATGTAGAACGCTTTGATGTCTGCGGGATAATCGGTTACGAAAACTGGCTTTTTAAAATATTCTTCCGTTAAATATCTTTCGTGTTCGGTCTGCAAGTCGCATCCCCATTCTACGGGATATTTAAATTCTTTACCAGATTTTTTCAAAATTTCAACAGCGTCGGTATACTTTAATTTGACGAAATCGCTGTTAATTACGCTGTGAAGTTTATCCAAAAGCCCTTTTTCCGACCTTTCATTGAAAAAGGCAAGTTCTTCGGGACAATTTTCAACAACCTCTTTAATTATATATTTAATAAAATCTTCGGCGATTTCGATAATATCGTGAAGGTCTGCAAAACAAACTTCGGGCTCAATCTGCCAGAATTCCGCCGCATGACGCGTGGTATTGCTGTGCTCTGCACGGAATGTAGGTCCGAAGGTATAAATTTTACCAAGTCCCATTGCGGCAATTTCACCCTCTAACTGTCCTGAAACAGTAAGCCCTGCCTTTGCGCCGAAGAAATCTCCGGCAAAGTATTCCCCTTCCGTTTTGCAATCCGTCTTCCAAGGCTGAGTGGTTACGCGGAACATTTCGCCCGCGCCCTCGCAGTCGCTGCCCGTAATTATAGGGGTATGCATATACTTGTAGCCGTGCGAATGAAAATATTTGTGTATCGCAAAAGAAAGCTCGTTTCTTACGGCGAAAACAGCCTCAAAAAACCTTGTACGGGGTCTTAAATGAGGAATTGTGCGCAAGTATTCAAGCGTGTGGAATTTCTTCTGCAACGGATAATCTGCGGGACATTCGCCCAAAACTTCCAAATCGGTTACGACAATTTCAAAACCGTTTCGTTCCGAAGGAACGAAGTTTCCAGTAACTTTCAAAGCCGTACCAACAGGCACAACCGCAGTGGAAATATTTTTAGCGTTTTCTTTATCGATGATAAGCTGAACGTTTCTGAGGCAAGTGCCGTCGTTAAGCTCAATGAACGAAATGCTTTTCGAATCGCGCGCAGTTCTTACCCAACCGCAAACTGTTACGCTTTTATCTTTATACTCTTTAGAATTGGCAAACAATTCTTTAACGTCAATATGTTTCACTAAAACCCTCCTGTTTTTTTAAGAAAATACGGACTGCCGAAGCAGTCCGTAAGGTTTAGTTAGCTTTTTTCTCGTCCTTGGACACCACTTCAACCTTGTCGTAGTAACCACAATTACCGCAAACTTTGTGTGCCTCTTTCAAGGAGTGGCAATGAGGGCACTCTACAAGTGTAGGAGCCGTTGCTTTGTAGTTTGCAAATCTTTTATTGGTTCTGCTTTTGGACTGTTTTCCCTTGGGTACTGCCATTTTAATACACCTCTTTTTTCTT
>JAIDQV010000060.1 GCA_029062045.1 Clostridia bacterium
GAGGATAACGGAATGTTTTTTATAAGTTTATTCGCTCATAAGAAAGGAACGGGTTCTTCCCACAACGGCAGAGACAGCAACCCCAAAATGCTCGGCGTAAAGCGCGCTGACGGTCAGCACGTTCTTGCAGGCAACATTTTGGTTAGACAGCGCGGCACGAAGTTCAAGCCCGGCAACAACGTAGGCATCGGCAAAGACGATACGCTTTTCGCGCTTATCGACGGTACCGTTAAGTTTGAAAGAGTAGGCAGAGACGGCAAGCAGGTTTCTATCTACCCCGTTGCAAAATAAGTAAGAATTAAAAAATGAGAGCTTTTGAAGCTCTCATTTTGTTTTATAGGATTTGTTATGATTAGCGTATCCCCTCTTAACGAAAAAACAAAAAAAGAGTTTGAAATGCTCTTTACCTCGTACTATTCTGAGCTGGACTGCGGCGAGGACGTCCCCCACCTTTTAAAGGAATATATTATGCCCGACCTTTTAGCGGGGCTTATAAAGATTGACATTTTACAGGAAGGCAAAGTTTACGCGGGTTTCGTCATATACCAGACCGACGATATAGACAACGAATGGAACTTTAAAGAAGGTTGGGGCGACATACGCGAAATTTACGTTGCGCCCGCCCGCCGCCGTCAAGGCTACGGCAAATTCCTTTTATACACCGCCGAAATGAAGCTACGAGAAGCGGGCACACAAAAGTGTTACTGCCTGCCTGTCGAAGGCACGGAAGAATTCTTTACCGCTTGCGGATATGCGAAGGGCAACGAATACAGCGAAGAACTTGACACCTTTGTGTACGAAAAATCAGATTTAAACAATAAATGCAATCACCCCGCACCTTGACAAAACGGATATAATCATATACAATACGGATATGAATAAAATTGTTTTTGCGGGCAAAAACGCCGACGGAGAGCGCCAAAATAAGTATTTGGAGATAATTATAAGCGGCGACGCGGTTGTCGTTGCGCCCCCCTATTGCGAGTACCGCGCCGAGGGCGCGGACTTTTTGCGGGTGTATATCGAGCAGCCTGTAACCCCTTTGAAAGAAGTTGTTTACTTCACGGACGGCGACGGAATGATACGGCACGCGGCGACGGCGGCGAAGGAATTTTTAAAGCAGGAAAAAAGCGAAGCCGTGTTACAGGCTTTGGGCAACTTGCTTGTAAGCTACGTATGTTTTTACGCCGACAGAAAAAAGTTTTCACCCGTGGTGGAATTGGTGAGGCAAGACATTGCAAAGAACCTTTCAAACCCCGCCTACGCTTTGGACGATTATTTAAAAAATCTGCCGCTTAACTACGATTACGTCAGAAAACTTTTCCAAAAGGAAACGGGCGCAACCCCCCGCGCTTACCTTGAAAACGCGAGAATGGAACTTGCGTCAAACATAATTTCGAGCGGGGTTACGAATAAGTACAGCAATTACTCTGTATCCCAGGTTGCCGAGGCTTGCGGATTTGCCGAGCCGTTGTATTTTTCGCGGGTGTTCAAAAAACACTTCGGCGTTTCACCAACCGAATATAAGCAATAAAAAACGCGCCTCGCGGCGCGTTTTTTTTATTATCTTCTTAACATTTTGATTTCGGTGTAAGCCATTACGAACGGGCCCGTGCCCTTTGCGTCGTTTTCGACGATGGGTTCGGAAATGTAATACTCGTAAGTGCCGTCGCGCTTGGGGTTGTTTTCGGGTCCGAGCCCTGCCATAAGACAGATACCGCCGAGATTCAATTCGCCGTCGGTTTCGGTGAGGTATTCCCTGCAAATGCCGTTGAACACTTTTTCGCCGACAGCCGCAAAGCGCTTATCCACAAAGCCCAGGCGCGCGCCCTTCATCATAGCGTATGCTATCATTGCGCTGCCCGAGGTTTCGACGTAGTTGCCCTCTCTGCCCATTTGGTCGACAACTTGCCAGAACATATGCTTTTCGGGGTCGATGTACTGCTCTAACCCCTCTATGGTCTTTCTGAAAATGGTGATAAGCTCCGCCTTTAAGTTGGGGCGGGACAAGTCGAAATAGCTTATAGCGTCCACAAGCCCGACGGTGTACCAACCCACCGAACGAAGCCAGAAACTTTTTGAAAGCCCTGTTTCGGGGTCTGCCCAGAAGGCTTGCTTGGATACGTCCCAACCGTGATAATACAATTTCTTATCCTGGTCGTACATATTCTGCCAGACGTTTCTGAACTGCTTTACTATATCACCGTAGTTGCGGGCGCTGTTGAAAGTAGTTTCGTAGCGGGTATAGAATACCTGCGCCATATAGAGCCCGTCAAGCCAAACCTGGTTGGGGTAAATTTTCTTGTGCCAGAAGTTGCCCGTTTCGGTGCGGGGCTGGCTTTGAAGCTGACTGTACAAAAGGTTGATAGCCTTTTTGTATTTGGGCTTGCGCGTTTCCTTGTATAAATCGAACAGCACGCGGCCTTCGTTTATATTGTCAACGTTGTAGGTTGACATTTCGTAACCGCGGATTGTGCCGTCGTCGAAAACGTAATAGTCCACGAAATTATCTATAAAATCAAGATATTTTCTGTTGCCCGTCAGCTTGTAAATTGTGTAAAGCGACGTCATCATACAGCCGTCGATATAGTTCCACGCGGGTTCTTTGCCATGCCTGATATTCTCGATATTCCAGATGGGCGCTTCGGGGGTGGTGTCGTCTATAAGACGGTCGATGTATCTGTCAATAACCGAATAATCCATAATTTCTCCTATTCTTCAACCACGTTTCCGCAGTTCTTCTTTATAATTTTTTCGCCCTGAACTCCGTCAAACGTTACGTTTTTGAGAATCAAGGTTTCTACGTTGTCAACGTAAATTCCTTCTTTGCAGTACTCGCGAACGTTTTCAAGCATTGCGGGCAGGAAAGGCTTTGCGTCCTCTTTGAACGAGAAGCTGACGTTTTCAATGCGGATTTCTTTTATAGGCTGTTCTACAAGCCCGTCGAAGTATCCCGCCATGCACTCGCAGTTTACGCACTCGATGTCCTTGAACACGAACTTGCCGAGGTAGGGCGTGCCTTCGTCAACGGGCAACGCTTTGCGCGACCATACGAATTCGGTATGTCCGTCGGGGTCGCAAAAATAGTACATATTGATGACAAGCGGGGTGATGACGTTGTCCATTTTGATGTTTTCGAAAACCACGCCGTCGATAATTCCGTCCTTGCCCCTGCCTCTTCTTGTCTTTATGCGCAAGCCTCTGTCGGTGTGTTTGAACACGCATTGGGATACCGAAAGGTTCTTCACGCCGCCGCTCATTTCGCTGCCGAGGACGATTGCGCCGTGTCCGTTCTGGAAGAGGTTGTTGCGAAGGGTGTGGTTGCTTGCGGGGGTTTTATAGGTTTTGCCCATATAGAGCTTGCCCGACTTTATTGCGCAGCAGTCGTCGCCGACGCTGAATTCGCAACCGACAATATCCACTTTATCACAGCTTTCGGGGTCAAGCCCGTCGGTGTTGGGACCGGTATAGGGGTTCTGCACCTTTACGTCGTAAAAGCCGAGATTTTTGGAAAAGAAGGGATGCAGGTTCCAGCTTGCGCTGTTCTTGCAGGTTACGCCGTGGAACACTACGTTTTCGCACTTATTGAGGAAAACGAGGCGAGGGCGCGCGACTTTTCTGCCCTTAGGCGTAGCCCACCACGTTGACTTGTCGGCGTTGCCGTTTATGGTGCCTTCGCCGATTACTTTGATGTTTTTCTGCCTGTACGCCGAAACGAAGGACTGATGGCAGTCGAAAGGCAAACCTTCCCAACTTGCCGTAACTTCTTCTTTGCCGCCTACCGTCGTGCTTGCGGGGATATAGGGATAGCTTTCTTCGCGGATATCGCCGAGAAGGGTCGCGCCCTTTTTAAGTTCAAAGGTGACGTCGCCTTTTAAAACTATGGGACGGACAAGATACTTGCCCTCGGTTAAAACCACTCTTCCGCCCTTGGGACAACTGTCGATTGCCATTTGGACGTAGTAGGTATCGTCGGACTTTCCGTCCGCCTTCGCGCCGAGCGACTTTACGTCGATTACCGCGCTGTCTTCTAAAGTGGTGAAGGTAAGCTCTTTACCGTCTGCATCGCATTTAACCGTGTAGGTTGTTGCGGGCGTTAAATCGAAAAGCGAAAACACGTTTGTGGCGCGCTTACCCCCGACCTTTGCGCCGTTTAAATACACTGTGTAGGGTGCGGGCGAATAGTAGGGATTTTTGTTGGTCAATTCAAAGCAAGCCGACGTGCTTGATACGAACAGTTTTTTAAACATTTAACGCCTTCTCCTTCTTGGATTTTTTAACAAGATAAACGATTAAATCTTTTATGCCTATACATGCCATATCGATTATGACGAAGAATACGCCGAACAAAAGCGGCTCTACGCCGAGGCCTGCGTTGAACAGGTCGTGCATTAAGCCGTACAACGCCCCGACGCAAACGGTTATAACGGTATAATAAATTACGTTGGTAAAGAACGTCCAGAAGGCTTTAAACGGAAACGGGAACATCATATAAGAGTTGAACTCTTTCCTGTCCGATTCAATATATCTGAAAAGAGGATTTACGAGAATGTCTACGACGACGCCTTCTACAAGTCCCAACAGAACGAGTTTGTCAAGCGCGTTAAAGTCAAGCCCCCAAATAATGAAGTAACAGCACATTCCGGCAAACCACCACTTTATGAAAAGCGCTTTTACCCATGCGGGTATTTTGCCGAGGAAATCTGTTTTGTAGGGGTCGAATTCTTTCTTCTTGCCCGAACGGGTGTAGTTTTTAGGGTCGTCATTGCCGGTACAGTCGGAAATGAACATGCTTAGGTCGTTTGAGTCCGTTTCGGACGGTTCTTCACGAAGTGCCGCTACAAGCTCGTCGATTTTATCCACCTTCAAATCGTAATAATTTTCGATGGTCGTTTCCTGTATCTTCTTTTTCTTCTTTGCCATAAAAACCTTTTTTGAAAAATAACCGACAAAATAACTTTTGCCGGTTATTTAACTTATTAATGTTAAAAGTAAATTAAACGTCTTCCTCGGTATCGATTTCTTCGGAAAGTTTATTCTCTTCAACAACCTTTTTGGTGTTGATCTTATTGATAAGTTTGCCGTATAAAGGATACGTCGCAATAAGAACTGTTGAAATTGCAGTCAAGATGCAGTGAACCAACACGCCCGCATATGCAGTAGGGAAAGCCTTTTGGAAAGCCTCTTTTCTGTCATAGTAGTCTCCGCTTGCTAAGTCGGCGCTGTAACCTGAACCCCACTTAATGAAGAGATACAAATCAAGACCCATCAATACTGCAAGGAACACAAACAAAAGTACGAGCTGTACTATCTTGGGTTTCTTGGCGCGTTTGGGGAAGGAGTTTAAAAACAGCATAAGCACGAGAATGCAAAACAGCTGGTTTACAAACACACACAAGCCGCCCCAACTGCCGCTGTACGTGGTATTGATACCGATTTGCGCAAAGCTACCTAATAAGCAAAGGTTTACAACCGAAGAAATTATGAGCATTGCGAACGCTATGTTCATAGGTCTGCGCTTTAAGTTAACGATGAACTTTCTGCAACGCTCTTTAAGTCCTGCTAAAAACTTGTTGGGCTTTTTTGCGGGCTTGGGCGATTCGGGCGCTACGGGAGTTTCTTCTGGTACTAAAACGTTTTCATTTTCTGCCATACTTGTTCCCTCCTTACCTTATCGCCTTACCGGGTACGTCGCCCTGAGGCAGTTCAAAGAAATGCGTCATTTCAGGGTCGAAGCCTATGTCGATTTCGTCACCGGCTTTGTAATTACACCACTCTGCAAACTTGCAAACGATGTGCTTTGTGCCGCCAACCTTGCCGTGAACCAAAGTGTTCATACCAAGGTTTTCGTTGTTGGTTATGTGAAGTTTTACGGGACCGGGGCGGGTAACGTTTTCGGGACGAACGCCCAAGATAACGTCTTTACCCTCGTAATCCTTTAAAACAGCCTTCTGCTTGTCGTTCAAAGGATAGTCGAAGAGTTCGCACTTGAAAGCGCCCTTTTCGATTTTGCCTTCAAACATATTCATAGGAGGAAGGCCTATGAAGGTTGCAACGAAGGTGTTCGCGGGCTTTTCGTAAAGCTCGATAGGCTTACCTATCTGCTGAACGTGGCCCATTGACATACAAACGATTCTGTCCGCCAAAGTCAACGCTTCGGTCTGGTCGTGCGTTACGTACATCATTGTTGCGTTTAGCTTTTTATGTAAAAGCATTAACTCTCTTCTCATCGAGCCGCGGAGCTTAGCGTCGAGGTTGGACAAAGGCTCGTCGAAAAGGAATACCTTGGGGTTACGGACTATTGCACGGCCCATTGCAACACGCTGGCGCTGACCGCCGGAAAGCTGCTTGGGCTTTTTGTTGAGCTG
>JAIDQV010000061.1 GCA_029062045.1 Clostridia bacterium
GTTCTATAATTAAAAAGAGTTTTAAATAAATTTTATAATTTACTCGCAAAAGCACGGTAATTTTCGTGTCGGACAAGCGTTTAAAGTACTATTTATTTAAATCAAATTCACAGCAATAACTAACTATTATTCGGAGAAAAAATTAATGCAAACACCTTATCTAACTGTTATTATTCCAACTTATAACAGCGAAAAATATATTGAAAATCTTATTCAATGTCTTAATAACCAAACATTCCAGTGTTTCTCTATATTGATTGTAGATGATAATTCCACCGATGGGACAATTTCACTTTTAAAAAAATATGAAACTAATGATGCCAGACTTAAAGTAATTGCTTTGACAGAAAATCATGGTGTCAGCTATTGCCGAAATGTAGGAATTGAACATGTAAAAACGCCTTATCTGACATTTATTGATCACGACGACTGGATAGATTTAAATACATTTGAAAAATGTTCCCAGTATTTTAATAAAAATGTTGACGTAATCAATTATGGTTTAAGTTATGACTATATAGATTTTTTACTGACAGAGAAAAAGTATATTTACAACAATAACTTTTGTCTTAGCGGCGATTATGCATTAAAAATCTATGGTCATACCATCCACGATGAAGTTAAAATTACTCCCATTGTAAACAATAAGCTCTACAGGTCTGCTTTTCTGAAACAACATAATATACTTTTTAACGAAGCAACCCGTTATCAGGAAGACGATATTTTTACATTTAAAGCATTGCTTTTTGCAAAGAAGGTGGCCTTTGTTTCCGAGTGCTATTACCATTATTTCCAAAATCCGGAATCTGCAATTCATCAAGTCTCGGAAACGTCCATCAATCACTTTGTAATATCATACAAAAGCCTGTTAACACATCTCAAAGATTTATCACTTTTCGAAAAGTATAAAAATGAATTTTACTTGAAATTCAAAGCAAGCCTCATAGGCGTAATACGAAGAACAGTTACATTCGGAAAGGATCTTAAACAGAATTATCAACTTTTGGCGTCGCTTTACAGACAATTATACGAAAATTTTGATATCGGTGAATTTTTATTCTATTGTAATTTACATAAAATTTAGCTGTTTTTTAAACTCAACAACCTTATATTGGCATTTTCAATATGGTCATTCAAAAAGCTGCTTTTTTCAATCAACTCCGATCTCTTGTCTGTTATCTTTAACAATTCAATAATCTGTTCCGCTGTTCCGAGCCGCACAATTAAATCTACGGCACTCCTGAAAATAAATTCGTCCTTGGTTGTTTCAACATATTTCATTGCAATTGGGATAGCAGGCACAATTTCTTTTTCTCTGCACAAGTTTAAAGAATGCTCGACCAAAGAACGGGTTGGCTTAGTTCCGAGATTGTTAACATTTTCGGAAAGGTTGTCCAGTAGGAATTGATTTGTTTCATTTAAGCGGCTATTTAAAAGCGCAACCTGAAGTTTATACTTTGTGATATCTACTGATGCAGGGAAACTGGTCATAAGATACTTTTTTACCCAAATAAATGCGGATTCGTAATATTTGATTTTAACCAGCGTGGCGGCTATATCTGATTGTACTTCCAATAAATACTTATCCTGCTGAATAGTACTGTTTGCAAAAAAGCGATTGATGTTGTCTTCTATATCAAAATCTTTTACCATTCTATATAAAAGATGGGTGATAAGATTAATGTAGAAGTGCTTTACCGAGTATTTGTCTGTTTCGCGGAAAGAAAAAATTCTTTTGTGCAAATTTTTTAGTAAAATATAAATCTCTTCTTCCGACAATTCGTCTATCGTATTATTCAGAAGATTAACCAATGTTGAAGAGTAGTCAGCTAAATTAACTTTTACATCATTTACAATTTCAGCTAAATCAGTTTCGTCTGTAACCAGATTAAAGAAAATAAACAGGTCGCCCAAATCTTCTAAACAGTTGTTGTTTTTTATAAAATTAACAACATGATCGTATAATTCGAAATATTTACCTTTTTCATAAGAAAAATAGTTGATATGTCCAATGTCAGAAGGACACTTGGTTGTCGAATCCTTCAGTATTAGTACTCTGTTGACGGACCTCAAAGTATGAGCTATACCCAATTCATAAAATACATTTGGATTTAATCCTGAAATATCCACTATCAAGAAATATGAAGTATTAATAGACGAAATTATTTTATTGATAAACGGAGATGATTTTTTCAGTTCATCAGAGCGTTCACAATCCACCTGACAATATGTTGCCGCTCGCTTAATGGTTTCATAGACCTCTTTCGTTTCTTCACCGAACGGCATAATGATAAAACACGTATTTTGCCTTATTCTGCGTTTTTTATTTAAGAAGTCATTAGGATAAACCGTATTAAGTTCCATAACCTTCCTCCGAATAATAGTTAGTTATTGTAAGAAAAATAATGGAAAAAATTATTGAGTATAAAAGTATTTAGACAGGAGATAAAATGAAAAAAGGGGAAATAAATCAGCTTACGAAAGAATTAACTGATATTAAGAACTTGAAAGTTGAAACTGACGATATTAGTTATATTCCCAACGAAAATGAAATTTCAAAAAAGGCAAAAGCAAAAAATTTACAGTGCAGTATAATGTTCGTTGATATGCGCAATTCTACAAAGATGCAAGATTCAAACGGCAGAAAGAATATGCTTAAAATCTATAAGATGTTTGCAAAGCTGGTGACAAAAGCGGTAGAAGAAAACTGCGGGAAGGTTATGCAAATTGTCGGTGACGGGCTGCTTTGTTTGTTTGTAAAGGAAAATAAGACAAATAGCGGACAACATGCCATTGATGCTGTCCGCAGTATAAATACATATATTAGAGAGTCTTATAATCCCATTGTTGAACCCGACTGGAAAATTAAATGCGGCATGGGTATATGTAGTGGGCATATATTGATTACTCGTATTGGTACGCGAGGAAAAAACAAGTGTTGTCAGTTAGCATTCCCGAGTTCCGTTACGAATTACGCAAGTAAATGTTGTGAAAATGCGGGCGAAAATGAAGTCATTTTTGATGAAAGTACTTTTGAACAAATAGATTCGGGAAATAGAAAGCAAGCTTCGTCTATTTCTATTGAAAGCTATGGCGATTTTTATAAAATGAAGGATTTTACATGGTAATTTTAAATAATACATATTCAAAAGACGAAGCGTTTAAAGTGCTTGAAATAGTCAATGATTCTATAAAACATACCGATAATAAATCTGCAATATTAATGGGATTAATAGCTTTACTTATAGGATTAACAACTAAAGTTTTTGAGGCGGTGCATATCATTTCCGATTGGAATAATAAGGTTTTGTGTGGTTTCTTGTTATTGCTTTTCATTTTGTATTGCGGTTCAGTACTTCTTTCAATCATTTTTTCTAGTCTGGTTTTTGTGTCACGTTATAAAGCTGAAAAATACATAAAACTTAAAAACTTGAAGGGTAATTCCTTGCTGTTTTTCGGTGATATAGATAAAATGGGCTACCAAGGTTTTAAGGATAAATCAAGTTCTATGTCTGATGAAGAATTTATTAATGAGATTAATGAGCAAATCGTAATCAATTCAGCCATTTCCAAAAAGAAAGCTTTTTATTTCAATTTTGCCTTATTATTTTCATTAATTTTATTGGGATTAACTATAGCGTTGCTTATTTTAATTTCAGTTTAATTGGCATTATTATAGTTACCATCGGTATAAAAAAATCGGCTTCAAAAGAAGCCGATTTTTGCTTTGTATTAAATTTTACTTTGTCATAGCTTCCTGTACGGCAACCGCAACCGCAACCGTCGCGCCGACCATAGGGTTGTTGCCCATACCGATTAAGCCCATCATTTCAACGTGAGCGGGAACGGAGGAAGAGCCTGCGAACTGCGCGTCGGAGTGCATCCTGCCCATCGTGTCGGTCATACCGTAAGAAGAAGGACCTGCCGCCATGTTATCGGGGTGCAAGGTTCTGCCTGTGCCGCCGCCAGACGCTACCGAGAAGTACTTCACGCCGTTTTCGTAGCACCACTTTTTATAGGTGCCGGCAACGGGGTGCTGGAAGCGGGTGGGGTTGGTTGAGTTGCCCGTAATGGATACGGAAACGTTTTCCATCTTCATAATTGCAACGCCTTCGGGAACGTTGTCCGCGCCGTAGCATTTAACTTTTGCACGGGGGCCGTCGGAGAAAGCAACGCTGTCAACGACCTTAACCGTTTCGGTATAGGGGTCGAAGGAAGTCCTGCAATAGGTGAAGCCGTTAATTCTCGAAATAATGTAAGCCGCGTCTTTGCCCAAACCGTTGAGGATAACTCTTAAAGGTTTAGTGCGGACTTTGTTTGCGTTTTCTGCAATTTTAATTGCGCCTTCCGCAGCCGCAAAGGATTCGTGACCTGCAAGGAAGCAGAAGCAGTCGGTTTCTTCGGAAAGAAGCATGGAAGCAAGGTTGCCGTGTCCTTCGCCGACCTTTCTGTTTTCTGCAACAGAACCGGGGATACAGAAACTCTGCAAGCCTACGCCGATTTTTGTTGCGGCGTCAGCTGCCTTTTTGCTGCCGCTCTTAATAGCGATAGCCGCACCGACGGTGTAAGCCCAAACTGCGTTTTCAAAGCAAATAGGCTGAGTTCCGCGAACGATTTTGTCTACGTCGATGCCCTTTTTCAAGGTAATGTCTTTGCATTCTTCAATGGTTTTAATACCGTATTCTTTCAATACGCTGAGGATTTTCTTCTCGCGTCTTTCGTAACTTTCAAAAAGAGCCATTATGCTTCAACCTCCTTGTCTGTTCTGGGGTCAATGTACTTCACAGCGCCTGCTTCTTTGGAATATCTGCCGTAGGTGCCGATAGCCTTGTCGTATGCTTCGAGAGGGGAAAGACCTTTCTTAATAAAGTCGGTCATTTTGCCGATGGATATGAACTTATAACCGCAAACTTCGTTGTTCTTGTCAAGCGCAAGCGCGATAACGTAGCCCTCAGCCATTTCAAGGTATCTTACGCCCTTCAATTTGGTGCCGTACATAGTACCCACCTGCGAGCGAAGTCCCTTGCCCAAATCTTCAAGCCCTGCGCCGATAGTAAGACCGTCTTCGGAGAAAGCGGACTGCGTTCTACCGTAAACGATTTGAAGGAAGAGTTCGCGCATAGCGGTGTTAATCGCGTCGCAAACAAGGTCGGTATTGAGTGCTTCCAAAATGGTTTTGCCGGGAAGAATTTCCGCAGCCATAGCGGCGGAGTGGGTCATGCCCGAGCAGCCGATAGTTTCAACCAAGGCTTCCTCGATGATACCGTCTTTAACGTTCAAAGACAGTTTGCAAGCGCCCTGTTGGGGTGCGCACCAGCCGATGCCGTGGGTAAAACCCTTGATGTCCTTGATTTCCTTTGCCTGAATCCATTGACCTTCTTCGGGAATGGGTGCTGGGCCGTGTTCGAATCTGCCCGAAACGCCCTTGGCAACGCAAATCATATTTTCTATATCTTTTGAATATTGCATTACTTAACAAAACCTCCGTTTTTATTGTTTTAACATTGTTAATTATAACACGCAAAATACGAATATTCAATTTAATTGAGTAAAAAAATTACAATTTAATTACAAAAATTTTTCAAATGCGCCGTTAAATCTGTTTATTGTTGCCGAAAAATTATTATAATAGAAGAGTAAGGAAAAAAGTTATGCTTTGTCAACGCTGCAAAAAAAACGTGGCAACCGAACATTACGACGAAACAATTAACGGCGAAATTTTTGAAAGCCACCTCTGCGCAAAGTGCAGTCAGGAACTGTACGGCCAGCTTCACTCTAAAGTAAGTGAAGATTTTTGCGCATGGCTGTTCGGCTCTTCCGCGCCCCAAAAGGTATGTCCGGTGTGTGGCACTACTTACGCCGATTACGAAAGAAGAGGGCTTTTAGGTTTCGAA
>JAIDQV010000062.1 GCA_029062045.1 Clostridia bacterium
GGTATCGGTGGAGTCAGTATGAGCGGACTTGCAAAATATATTCTGTCTTGCGGCAAAAAGGTAGCCGGAAGCGATAATTTTGCTGGGGTATATACCGATGAGCTGACGAAGTTGGGGGCAAAAATAGAAATAGCTGAAGGAAAAGGTAGCGTCAAATATTATGACGTTGTTATTTATACCGACGCCGTAAAGGAGAACGATATACAGCTAATTGAAGCTAGGGAACTGAATAAAACCATTCTCTCGCGCGGGCAACTTCTATATGAGATTAGCCGAGATTTTAAAAAGGTGATAGCGGTATCAGGTTGCCACGGCAAAACCACGTGCACGGCTATGTTGGCGCACATTTTTGCGTGCGCAGGGGCAAAATTCGGTGTGCACATAGGGGGGCGCGATAAAAGTTTTTTAAACGGGTTTTATAGTGGTAATGACTTTTTTATTACAGAAGCATGCGAATATAAAAAGAATTTTCTTTTGCTTAAACCTGATATTGCTGTCATTTTGAATAGCGCCCCCGACCATCTTGAATGTTACGGCTCAGTGGAAAATCTTCGTTCGGCATATGCGCACTTTGCGGACAGCGCTGAAATTGCAATTGTTCCCTACGGCGATTTAAAGGTAGAGGGGTTAACTTTCGGATACGAAAAAAACGCAAGGTTTTTTGCAAAACGTATCACATGCACAAACGGCTTCTACAGTTTTACTGCTATGGACGGTGACAGTAAATTGGGGACAATAAATCTGAGCGTATACGGCAAGCACAACGTTTTAAACGCACTTGCGTCAGTAGCGGTAGCGCGCTCTGCCGGAATTCCCTTTGCCAGAATAAAGGAAGGACTTGCAGACTTTACAGGTGTTGAGCGCCGCTTTGAAAATATAGGCAAGTATAAAGGCGCACGCTGTATTGCTGACTATGCACATCATCCTGACGAAATTAATGCAACTCTGTCTGCTGTAAAGAAACTGAACGACGGCAAGCTATACGTCGTATTCCAACCGCACACTTACTCAAGAACGAGAAATCTTTTCAATGAATTTGTTAAAGTGTTGTCCGGTATTAATAATTTACTTATTTACCGCACCTTTGCTGCGCGTTAATATTTTGACGAATCAGGGAGTGCGCTTACATTATCTCAAAGTGTAAAAAGAGCGCGCTATGGCGACAATGTGAAAGATATTATTGATTTTATTCGTTCGGCGCGTGCGGGGGATACCGTACTTTTTCTTGGTGCGGGGGATATTTATGATATTGCAAAAAGTGTTATAAATATGCAATAGTATTAATATTTATACATAACTGACATTATGATAAATAAATTTGATTAAACCGTAAAAAACAAATAGGCATATGCGATATTTCAAGTATATTATGGGGTGTAACAATTTTTATGTTATCAAAAGCTAGTGAGATGAGTGCGTTAGGCGTTTGATTTTACAATTAGGCGATTTGTAAAATTATTCATTTTTAGCAATAAAGAAAAAATTATTGATTAGCATTAAAAAATAGGTGTTTGGCGTGTCGGTTTTCGGCACGCTTATTTATATATAAATAAATTTAATTTATGTTTTCATTTTGTTGTCATTTTTTCAAAATTATGTTACAATGTCAATGAAAGAATTATTTTATCGAATTCTCAAATTCGGAGAGCGGAACGTGGGCGACAAGAAAAAAGACAAAAGCGAAAGAATTTCATATATTTTAACGAAAGAGACGATGGGTATGACGTTGATGTTGTTCAGCGCTATCGTCTTTATAATGCTGCTTAGCCACACGGCGATTTTTGCAGGAATAGGCGGTGCTATCTGTACATTTATGTACGGGGTTTTCGGCTATGGCTCAATTTTGGTTGTTGCGCTTTTAGCGTATTTAGGCGAATGGCTGGTATTCGGCAAGAAGTTGAAAATAGGGTTCAAAAAAACAATTACTATTATTTTGACTTCGGTTATGCTGTTTTTGCTTTTCCACGCTGTTTCAACTAGCGGTTATCCCGTTAACGGATATGGCGAGTATGTTGCCGACTGCTATAAAAACGCGCAATACGGCTATTCGGGATATACATTTGGCGGAGTTGTTTCCTCAATAGTGGTTTATCCCATTCTTGCTATGGGCGGCTATATTACTGCATACGTAATATTTAGCCTACTTGCAGTGCTTTGCTGCGCGCTTACTGTTCTGGCTTTTAGGGGTACCGTTTCAGTCAAACTACGCAAGGTCAAAATCAAAGACAGCGAAGTTGAAGAAAGTTATGCGGAAAATATTACCGATGCTACGCCGGTAAACATTGAGTATAAACCTGAAAGTGTAGTTCAGCCGCAACCTAACACTGTTGAACGCCAAACACGCGAAAATGCGAAAGATGGCAAATTTTCACAGAAGAATTTAGGACGCAGAATTTTATTTGAAAAGGGTGAATTTGCCGCTGAAAGTTACAGAAGAAATATGATTTTCAACGAAAATTCATATTTTAATCATCCCGTAACCAGTGAAGCGGATTATTTAAGCAGTTTCACTACAAGTAAACCCGAAAAACCCAAATCTACAAAATCCAATAGCTATACTCAAAGTTATCAATACAATGTCTACAATCAATCGCCGTCTATGCCTACGAATTACGTTGTGGAAGAGAAACCTGCTCATGAGAAATATTATGGGAATTCGGTGAACGGTTCTTATCAAGAGCAATCATATAACGCACAGCAAGAACAGTCTTATTACGGCAATTATAACGAACAGGCTGACACTTATTCGGTATTAAATGAAGAGGTTGAGACTAAGTCGGAAGAACCTTATACGCCTTCAGAAAACGAGCGCAGTGCAGTAGGGTTTACCGAATCTAATCAAGTTCAGTCTGCACGTGAAGAGCTTCACACAGAAGAAAGTAAAAGCGCAGCTCCCGCAGCGGAAGAAAAGAATGATACTGATGTTTACAATATCTTAGGCAATGATTCCGTTCGTGAAGATAGGGGTGGCAGACGTGCGTCGCAAAGAAGTGAGCGTAGCAACGCCGGGCTTTTTGATGACGATAGTGCCGATGATATTTTTGCTGTTCGCACAGACAGAAGTTCTCGAGCAGACTCCGACAGCGCAAGAAGTGCTGACCGCGCCGTTCCGCCGGTTTCCGCAACACCGGATCGCGTTTCAAGAAGAGTGGAAGGTGCTAAGCGTGTGGATATTGCTAACGAGCAACCGCAGCAACAGGCAGAAGAAAAGCCTAAACATGTTTGGAAAAAGTACGTTCGCCCTTCGCTCGATTTGCTGGACAATTACCCTGAAAATTCAAACGTTAACACAGGCGAGATTGAAGATAACAAGCGCACGATAGTTCAGGCGCTTGAGCGTTACAAAATTTCAAGTGAAGTTGCTAATGTTACGATAGGTCCTGCAATTACACGTTATGACGTAATAATTCACGATAAAACAAATATAAAACGTTCTCTCGGCTATCGTGATGCTATTGCAATGGAGCTAATGAAAGAGAACGTAACAGCTTATCTCAACTATTCAAAGGGTGCGCTTTCAATAGAAGTTCCTAATAATAAGAGGTCGATTGTCGGGCTTAAAACAATGCTTGCAAGCTCGAAATTCCTCAACAGCAAGCAAAATTCTTTAACTTTTGCCCTCGGTAAAAACGTAGATGGCGACGTGGTTTGTCCCGATATAACTAAAATGCCACATTTGCTTGTTGCCGGTACTACCGGCAGTGGTAAAAGTATCTGTTTAAGTGCGTTGCTTGTCAGTCTTTTGTATAAATACGGACCTGAAGAATTGAGGCTTATTCTCGTTGACCCCAAACAGGTTGAGTTTATCTCTTACGATAAACTTCCTCACCTTATGATTAACGAGATTATTTACGATGTTGACAAGGCCATTAAAGCTTTGAACTGGGCGATAAAAGAGATGGAACGTCGTTACACGCTTTTCAAGGATATGACAGAAAACGGTGTAGCAACTAAAAACCTTGACGAATACAACGCGCATTTGCCCGAAGGTGAAGAAAAGTTGCCTAAAATCGTCATTATTCTTGACGAGTTCGGCGATTTAATGTTACAGGCTAAAAAGGACATTGAAAGCAGGATTATCAAGCTAGTTCAGAAAGCTCGTGCTTGCGGTATCCATTTGATTCTTGCAACGCAGCGTCCTTCGGTTGACTGTATTACCGGTCTTATTAAGTCAAATTTGCCCACGCGTATTGGCTTTAAAGTTAACTCTTTCGATGATGCCCGCACAATATTCGATATAGGCGGTGCCGAAAAGCTTCTCGGTAAAGGCGACGCGTATTTCCGCTCGGCGGTAGACCCTGACCTTGCACGTATTCAATGCTGTTTCGTAGATACGCACGAAGTTCAAAAGGTTACGGACTTCGTTAAAGCAAATAATGAAACTTATTTTGACCAAAGCGTTTCCGACTTCATTAATACCGTTGAACAGGAAGAAACCGCTAACTCTATGGTCAGCGGTGGCGGAGAAGGCGAGGACAGCGAAACCAAGATAGACGATACATTTATTAAAGCGCTTAAGTATTGCGTAACGTCAAACCAGGCTTCTGTATCTATGATACAGCGTCGGTTCCCCGTCGGATATATAAAGGCATGTAAAATTATCGACTGGATGGAGAATATGAATTATGTAACCCCTTCCGAAGGTTCTAAACCTAGAAAGGTTTTGCTGTCAAAAGATGAATTTTTCAATATTTACGGGGACGTAGATGATTGATTTTAAAACTAAGAAATTCGGAATAATTTCACTTGGCTGTGATAAAAATCGTGTAGATATAGAAAAATTATTGGCTATAATCAAGGCAAACGGCTGTGAAATAACCGACGACGCATCAAACGCGCAAGTGCTGGTTATTAACACGTGCGCGTTTTTGAACGAAGCCCGCAGAGAAGCTATTGAAACGGTTTTGGAGTATTCGGCTTTAAAGGGCGAAACCCTTGAAAAAGTGGTTGTAACGGGTTGTTTGCCTCAAAAATACGTAGGTGAAACTTTTGATGCTTTGACGGAAGCAGACGTTTTTTTGGGAACTGACGACTATGACAAATTTTTCGAAGCGCTTGAAAAGTCATATTCAGGCGAAAGAGTTAATTTTGTTGGTGCGGGTTCTCACGGCTATAATGACGGAAGGCTAGTTACTACGCCTGCGCATTATGCGTATTTGAAAATATCCGACGGATGCAACAATCACTGTACATACTGTCTAATACCTAAAATTCGTGGTAAATACGCAAGCTATCCTATGGACAAGCTTTTAAGAGAGGCGGAAGGTCTTGGTGATGTTGCTGAACTTATTATTGTTGCTCAGGACGTAACAAGATACGGTATTGATATCTACGGACAAAAAAAATTAGTAGAAATTTTAAAAAACTTGACAACGCTTGTCAACATTAACAGTGTAAGATTACTTTACTGTTATCCCGATATGATAGATGATGAATTGATTTCCGAAATTCGGGATAACCCTAAGATAATCAAATATTTGGATATTCCTTTACAGCACAGCGAAAACAGAATTTTAAAACTCATGAACCGCCCTGCGGTGAGAAAGGAATATTTAGCGCTATTTAATAGGCTTAGAAAAGAAATTCCCGATATAGCTATCCGTTCAACCTTTATTGCCGGATTCCCCACGGAAACTGAGGAGGACGTTGCAGGTCTTGTTGATTTTTTGAAGGAAGCAAGGCTTGATAATTGCGGGTTCTTTGCCTATTCCCGCGAACCCGATACTGCGGCTTATAAGCTGAAAGGGCAAATTCCCTATTCGGTAAAGAAGAAGCGTGTAAAAAAACTTTATGAAGTGCAGAAAGAAATTTCTTTTAAAAAACTTCAAAGTTTTGTGGGTAGAAAGATAAAAGTTCTTTGCGACGGTATCGACTACGAAAAAAACTGTTTTGTTGGGCGGGCATACTTTCAAGCCCCCGATATTGACGGAAAAGTTTATTTCAATGCTTATTCGGCCGTTCAGGGCGAGTATACGGAAGTTATTATTGAAGGCTCAGACGCATACGACTTGTACGGGCGTACGGAGGATTACGGTTTATGAATAACGAAACGGAAAAAGAAGTGAATAAGGAGAGCCGGGCTTACAAGTTTGCGGCGGGTAGGGGTGTAATGAACTTGCCCAATAAGCTGACGATTGCAAGAATGGTGATGATACCCGTATTCATTCTGTTCTTTTATCTTGATTTTACTGCACATTATTTTGTTGCGCTTGCCGTGTTTGGAATTGCTTGCTTAACTGACCTTTTTGACGGTAAAATTGCAAGAAAATATAATTTGGTTACTAATTTAGGAAAGTTTTTAGACCCTATTGCAGATAAAGTTCTGGTTTTGTCAGCGCTTGTAATTATGCTTACCGTACCGTCGTTCTTTACTCAAAACCTTGGCGGTTGGGCGCTGATTGTTGCAGGTTGCGGCGTTGCGCTTATACTTGCGCGAGAAATTATAGTCAGTGGGTTTAGAATGGTTGCGGCAAGTTCAGGAATGGTAATAGCTGCCGATATTGTCGGTAAGTACAAAACAACTTGTCAAGATATTGCAATTGTTGTGCTGCTGATAGGTGCGGGCGTAAGTGAGTTCGCGGACAGCCTTGCGGAAGTTAAACTTGCGGGTGATATAATTAACTATATTGGGCTTGCGTTCTTTGCGCTTGCTGTGATTTTAACTGTAATTTCAGGTATAAATTATCTAGTAAAAAACAGAGAAGTTTTAACGAAATGAGTGACTTTATAAGAACGGTTGCCGCACCTGTTGAAACTGTAAACGGTGTGCTTGCTAAATTAAAGAACGCTTGTCCCGGTATTGCAATTAATCTACGTGAAAACTTTGGCGACCTTTCTATCGAAATCGTCAAAGACGGTTCGGCTGATGAATCAACATATCAAAATGCATACAGGGAAGTCGTTGCCGCACTTAACGACCACATTTATGCATTGGAAGATATTTCACTTTGCGAGCGGCTTTTTCAGCTTTTGAAATTGAGACAAGCGACTGTAAGTGTGGCAGAATCGTTTACTGGCGGCGGAATAAGCAAAAGGTTGGTTGAAATACCCGGTATCAGCGAAGTGTATTTCGAAGGTCTGAATACTTACAGTAACAAATCAAAAATTGAGCGTTTGGGTGTAAAAGAAGAAACGCTTGAAGCGTACGGTGCGGTATCAGCGCAGACGGCTTATGAAATGGCGTACGGACTTCTGGCTACCGGTAATTGCAATTTAAGCATTGCCACTACGGGAATTGCAGGGCCTAAAACTGACGGCACAAAAAAGCCGGTAGGGCTTTTATATATAGCCGTAGGGAATGAGGAACATATTAGTGTTTACGAGTATAATTTAAAGGGTTCACGGCAGGCTATAACGGAAACTGCGATAAACATTGCGCTGTTTCTGGCTTTTAAAAAGTTAAAATAATCAGAGGTAAATAAAAATGAATGAAGAAAAATTGAAGGCACTTAACTCAACCATAGCTATGATTGAAAAGCAGTACGGCAAGGGCTCTATTATGAAACTTGGTGAAACAGCGGTTTCAAACGACGTTGAAATTATCCCTACGGGCTGTCTTTCACTCGACTTGGCTCTCGGTGTGGGCGGCGTTCCCCGCGGCAGAATTATGGAAATTTACGGACCCGAATCTTCGGGTAAAACTACCGTGGCATTACATATAATAGCGGAAACGCAGAAGCTTGGCGGTGTTGCGGCGTTTATCGATGCGGAGCATGCACTCGATGCGCAGTATGCGCACGCTCTTGGCGTAGATACAAACGAGTTATATTTATCCCAGCCAGATACCGGCGAGCAGGCGCTTGATATTTGCGAGTCGCTTGTCCGTTCTAGTGCGGTTGATATTATCGTAATTGACTCCGTTGCGGCGCTTACGCCAAAGGCGGAAATTGAAGGGGATATGGGAGACACGCACGTAGGACTTCTTGCCCGCCTCATGTCGCAGGCTTTAAGAAAACTTACGGCAATAACCAACCGTTCAAAAACCTGCGTAATATTCATTAACCAACTGCGTGAAAAGGTTGGCGTAATGTTTGGTAACCCTGAAACTACCCCCGGAGGTAAAGCGCTTAAATATTTTGCGTCCCTCCGTCTTGATATTAGAAAGGCTGACGCTTTGAAGGGCGACGGTAACATTATCGGCAACAGAACAAAGTGCAAAGTTGTCAAAAACAAGGTTGCGCCCCCGTTTAAAGTTGCTGAATTCGATATTATTTATGGCGAGGGTATTTCGCAGGAAGGTTGCCTTATCGACTTAGGCGTCGAGTACGGCATATTTACTAAGAGTGGCAGCTGGTTCAATTATAACGACGAAAAGCTTGCACAAGGGCGTGAAAAGCTCCGCGAACATTTGAAGCAGAACCCTGAATTGAAATCAGAAATAGAATCAAAGATCAGAGAGGCACACAAAGCTGCACAAAGCAAATAAGAAGGTTTAAATGCAACACGGTTTTATAAAGGTTTGCGCAGCAACCCCTGAAATGAGGGTTGCTGACGTAGATTTTAACACTCAAAAAATGATAGAGGCAATAAAGGAAAGTTCGGCACACGGAAGTCAGCTAACAGTATTCCCGGAGCTTTGCGTTTGCGGTTATACCTGCGGGGATTTATTTAATCAAACCACGCTTATTAAAGCGTGCGAAAACGCTTTAAGCAAAATTGCCGAAGCAACGAATGAAATAGATACTCTCGTATTTGTCGGCGCGCCAATAAGGCACGATGGCAAACTTTTTAACTGCGCAATAGCTATCCATAGGGGTAAAATATTGGCTGTTATTCCCAAGACCTTTTTACCTAACTACGGCGAGTTTTACGAAGGAAGATATTTTTCTTCCTCAACGGAAGTTGTAATGGACTATATCAGTCTTAACGATAAGCAATTTGTGCCATTTACAACAAAAATTTTATTTATGGCAAGTAATTGTCCCGGCTTTACCGTAGCTGCAGAAATTTGCGAAGATTTATGGTCGGTTCAATCGCCTTCGTTAAAACATGCACAGAGAGGGGCAAATATTATTGTAAACCTGTCTTGCAGTGATGAAATAGCGGGTAAAGCTGAACGCAGAAGAACGCTTATTAAGGCGCAGTCCGGCAAGCTTATTTGCGGATATGTTTACTGCAATGCAGGCGACGGTGAAAGCTCTACCGATATGACATTCTCCGGGCACAACATAATTGCCGAAAACGGTAAAATTCTTACTGAAAGCAAGCTGTTTAAAAACGGACTTTTGTATTCGGAAATAGATGTTGAAATGCTTGGGAGTGAAAGGTGCAGAAAAGCTGGGGCATATTATACCGACTTAAAAGAAGAAAGACAAGATCAGCGTGGAGACGACGGATATTACAGATCAGTCTTTGAAACGTTTGAAAGTGAAGACAATTTAAGCAGAAAATTTTCTCAAACCCCGTTCGTTCCCCAAGACGGATTATCTGAAAGAAGCGAGCTGGTGTTAACTATCCAGCAAAAGGGGCTTGAAAAGAGGCTTAAACACACACATTCTAAGACCGTTTTAATAGGTATTTCAGGCGGACTTGATTCCGCGCTTGCTTTACTTGTAGCTTGCCGTGCATTTAAGTCGCTTGGCTTAGATTCAAAAAATATTATCGGCGTAACTATGCCGTGCTTCGGAACGACTAAGAAGACGAAGGGCAACTCTTTAAAACTGATAGAGGCGTTGAATGCAACTGCAAAAACTATACCTATATCAGGTAGCGTTTTAAAGCACTTTAAGGACATAGGGCACGATTTTGATGACAGAAATGTAACCTTTGAGAATGCCCAGGCGCGAATGCGTACTATGGTTTTAATGAATATGGCTAACGATATGGGCGGACTAGTTATCGGCACTTGCGATTTAAGCGAAACTGCGTTGGGCTGGTCAACCTATAACGGCGATCATATGGCAATGTACGGCGTTAACGCCTCCGTGCCTAAAACTCTTGTAAAGCATCTAATCGCTTACGAAGCGGAAAAGCTGGGCGGTGAAGTGAAGAAAATTCTTACAAGTATTTTAAATACTGAGATAAGCCCCGAACTTCTTCCGCCGGATGAAAATGGTAATATCGCGCAAAAGACCGAGGATATTGTCGGCCCGTACGTCTTACATGATTTCTTTATCTATTACGCTCTGCGTTACGCATTCCCGCCCGATAAAATTATGTTTTTAGCTGAAAACGCTTTTAAAGGCGTTTTTAGTAGTAAAACGATAAAGAAGTGGCTCAAAAGTTTCTATGAAAGGTTCTTTAAACACCAATTTAAGCGTTCATGTATGCCCGACGGGGTAAAGGTGGGGGCGGTATCGCTTTCTCCCCGTGCGGACTGGCGAATGCCATCTGACGCCGTTGCAAACGTTTGGCTTGAATATTTTAAATAACATTGCGTCCTGCGGGCTTTGCGCGCAGGACGTTTTTTTATCGAAAGGCTTTTTTTAATATTATATAAACAATTTATTCTATTAAATTGACTTTTAAAGCGCACGGGTGTAAAATATAATAAGA